>CBESOB010000109.1:0-9656 GCA_965530995.1 uncultured Flavobacteriaceae bacterium
GCTTCCATTAAGGGCATTAACAAATCGCCAAATTTATTTATAGTCTTGTTTTCTGGATTATTCTTTATGGTTTTATGCAGAAAGAATAGCCAAATGAATGCAGCAATTAGCATAATGACTACAAGTAAATTATAGTTCTCAAACAGGTAAGGAAATATTTGTCCTATACCTAAACCTATTAGTACTGGAACCGATAGAATTGCCAATAGTGCACCAAAAACTTGAATGATCGGATGGGGTTTTCCCTCATTAAAGGCTTTTATTTCTTTCAATTCCTCATCTGTCGGAGGAATCTCTGGAGTTTTCCATATCGACCAAGCAACTGTAGCTACAGATGCAAAAGCACCAAGGAAAAAAGAATAATACACCCATTTAGGGATGGCGCTTACAGCTTCTGAAGCTTCTGCAGGAGAGCTAAACCAATCTTGAAAAAGGAATAAAGAAAAGTTAGCAATAGTAATGCCTGCACCGACAAATAGTGCTTGCATTTGATATCCAAATGTCAATTGACTATTTGGTAATTTATCGCCAACGAAAGCTCTGTAAGGTTCCATAGCCGTGTTATTTGAAGCATCCAATATCCATAATAATCCTACTGCGAACCACAATTCTGAACTATACGGGAATACAAACAAACATAAACTGGCACATAAAGCTCCAATTAAGAAGAAAGGCTTTCGTCTTCCTCCCCATTTAGGAGACCAGGTCTTATCTGATATAGCACCAATAATTGGCTGAATTAGCAATCCAGTTACAGGACCGGCTAGATTTAATAAAGGTAAATCTTGATGGTGAGCACCTAAATACTCAAAGATAGGATTGATAGCACTTTGTTGTAAGCCAAAACTGAATTGAATTCCAAAGAACCCCACATTCATGTTCCATATTTGCCAAAAGGATAAGCGTGGTTTCGTTAATTTCATATTTAGTTAGTTATAAGAACTAAATATAGTAAAAAACAAGGCTAAAACTGAGAATATGGCAATGACTTCACGAAAACGATTTCGGGGTTTAAACTCAAATTATCATGTGTCTATGAGTGCTTATTGAAGAGGCATAAAGATCTCCGCTTTCCAGTCTAATTCATTGCCTCCCATATTCGGGTTGCTGTAAAAGATTTCAAAAGGTTGTTTCTTGATAGGAATATTATTTTTATCTGCATACTCCAAAAGGTGATACCAGGCACGGTCGGAGGTGATGTAATTACCGTTGTATATAGCTTTGATAGCTTTTTGCTCAATTAATTGTTTGAATTGCAATCCTTTGATCACTGGGAGTGAATCAGACTGAATGATCGGATAACAAAAATTATACGAAATACTATCGGTTTCTATGGACCAATCGGTTATTTCGATAAATGGCTGTCCATCAAGTTGTAATCCATTCTTGACTAAAATCGTATTAAGAAAAGAATAGTTTTGCATCATTTTCAGCGCTTTGTCCTTTTGTGCACTCTTAAGTGTCACATAAGCATAAAACTTTGGTTTGATTGTGCTAGGTCCAACAATAGTCACTTTAAAGCGCTCGGTATGATCCTTGATGATTGTCATGCAATCCATAAGAGTTTTTTTAGTACGCTTCTCGAAGTCGGAATTAGTTAATGGAATAGTTATTCGGTTAAGAAGACTATTATTCATGTCTTTAATGGAGACTTTTACTTCAGATATGGAATCGTTCACTGGCTTTATATCCCACTCGTAACGATGTAGTGAGTCATTGAATTCAATATGATGCACAAAATTTGTCAGGTTCCCTTGTTCAATGAATTCAGCATTTTCAAGGCCATTAGCCCATAACTTGATTTCCTGGTTAAGCGCACCAGGTATGGCCTTGGACCTAAAAGTAACTATATAGTCGTTTGGTTTCAAGAACAAGTACCAAATAAGACCACTTAACAGAAGGATAGTAACCCCTAATACTACTCTTTTTCGCATTTACAGAATTTAATTTACTGAAGTGTTAGTAGTCACTTTCATCTTCAAATTATCCACAACAAATTTCCCAAGATCCCTTCCTTGTTTTACACCTATTTCGACTGCAGCTCGGTAGTGAATTCCGCCATACATTCTGCTGATTGCTGCTTCATCTGCGGCTTGGTCGAATGAAGAAAAACTTCTTATGGGTAAGCCGTATCTAACTTCAGTGTCATCATCAAAGGTGAAATTATCGCCAAAAATACTCGTTAATGCAGTTGAGGCAGCTCCTGAAACAACACTATGTCCACTAGAATATTCTGGAAAAGGTGGTGTTTGCAAAACGGGTTTCCAACTATCGTCAATATGCTCGTTGATAAGAGTTTCGGGGCGTATCAAGTTGCTGCGATACTTTTCGTCCCAGCAACTAATAAAGGCATCAGAAATGGCAATAGCCGTTTTAGTATATACAAATAAGGTCTTATTGAAATCGCTATTCGTTTTTCTTGATGCTATCTTAGCTATACCCATCCAGTGAGCTCCAGGAGTGATTTTCTTGGTAGCAAACATTAAGTGACCCCTTGATACTGTTACGTAGGGATTACAATCCCAAAAACGCGCTATTTGAATTTCTTCCGATTCGTCACCTTTTTCGGTGATTTGGTTGCTTATATCATATACTTCTTTCAATTCCTTATAGAAATTTGAATTCTTTTCCATGGAAAATGGAGGAGGAGGCGTAGGTTTAAATTGTTGTGCAGAATCAATCACAAAAGTTCGCAATTTGTTCCAATGTGGTTCAATACCTCCCAGATATGAAGGAGGTGTTGGCTGCCATCTCGAAGGGTCATCAATATCCACAGTGAACTTTGGCATTGTACGGGTTTCCTTATAATTATCGGTATCCATCCACTCCGTTATGTGTTCAACAACTTGGAGCCCATATTCTTTCGACGCATTGAATAATTCAGGATTCTTGCTTTCCCACACTGCATAAAGACTATCCTTTAAAACTGCCATCTTTTCCTCAGAGAAAATAAGTTTTTGACTTAGTTCCATATGTGCAACCATGGCAGATAATTCCATGTTAATTGGGATAGATTTGTCAGGTTGGGGAATTGCCGTCAGGGATTTTAATTGCCCTTGCAGAGAGGTATAAGAGTCCTCGTGTAAGGCCATGATCTCGTAGGCAGCAATATTTGGATATATAAATACCCTACTAGAAACAGGAGGTGAAAATATATCATGAATCATGATCTCTGTAATCTTATCAACCGATGCATGTAAATCTTCCGCAGATATGATGATAGGTTCTGTTTTTTTACATGACTGTAAAAAGAATAAAACACCGATCATTATGAACAATTGTTTCTTTTTCATCTGTTTATTTCTTCAGTTTATATACTTGAACTTTATCATTATTAATAGTAACCAACAAGTATTTTTCATCATTCATATCAATAATACTAAGATCACGAACTGATTTTTGAGCGAGATCCAAGCCAATTCTATGCCCCAAAATTACATTATTTTCATTTTTTATTAAGGCACCTGGAAAAGAATCGAATCGTCCTTGGAATGGTTTTACACCAAAATAATTACCGCCTACTAGGACTTCTTGGTGCCCATCAGAATCAAAATCATAGGGCAAAAGAGCGGTAATAGGTGAGACCTGCAGACTATTTTCAAAAGGCACAAAACTGAATTTACCATTCTCGTTCCTTAAAAAACCAGAATTAAGTTCAGAAACTTCCATTAAAGAAGTGTTTTTAAGGGTGTTCCTTTCAAATATTTCATCAATCGTATTGCCCGCAAAACTCTTATAATCAGGATACTTTTTTTTCAGAATTATTAGTTGACCGGATAATTGATCAAGGTCTTCTATAGGATAATAGTTTCCGTCTTTTTCGATGGCAACAATGGTCTCAGTCTGACCGTTTTCATCAAGATCCCCATAGTAAAGTTTTAATGGTGCATTTTTTGAAGCTTTGAACTTGGAGTTCGTTCCCCAGTTGCCCATCATATAATCTGTATCTCCGTCCTCATCAATATCAAAAGGCACTATAGTTTGCCATAAGCCATTTAATTCTTCAATACCGACTGAAGTTTTAGTAAGGGTGCCATTCAAGTTCCTAAAGAAAGTAGGAGACATCCATTCACCGACAACTATGAGGTCTTTGACGCCATCGTTATCAAAGTCACTCCATATGGCATCAGTTACCATGCCCACCTTATCAATGGGATTTTCAAGATCTCTTTCGAATTGGCCGTTGTTATTTTTTAAGATGTAGGACTCAGGAATGTTACCAAAATCATTTGATATTGCTTGATTTCCAATAAATAGATCTAAATCGCCATCATCATCGATATCGAATGGAGCAATAACCGAAACATTGCTGAAACTCTCAGGTAAGTCTACCGATTTAAACGCTTCGTCTTCCTGCAAATAATAACTATTGAGCAATGGCTTCATTTGATTATAGAAATCGGCACCACCAGTCCCTATGATCAAATCGTTTTCCCCATCCTTATTAAAATCTGCGATATGTGCAGCAACATCTTCTTTTATTGAATCTTTAGAAATGGATGGAAATTCTTTTCTTGCATAGACACCTTCTTTTTGAATAAATACAGCCGACGGAATGAATTTAGATCCACCAAAGAAAATATCATGTTTGCCATCGGAATCCATATCGCCTATTGCTGTAGCTGGACCCCTATCAGATATCTGATACGGAATCAGTTTCTGACGGTTAAAATCGATATAAGAATCTTCTTTATGCGTAAAGTCAATTCCAAGATTGCCATTGATTTTTTCAAAAACCTGCTTGTCTTTTGGCTTTAGAGAACTGTAATCAAAAGTTTGCGTGTTTTCAGGGCTTATGGTCAAGAATTGATTGGTAGACACATTTTTTAAGACTTGATATGTTTTATCAGGCCAAATTATCTTTAAAGAATCCACCTTTTTATCCTGGCCATAACCGAAGTGTATAATGGGCTCTGATGACGCTTGAAAACCACGTACTGTATAAAGTTCTTTGTATGTCAATATTCCGTTCTGGTAGGAAAACACTTTGGTTCCAATACCATTACGATTTTCTTGGTTATAATTGAATTTGAGTTTTAAATAGTTTGCCTTGTCATTGGTTTGGTTGATATACAATGAGGCATATGCGTTGTTATTATTCGTGACAAGGTCAAGGTCACCATCTAGGTCTAGATCTGCCATGGCCGTTGCACCTGATATAATAGTATCATTAGAGATCCATTGTCCTGATTTATTTTCGAATAGTAGATCTTCTTTTCCTTTGAAAATAATATTTCGAACCGCTCCAGAAGGCATCAAATTAAGGGCTTGCTGATCAACCAGTTTGGTGTTGGTTATTTTCTTCTGAATTTGTTCGTTGGACACAAAATTGATATAATCCAGGTCATTCGGTCGTTTAGGAATACCATTGGAAATGAAGATATCCTGTTCGCCATCTTGGTCATAATCTGAGAATAGGGCACTCCAACTCCAATCCGTGGCAGCAACACCACTTAAAAGTGCTATTTCGGAGTATGAGCTCCCTTGATTGTTCACAAATAGCATGTTTCGTGCGAATTGGTAGTGGTATCCGAACCGCTCGGTTCTCATTTTTTGAGTTTGAACGTTGTCTGAACCTTCGGATGATTTAAGCACTTTTTCATCTTCAGGAAGCATATCCAAAGAAATGATATCTGGCCAACCGTCATGGTTAATATCTCCTACATCGTTGCCCATAGAGAAGCGAGAGGTATGGCCAAAATAATCTTTCAAGCACTCTTTAAAAGTCCCATCGCCATTATTCAAGTAGTAATAGTCATCCTCATGAAAATCGTTTCCCACATATATATCCGGAAAACCATCTTGATTGAAATCCGAAATGGCAACTCCCAAACCATAGCCATTTACACCACTGAAAATTCCAGCTTCTTCACTGACATCCACAAATTTTTGACCATCATTCCTAAGAAGTTTGTCCCCAGTCTCATAACTTCTTTTACGCCGCGTATCTGCAGGGCCATAAGATTCTTGAGTATGTACCGCATGATTAAGTAAATACATATCCAAATCGCCATCTAGATCAAAATCCAAAAAAGCCGATGAGGAACTATAAGAGTCAAAATCTAACCCGTATTTGGCGGCATTTTCGGTAAAAGTGCCATCACCATTATTGATATATAACTCATTATAGCCATCAAAGCCATTTAGGCCAACTACAGCACAAACATAGATGTCCAATAAACCATCACCATTGATATCACCCATGACTGCTCCTGTATTCCAGGAGCTATTACCTTCTATTCCCGCAGTTGAGGAGACATCTTCAAACTTCAAATCACCTTTGTTGATATATAATTTGTTTTTGCCCTGATTTGCGGAAAAAAAGATATCTGGTAACTGATCACCATTAATATCACCAATTGCAACCCCACCACCATTATAGAAATAGAGATAGTCTAGTATATTCACGTCATCACTAGGCACCACCGTATTAATAAAATCAACACCTGTTTTTGTATGTGAAGGATTTTCAAATAGTAATTCTCCCTGCTGGTTGCAACTTAGCAGAACAAGAATAGCTAAGAAATAGGGGACTATTCTATTCATTTATTAAGAATATCTTGGGAGTATTATTATTTATTGCTGCGACCATAAAGGTATTTCCTTTATGGTCTTTAAACTGTTTCAAATGCTTGATCTCACCGCGAACGTAAAATCCACTGTCATTGTAATCTTGCCATTCAAAATCCATTTTTCCATTACCTAATAGCACACTACCGTAATTGGCATCCAATCGTGAGTATTGTGGTTTGAATTCGAAGTCATTACCACCCATAATCAGATCTAAGTTACCATCGTTATTAATGTCGGTACAGGTAATTCCGCAGACGCAGGAAAGTTGCACTCTTTGAGGTAGTTCTTTAATGCTAAAGTCACCATTTCCATTATTGATTGCGACTATTGAATTAGATGTCACTACTTTCTTTTGTATGGAATTATCGATTATTTCTTTTGGGAAGAGTTCTTGAACCGTCCTCTTGGCATAATCAGAAGCCTTGATGTTTTGCTTCTTGAGTGATACTAATTGCTCTGTCATTTCTTGTTTTTGATGCAGCGGATAGTCCTTACCATCATTATTCTGGGTCACGATCTGTTCGATCGTACCGTTATTATCAAAATCGTTGATCCATATTTTCATAGGATGATCCATATCCGGCTTATAATGTAAATTACCTCCTTGATTACCAAGAATCAAATCGTTATCACCATCATTATCGAGATCCGCTGATTCTATACTGCCCCACCAACCAGGTAATGCATCTAATGAACTGTTCATCTTTTGCAACCTACGACCGTTATTTTTGTAAATATTAACTGTACCCCAATCGGAAACGGTCACCAAATCTTTTTTGTCATCACCATCGATATCTGTCCACAATGAGCTGGTTATCATGCCCGCATCTTTTAAATCGTAGCCAACGCGTTCGGTGGCATCTATAAAGGTACCATCACCATTATTTACCAGAAAGAGATGGTTTGGGTCAACACCATAGGTACCTACTACGCTTCGAGAACCTATAAACACATCAATATCTCCATCGCCGTCGTAATCATGTGGTGAAATTGTAGAAACATTCTTAAACGTTGTCGCTAGCTGATGTTCGGAAGCACTAAACTTACCTTTGCCATTATTTAAGTACAATCTATTAAGGTACGAAAGTTCTTCACCAACTTGGTTACCTCCTGAGCCCACTATAAGATCCAGATCATTGTCACCATCTGCATCGAAGAAAGCGGCTGCGGTATCTTCGTAATCAGCATCTTTTATCAGGACATTCTGCCCAAGTAATTGAAGTTTACCGTTTCCTTTGTGTTTATAAATTTGACCGGCAACTCCCTTAGCTCCACCTAAAAAGATATCTTCGTTCCCATCGCCATCAATATCACCTACTGCCAAAGAAGGTCCTTCCTGCGAGAGTTTCTTGTATATAAGGCCTTCATAATCGAAATCTGAATAATTATTATCAACATGTGGGACTAAGCCTCCAATGGTCAATTCCTGAAGCAACGGTGACTCATTCTTTAATGAGGGATATACATACTTATTTTTTGCATTTTTTTGATCTAATTGCAAGGTTTGGTCGGCCTTTACATTTGCAATTTTTTGGGTGCGACTATCTGGCCAGATCACTCGAAGTGAATCGATCATGGTTTTTTCACCCAGTCCAATGGTCATAGTGTAATCCATTGACGATTGGAACCCTCTAGATGGCACGAGCTCTTGTTGAATGATTTCATCACCTGAATAGAGTAGGACCGTAGACCCAATGGCAAAGGGGTTTTTACCAACTCCGGATAGTTTGAGCTTGATAAAGTTATTATTTGTAAGTCGATCACTATTATTTTGATAAATGAAAACCGGCATATTGACATTGTTCACCACAAGTTCTAGATCACCATCATTATCCAGGTCGCCATATGCTGCACCATTGGACATACTAGGAATCTCAAATCCCCAGTCTTTATTGGCATTGGAAAAGGTGATGTCGCCATTGTTTCTATACGCAAAATTAGGTTGTGGACGAATAGGCATTTTTTCGATAATGGAGTCAATGGACTGTTTTCTACCTGTTAAGGCCATCTTTTGAATGATTTCATTCGCAAAGAAATCAACAAAATCAAGATCCGTGAGATCATGATTGATACCATTGGTAATATAGATATCCCTAAAGCCATCATTATCCATATCCACTAAAAGACCAGCCCAACTCCAATCCGTAGCATCTACACCACTGAAATAGGCAATTTCTGAAAATGAACCATTCCCATTATTGAGTTGCAATGTATTTTGTATATACTGCTGATAGAAATCCTTACTTTGTTTTAAATTGAAGACATTATAACCTTCAAATTCCATGACACTCTTTACTCTCTGATCCGCTTCGGGTAGCATATCGGTTATAAAAATTTCTGAATGACCATCGTTATTTATATCAGCGATATCGATACCCATTGCCGATAGTGATAAATGCGAGGTCCAATTCTTTATGTCTTCAGTAAAGGTACCATCCTGATTGTTGATATAAAGATAGTCACGCTCGTAGAAATCGTTTGAAACATATAGATCCGGATATAGATCCTTGTTAATGTCGGCTACCATGACACCCAATCCAAAACCAATAAGACTCCCATAGATTCCTGCATCAACGCTAACATCTACAAATTTGCCATTATCATTTCGTAGCAGCATATCACCAACACCTTTGAAGATATCGGGCACACCTTTCCAATCTTGAGCCCTTACATGCCGTTGTTCTGCATAGCCTAGACTACTAACTGGAATATTACTATTGTTCAGTATATACGCATCAAGATCCCCATCTTTATCATAATCAAAAAACGAGGCATGCGTCGAGAATCCTGTTTTCGCAAGATTGTACTCTTTTGCTTTTTCGGTAAAGGTAAGATCACCATTGTTTATATAGAGATCGTTATCATGATTATTACCTTTCATGTTCCCCGCATTACTAACATATATGTCTAAAAGGCCATCGGCATTGATATCCACCATATTCACACCTGTAGACCAAGGTTTATTACCTTTAATTCCGGCAGTCTCAGATATATCCTTAAAAGTAAGATTACCTTGGTTTAGATATAATTTGTTCGGAACCATATTCCCGGTTAAATAAATATCTGGTAATCCGTCATTATTT
>CBESOB010000110.1:0-9603 GCA_965530995.1 uncultured Flavobacteriaceae bacterium
ATTGAGAAAAATGAACTTACACGAATATCAAGGTAAAGAAATATTAAGTAGTTTTGGCGTGCGTATCCAAAGAGGTATTGTAGCCAAGAGTGCTCAGGAAGCTGTGGCTGCCGCTAAGCAATTAACGGCTGAAACCGGAACAGGATGGCATGTTATCAAAGCTCAAGTTCATGCAGGTGGACGTGGAAAAGGAGGTGGTGTTAAACTTGCTAAAAATCTAAAAGAAGTAGAGGAAATAGCTGGTCAGATTATAGGTATGAACCTAATTACGCCTCAAACATCTGCTGAAGGTAAGAAGGTTCATCAAGTACTTATTACCGAAGATGTATATTATCCAGGAGATAGTGAACCCGATGAATATTATATGTCAGTCCTACTGAACAGGTCAACGGGTAAGAATATGATCATGTATTCTACAGAAGGAGGAATGGATATTGAAAAGGTTGCCGAAGAGACACCTCATTTGATTTTCCATGAGGAAATTGATCCTGCAACAGGATTATTGCCTTTTCAAGCGCGTCGAATAGCTTTTAACCTAGGACTCTCTGGGATGGCTTTCAAGGAAATGATAAAATTCGTTACGGCATTATACACGGCTTACGTAAAATCAGATTCATCTTTGTTTGAAATTAATCCTGTCTTAAAGACAAGTGATAGTAAGATCATGGCAGTTGATGCTAAAGTGACAATTGATGACAATTCATTATTCAGACATAAAGATTATGTTGATTTGCGCGACTTGCGAGAAGAGAATCCTATAGAAGTTGAGGCTGGTGCCTTAGGATTGAATTATGTGGATCTTGATGGTAATGTGGGTTGTATGGTAAATGGTGCCGGATTGGCTATGGCTACGATGGACCTTATTAAACAAGCAGGTGGTGAACCAGCAAACTTTTTGGATGTTGGCGGTACAGCTGATGCAGCTAGAGTAGAGGCAGCCTTCAAGATCATCTTGAAAGACCCGAACGTAAAAGCCATTTTGATCAATATATTTGGCGGGATCGTTCGTTGTGATCGAGTAGCACAAGGTGTTATTGATGCTTATAAAAATATGGGTAACATCGCTGTGCCTATTATTGTGCGACTTCAAGGCACGAATGCCGATATCGCAAAAGAACTTATAGATAATTCAGGTTTGGATGTTATGAGTGCCACAGAATTCCAAGAAGCGGCAGATAAAGTCCAGGCGGTACTGGCCTGATTTAATACATATATTTAGAAATAAAATTTTTAAATTAAGAGCAGTGGTAATCACTGCTCTTTTCTTGTTTATTGCCAATAGTTTTGATTATCAATACGTTAATAAGTGTTAAACTAGCGTTAATTCTTCTCCATACCTGTAACACCTTTGCTGTTTCATGCGTCTTTTATATATCAATCAATTTTAAAATTCGAACAATTATGAAAAACACAATTAAAGTTTTGATGCTAGCCGTAGCTTTTACGTTTAGCAGTGTACTTACTGCAAGTACAGAACCAGTAACAGCAACTGCAGAATTAACAAACACTATTTCTAAAGAAATTGGGAAGTTATTGAAAAACCCAAATTTTTTGGTAGATCATGACATGATGGCTAAAGTTAAAGTTGTCGTTAATGAGGATAACGAACTTGTAGTTCTGTCCGTTGATTCTGAAAGTGAGGAATTGGAAGGATTCATTAAAGGAAGACTCAACTATCATGAGCTTTCTGTTAAATTGACTACCGGACAGAAGACATTTGTAGTACCGGTAAGACTTACACAAAAGGAATAATATTCGATTTCTTTTGAATTAGCCCGAACTCCTGGATAGTATCCAGGAGTTTTTTTGTAAGAGTTAATAAATCACAGATGAGCAATCTAAATAAGAAAAGCAATTTAACTGGAGCCAATTTTATACGTTAAATAACCATTATCCAAGCGTATTTAGAATATTCAGGCATATTACTGCCAGTGAATATCGATTGGTAAACCGATAATCGAAAATTTTTGATAATTCATATTTGGATTTGACTAAAGAATTAGATGTTAGTCAGTATTTAAACTGCTGAAAATCACGAGCACTTGACTTATTAATTTAATAGATTCGGATGTTTATTTTTATGATTAAAAGGCCAAAGTCATCGATCATTTTTAGTGCTTAATAAAAATAAAATCGCTCACGAGGTGTGATGAATGTTATAAAAATCCGATTAAATGTGGTTATTTTTTCGATAAGATACATAATATCAACGATTATAAAAGGCTATAAATACCTAATTTTATATTGTTAATAGTTAATCCAATTCCTCCATGGTAAATCGCATAGAAAAACTGAGTCTTCTATCAGAAATGATAGCTTTTGCAAAGACAGAAAATGAATTAAAGCCAATAGAATATAACTTTCTTTTAGGTGTTGCACGACAATTAGATATTACACAATCCGATTTCGATTATCTTATTAATCATCCAGCGACTTATATTCCCTTAAAATCTCATAGTGAGCGCATTGTGCAGTTTCATCGATTGATTCTATTAATGAATATTAGTAACAATATTACCAAAACAAAACTGGTCAAGATTCACAATTTCGGTTTACGAATGGGCTTGAATCATGACGCGATCAACAAAGTTTTGGATCTAATGAATAGTTTTCCAAACAACATCGTTCCACCAGATGTATTGATTGATATTTTTAAGACACAGTATAATTAAACCTTCAACTTTTCCAGCTTTACTTGATACGACTTAATTTCATCACGAAGTTTTGCTGCTAGGATAAAATCAAGTTCTTTTGCTGCTAGTTCCATCAATTTACGTCTTTCTTTTATTTTCTTTTCAATTTCAGGTTTACTCAAATAGTCACTTTCGGGTTCAGCCGCTTTTAAGGCTTCCAATTCGTAATAATAGGAACTAACGGAATTCTTTGTCAAAGCATTGTCAAGACTTTTATTTAATGCCGTAGGAGTGATATTATTTTCAGTATTATATGCAATTTGTTTCTCACGTCTATAATCTGTTTCATCAATGGTCTTTTGCATGCTTTTGGTTATCTTGTCTGCATACATAATGGCTTTTCCTTCAAGGTGCCGAGCTGCGCGACCTACTGTTTGGGTCAAGGACCGCGCCGAACGCAAGAATCCTTCTTTATCGGCATCTAAAATGACAACAAGAGATACTTCAGGAAGATCTAGCCCCTCCCGAAGTAGATTCACACCAACAAGTACATCAAAAACACCTTTACGGAGATCTTGCATGATCTCGACGCGTTCGAGTGTGTCAACATCCGAATGGATATAACGAACCCTGATCTGTATTCTACTTAAATACTTCGTCAATTCTTCAGCCATCCGCTTCGTTAATGTTGTAACCAATGTGCGTTGATCTTTCTCCACGCGTTGATGGATTTCTTCAATCAAATCATCGATTTGATTCAAGCTTGGACGTACCTCAATAATGGGGTCCAATAATCCCGTCGGACGAATGACTTGCTCCACATAAACACCATCGGTTTTTTCCAGTTCGTAATCGGCTGGTGTCGCACTAACATATATGACTTGATTCTGAAGTGCTTCGAATTCTTCAAATTTTAACGGACGATTATCCATCGCTGCCGGTAACCTAAAACCATATTCCACAAGGTTTTCTTTTCTACTTCTATCACCACCATACATCGCATGTACTTGTGAAATGGTAACGTGGCTTTCATCAACGACCATTAAGAAATCGTCCGGGAAATAATCTAACAAACAGAAGGGCCGTGTTCCAGGAGCTCTTCCATCCAGATATCGCGAATAATTCTCAATACCTGAACAATAGCCCAGTTCCCGTATCATTTCTAGATCGAATTCCGTTCGCTCTTTCAATCGTTTTGCTTCGAGGTGCTTACCGATTTCCTTGAAGTAGTCATGTTGTTTAACTAGATCTTCCTGAATATCATGAATGGCGCCCTGCAAAACTTCTGGCGACGTTACAAACATATTGGCAGGGTAGATATTCAAACGATCATATTTTTCGACCACCTTATTTGTCTGAATGTTGAAAGCTTCGATATCCTCAATTTCATCTCCAAAGAAATGAATGCGATAGGCGTCATCAGCATAACTCGGAAAAATATCTACTGTATCACCTTTTATCCTAAAATTCCCATGATTGAATTCTGCTTCTGTACGAGAATATAGACTTTGCACCAAACGATGCAGAAGTTTAGTTCGAGATATGATCTCATCACGTTTTAGCGTAATGACATTTTTTTGGAATTCCACTGGATTTCCAATACCATATAAACAAGAAACCGAAGCAACTACCAGAACATCTCGACGTCCCGACAATAGAGAGGAGGTAGTACTTAGTCGCATCTTTTCGATTTCCTCGTTAATGGACAGGTCCTTCTCAATATAAACCCCAGATACCGGAATGTAGGCTTCGGGCTGATAGTAATCGTAATATGAGACAAAGTATTCTACAGCGTTGTTAGGAAAGAATTGTTTGAATTCTGAATAAAGCTGTGCCGCTAGGGTTTTGTTATGAGCCAGAACCAAGGTTGGTCTTTGAACTTCTTCAATGACATTGGCAACCGTGAATGTTTTACCCGAACCCGTAACACCCAGAAGTGTTTGATAGCGCTCTTTGCTCTCAATACCTTCTGCTAGTTGCTTAATGGCTTGAGGTTGGTCGCCTGTTGGGCTGAATTCAGATTCAATTTGGAATTTCATTCCGTAAAATTACGGAAAATAACCATGAGTTTTTAGTGGAGAATCTCTAGTGTTTCAAAGCAAAATGTCCTTTGACTTGAAACTCAATGCTACCTCTTTTTACATTGGCAACAAACCAATAATCGTTAGAAGGCATTTTTCGTCCATTATAGATTCCATTCCATCCAGAAGAGCTATGGGTCAAGAAGTGTAATTGTTTTCCGTATCGGTCAAAAATGGTCACTGTCGTTCCCACTAAAGTTTCAACTCCGGTAATATGCCATGTGTCAAAATAGCCATCATCATTTGGTGTGAAGAACTTAGGGACATCAATTACCACGACTTCCTTTGTGACTTCAGTACACCCGTTTAGGTCAATCACGGTAATAAGATGGTAGCCAAGCGAAACATATTCAAACACATTGGAGGTTTGAGGTTCGCCATCGTCTAGAATGTAAGCGTAATTTCCTATGCCACTTATGGTAATGGTGATATTATTTGGATCCGAGAAATCTATAACTTCTACAACTTCAAACGTTGCAGGCTCCGATTGTATGACTTCAAAATCCTTGCTCGTTGTACATCCAAATTCTGTAGTTACACTAACAGAGTAGAATCCAGGTGCATAAATATCGACCTCAGGCGTATTTTCTCCTGTAGACCAATTGTAAGAGTCATTTGGATTTCCCGTTTCGGCACTGAGTGTTAATGGCAAGGCATCAAGACAGATCACCACAACATCTTCAATATCAATAATTGGAAGAGGGTGTACAATGGTTAGGAACTGTGTCGTGTTATAACATCCAGTCTGATTATTTACTATCCGAACATAAATTACTTGTTCGTTAAAGGCCGTATAATCTTCATCAATACTGTTTTCTCCGCTATCTGCTGATGCTGCATCTTCATGATAAGTAACCGTGAATTGCGCTGGATTCTGCCCATTAAGAATGGCATTGGTCTGCAAAGAAAGGTCGAACTCAGCAATGTCGTCATCATCATCATCACAAACTCCAATATCTTGAGGCGTATTAGCTATAGGATTTGGATCAATATGCAAGTTGAACGAGTCAATAATAAAACACCCTGTGTCAATGTATTGAGCTCTTAAATATAACGTCGTATCAGGATTGGAATACGTATAAACGCCATCGATGTTGTTCTCATCTAATTGGGCATCACCTAAAGTTTCGTAGTATGTGATAGAAATTCCCGCAGTATCATCCATTAATTGTGGTGTAATGTCTGCAAACTGAATCGTACTATCATCCGTTTCACAGAAAATTACTTCATCAACGTCATTTATCGGAGGAGGAAGGTTTACGATTAACTCTAAGGGAATCGTGACATAACAATTTGAAATGGTATTCGTAACTCTTATGAATATCGTTTGAGGATTACTCGTATTATTATAGGTTTCAGGATTTGTAATTGTATTGGACTGAGTGTCAAGGTCATCTTCATTTTCATAATATGTCACTACAATATTATCTTGACGTATATTAAGAACATCAAATTCAGATATGGTAAGGTCGAAAATCGAAATACCATCATAGTCATTGTCGCAGACCACTAGAGGTAGAGACTCATTGGTTTCAGGTGCTTGTATTACATTTAATCCAAATTCTGCAATTGTATAACAGTTGGAGCCGTTTTCTATGCGTGCATAGATTTGTTGCGGATTTTGAACGTTAGTGTATTCTAAAGCTATTTCATTTGCTGCTGCTTCCGCATTTGCAAAAGACGTATAAAACGTTACATTTAAGTTTCCAAAACCTTCATTTATTTCTGTGATTTTTTCATTTAGATCAAATGTATACATACCGTCATTTGAAGTATCGTCGCAAACAAACCAATCTAAAGGAGGATTGAAGATCGGTAAAGGATCCACTACGATAGTAAACGATGTTGTTACATAACAATCTTGGTCCGTAGTATTTTCTATTCTTACATAAATCGTTTGGGGACTTGATGTATTCTGATAGATATTTGCTTTATCAATACTATTGACACTATTGTCAGCGTCAACCTGAGATTCGAAATAAAGGACCTCTTTTCCAGTTTGACCGTTCAGAATTTCTATATCCTTTGTATTAAATACGAAATCTGCTTGTTGATTGCCGTCTGATTCACATATTTGAAAGTCAGTTATATTTGTAATATCAGGTATTGTATTGACTATTATCGAAATAGGAACTATGGCAAAACAGGTGGTTAATGTACTTTCAACACGCGTGTATATAGTTCCTGTGGATGCGTTATAGTTTGATGGGTCGCTAATGACATTCGAATTGGATTCAGCATCAGTCATTGACGTATAAAAACCAATATCAAGATCTGTTGTATTCGTTACAATTTCAGGTATCTTGGATTCTAGATCCAAAATAAAGAGACCGTCTTGGTCATCGTCACAAATTAAAATGTCTGAAGCTTGTGAAACAGTTGGTGCCGGAATGATATTAAGTTGCATACTAACTATGTCAAAACATCCAGTATCCGGATTTGTAACTCTTGCGTAGAAAATTTCTGGATTGCTCAAATTCGTATAGAAGAGAGGGTGAGCGTTAACACTATTATCAGCATCACCTTGAGATCCATGATAGGAAACCGTATAGCTAATGTTTCCATTGCTAACAATACTATCATAAGATGATAAGTCTATTGAAGTGAATCCATCTTCATCACTATCACAATGATCAATAGATCCCACATCAGGAAGTAGTAATGGTGAATTTACAATAAGTGTTATTTCTGCATCTTCTGTACAATCATCATCAATCAACTTTATGAAGAGTGTTTGAGGGTTGCTTATATTCAGGTATGGTATAGACTCATCGATGGCATTTACTTCATTATCACGATCATCAATGGTAAGATAGAATGCAATATTTACATCGGGCAAATCATTTATAACCTCCAATTCAATCACAGCTAAATCAAAAGCTTCAATGCCATCATTACTTTCGTCATCACAGACTTCATAGTTTTGTATGACAGTTCCTGATAAAAGTAGATTTGTGTGTAACCTTAAGGTTGCTATTGAAAAACAACCTGTTTCATTGTCGACAACTCTTATAAAGACTGCTTCGACGTTTTGATCTGTATTTACATAAGATGAAATATCGTTAATAATATTTATATTGTTCTGCGCCCCTGAATATGATGTATGATAGGAAACCGTTACGTTTGTTAAGCCTTGTAGTACGTCTGTTTCTACCTCAGTCAGATCAAAAGATGCAAAACCATCGAGATCCTCATCACAGGCATTTAGAACATAATCCAATGAATTTAGTATCGGATTCCTATTAACAATTACAGTTAAAGTTGTATTGCTTACACAACCTGTATTAGAGTCAACGACTCGTACAAAAAGAGTGTCTATCGAAGCCTGATTGATATAGGGGGATGGAATAGGATTGATTCCTGTATTAGCATCTGATTGCGTACTGTGATAACTAACGATTAAATTCGTATTACCATTGGTTATCTCAGCATTACTCTGAGTTAAGTCTATTTGTGTAAATCCATCATTGTCATTGGTATCACATACCTCAATTGGAGTTGGATCAATAAGTGTTGGAAGTGGATTGACCACTAGATTGAAACTAGTATATGCCAGACAACCACTATCCACATCTTCTATCCTGACAATTATTATTTGAGGATTAGATGTGTTTTGAATTGGTACAAGTATATTATTTGAGTTATTTTCTGCTAATGCTTGAGTCGCGTGATATGATACTATATAGTTGGAAGGAGGCATGACCGAAATGACTTCATTGGTTTTAATTGAAAGATCAAACCATTCTACTTCATCGCCGCTTATATCATCACATATTTCTAAATCTGAAATGTTCCCTGCGGCTTGTTCAGAATTCAATATCACATTAATTGAATCTTCTATAACGCAAGATGTACCATTCAAAGGAATTGTTATAATAACTTCATAGTTTCCACTTTGGTCTACATTCAGTATTGGAGAAGTTTCGCCATTAAGCAGGGCATTATTGCCATACCATTGGTAAGTTGCTTGTGGATTCTGGATATCACCATTTAAGTTCACGCTCACAGCGCATGTTGTAATGTCGTTCCCGAGATTCACCGAAGCATTGAAACTATTTCCTTCAATGAATACTGCTGAGTCATAATTCTCATCGGTTTGATCCGCAATTATTAATTTAATTTTATACTGAACATTTGGGACAATTGTCGCAGTGGCGGTGAGGACTTGTGTTCTACCATTATAATTTGTGTCGCCAACATTGTATCCATCAAAATATTGTTCGTTTTCTGCTGCACAAAAACCGACTATTTCATCATGAATTGTACTAGTATTCACTGGTATGGTCGTTCCGGGAATCACAGCAATATTGGTATAAGGGCCAGCGCTTGCCGCGGGACGAATTAAAAAAGCAAAACCATCTGAGTAATCACATGGAAAATTACCAAAATATTCTTCGGACGCTAACAAATAGTTGAATTGAATTTGATTGGAGATTGAAATAAAGTCGAATTCGATGGTCGTTGCATTCAAAGTATTGTTAATGCCAAGTGCATTTTCAAGATCGGTATCTGTACCCCAATTTATTTCCCCAGCGTTAAGAACATTGGCGTTCGTTGTGTTACCGGCTGAATTGGCATCGCCCGTTGTAATTACGATTCCATTTTCAAATGGAAAATTTGAAATACCCCTCTCAAAATAGCCAAAACTCGAAATTCCGTTAATATTACCATTGATAGGAGAAGAAATGTTAGATGTTTCGACACATCCAAAAACTAAATTGTTTTCTATTAATTGTTGAGGACTACGAGTATTGTCAACTGTGATCTGCTGAGCTTGAAGCCCTTGAACCGCACCTAGAAATAGGATAAAAAGAGAATAGCAAACTTTTTTAGTCATAAGTAGGTTTCTTGGGGCTTCTAAACGGTTTGGGGACTATTTGGAAGAATTC
>CBESOB010000111.1:0-9568 GCA_965530995.1 uncultured Flavobacteriaceae bacterium
TTTCCTAAAGAAAAATTACGAATGTATAAGGGCCTTACTTCATTTATTTTCTTATCAACCTGCATCATTAGTTTCTTTTCGTGCAGCCAAAATGATGATACCAAGCCTCAAACCCAGATCCCCGTTAACATTACGGTCCTGGGGACAGACCTGAGTTCTATTTTACAGGCAAATATTGATGAAGGCACTAACGTGACCAATTATGATCTAACGGATAACCTAGGCGTTGATCCTAATAGTATCCTTATGGATCTTCATAATTATGAGAACACTTTTGGATTGTATTTTCCGCCGCCTTTTGTTGGTGATTATACGGTCTGGGAAAAGAATGTCAACACGAACGAGGGGATTGTCTACACTGATTTTTGTATTGAATCGACCATAGAAACGGCTTACTTCCCACAAGTCTCAGATGACCATATCACTGTGTTTACGGCAGAACTCGTTAGTACCAATAATAGAACACTAAACATCAGGATCTTTAACAAAGCCTTGGGGTTTTGTACCAAGACTGCCATTGGTCTTTCAGATCAATTTCAACAACTCACTAGATTAATTGCCGGTAATTCGATACTTACCTACCATATCAATGACATAGGCCAAACCGTTATCACTAAAATATCCTTGGATACAAGTGCCGTCGAGGGACAATTGACTTTTGAAACTGAAGGTGCCGTAACGGTAAGAGGCGACAAACTGTACTTCTATCCCATTTCGGGAGATATTAGACAGATCAGTTACGACCTAGCTACGTTTCAATTGATTGGACGATCTGATTTCAGCGTGAATCTATTTCTTAGGGCAGGACTTTTCAAGACCGAGTCTCAGGGGAATTCAATTTTAATTGATGGTAATTATATCCAACCTTTTGAATTTCCTACGTTTCCTGCCTTATTCGACCAAGAAACGGGTGTCATGACCCAGCTTACAGACCTCGCCATTATCAAGGCAGGATTAATTTCATATTTAGATTCGGACTTGGCTATTGACATGTCAGAAGACTATACCGTAGACCTCAATAATAATATCTTGATCGGGAGCTTTATCCTATTCAATAGCAATGTAACAGTGGTAGAATATGGTGTGTATTACGCCAAATTTTCAGGAGAAATCCTCGGCACGGCACCCATTGATTTTACTGCTAGTAAAATCATAATCCGATAGCCCAAAGCTTATATCTTTCTATCGATCACGTAATTCACCATCATCTCAAGTGAATCCTTGTATTTAGATTTCGGGTATTTAGCAAGAAGCAACAACGCATCATCCTTGAACGATCTCATTTTGGACTCTGCGTATTCGAGGCCCTTGTTCTCCTTAACAAAGGCAATGACCTCCTTAACCCGTTTCTTGTCCTTGTTATGATTCTTTATTGAATTGATCAGCCATTTCCTATCGGCACTCGACGTGTTATTCAATACATGAATAAGTGGCAGGGTCATTTTTTGTTCCTTAATATCTATACCCGTTGGTTTTCCGATCTCATCATCGCTATAATCGAAAAGGTCATCCTTTATTTGAAACGCCATGCCTATGAGTTCGCCAAATTTTCTCATGGTTTCAACATCATCAGTATTAGGTTTCACGGAGGCTGCCCCTAAACTGCAGCAGGCAGCGATAAGCGTTGCCGTTTTCTGTCTGATGATATCATAGTATACCTCTTCGGTAATGTCAAGCTTTCTCGCCTTCTCTATTTGCAATAATTCTCCCTCGACAACTTCTCGTACAGCCACAGAGATGATCTTTAACAGATCGAAATCATTATTATCGATGCAGACCAACATACCTTTAGATAGGAGGTAATCACCGACCAGAACCGCTATCTTGTTTTTCCAAAGGGCATTGATAGAGAAAAAGCCACGACGCCTGTTGCTGTCATCCACGATATCATCATGCACTAGGGACGCTGTGTGTATCAGCTCAATAACCGATGCGCCTCGATATGTGCGTTCACTTATCTCACCATTGGACACCATTTTGGCAACCAAGAACACGAACATAGGTCGCATTTGCTTCCCTTTTCTATTGACAATGTAATGTGTTATTCTATTGAGAAGTGCGACTTCAGAAGACATTGAAAGTTGGAACTTCTGTTCAAAAAGTTCCATTTCGTATGCAATAGGTTGTTTTATCTGTTCAACGATCTTCACTATGACCCAAAGTTAGTAAAAAGTACGTACTAGTTATTATTGTTGTTTATTGGCTAACTGCCCACATGCCGCATCAATATCCTTACCTCGAGAGCGTCTCACAGTTACGGTAATATTATTTCTTTCCAACATAGTGACATACATATCCAAGGCGTCTTGATTCGCCTGCTGGAATTCACCATCATCTATAGGATTATACTCAATAAGATTGACCTTACTTGGTGCGAATTTGCAAAATTTGATCAGAGCATCCACATCTTCTTTACGATCGTTGATATCCTTCCACACAACATATTCATAGGTGATCCTATTCTTTGTCTTGTCATACCAATATTCCAAAGCTTCACGCAGGTCTGCCAACGGAAAATTTTCATTAAAAGGCATTATTGATGTCCTTACGTCATCAATAGCAGAATGCAAGGACACTGCTAGCTTGAACTTCACATCATCATCGGCCATTTTCTTGATCATCTTTGGCACCCCCGATGTTGAAACTGTTATACGTTTTGGTGACATTCCTAGTCCATCTTTTGAAGTGATCTTATCAATAGCCTTGAGCACATTATTATAATTCATGAGAGGTTCTCCCATGCCCATAAATACAATGTTAGACAAAGGTCTATTAAAATACAGTTTACTTTGATTGTCGATAATCACTACCTGATCATAAATCTCATCAGGATTGAGGTTACGCATCCGTTTTAACCTGGAGGTGGCGCAAAATTTACAATCAAGGCTGCATCCTACTTGAGAAGATACGCAGGCCGTTGTTCTGGTGGAGGTTGGAATTAGTACCGATTCGACGGTTAAGGCGTCATGAAGCTTGACCGCATTCTTAATAGTGCCATCATTACTTCGTTGCATCTGATCGACACGGATATGATTAATGACAAAATTCTCTTCTAGCATGGTCCGCGTCTCTTTGGATAAGTTGGTCATATCCTCAAAAACGTGAGCCGACTTTTGCCAGAGCCATTCATACACTTGATTTCCACGAAATGCCTTGTCTCCTTCGTTAACGAAGAAATCTCGCAGCTCTTCCTTGGTAAGTGCTCGTATATCCTTTTTCTTAGTTGTCATATATACAAAAAAAGAGCTTTTTCAAGCTCTTTTGTTTTGTTACTTATAAACCTATATGATCAGCATCGCATCACCATAGGTATAGAATCTATACTTTTCCTTAATGGCTTCGGTATATGCTCTTTTAATGAAATCATGACCTGCAAAAGCAGATACCATCATTAACAATGTCGATTTTGGCGTATGGAAGTTGGTGACCATGCTATTGGCAATGCTGAATTCGTAAGGAGGGAAAATGAACTTATTGGTCCATCCATCAAATTCGTTTAAAGTTCCACTAGTGGACACGCCGCTTTCTACAGCTCTCATTGCCGTTGTACCAATGGCACAGATACGTCTTTTAGTCTCCAAACCTTCATTAATTATCTCAGTAGCCAGTTTATTGATTATGGCTTCTTCACTATCCATTTTATGTTTGGATAGATCTTCTACCTCAACCGGATTAAAAGTCCCTAAACCAACATGAAGCGTTACTTCTGCAAATTTAATGCCTTTGATCTCTAATTTTTTTAATAGATGCTTTGAGAAATGTAGCCCAGCAGTTGGTGCTGCTACAGCGCCTTCATTCTTGGCGAAAATCGTTTGGTAACGCTCTTCGTCTTCTGGTTCTACCTCTCTCTTTATATATTTTGGAAGCGGTGTTTGGCCAAGCTCTGTTAATTTACGTCTAAATTCGTCATAAGAGCCGTCATATAAGAAACGTAAAGTTCGCCCTCTTGATGTTGTATTGTCTATAACTTCAGCAACCAAGGTCTCGTCTTCTCCGAAGTACAGTTTATTACCAATACGAATTTTACGTGCTGGATCCACTAATACGTCCCAAAGTCTTTGGTCTTCATTAAGTTCCCTTAACAAGAACACTTCTATTCTAGCGCCTGTCTTTTCCTTGTTTCCAAACAATCGTGCAGGAAATACTTTTGTATTATTCAAGATCATAACATCATCTTTCTTGAAGTAATCGATCAAATCCTTGAATTGTTTATGCTCAATGGTTTGCTCTTTTCGATTCAATACCATTAATCTTGCCTCATCCCTATGTTCTACTGGATGTTCTGCTAGTAATTCTTCAGGGAGTTCGAAGCCAAAGTGTGATAGTTTCATGTATGAGAGTATGGATTAATTTACAAAGCTGCAAATATACGACCTCACGATAGGCGTTGTCAAGTATTTTGCGGTTTATTATTCGGAAATCGAAAACCCAAGCGCTTTGAGGTCTTCCCAGAAATCTGGATATGATTTTGAAACGACCTCAGCATCATTCACTATCAGCGACGTTTTCAAGGCCAAGGGTGCGAAAGCCATAGCCATTCTATGATCATGATAAGTATCGATCGCCACACCCGATTTAATCGCCTTTGAAGACTTTAAATACAGACTATCACCAGTGACTTGAATATCACCGCCAAGTTTGGAAATCTCGATGTGCAAGGCCTCTAGTCGATCTGTCTCCTTGATCTTTAAGGTATGGAGTCCAGATAGCTCACATCCAATTCCCAACCCGAAGCAGGTCACTGCAATAGTTTGTGCGATATCCGGGGCATTTTGAAGATTCAATTTCAAAAACTTAGCCTCGGAGGTTTCTTTTTTAAGAATGACCGAATTGCCGTCGAATATAGTGGTCACACCCAAATCTTCATAGATTTCGGCGAGAACTGAATCCCCTTGTAAACTGTTTTCTTCATAGGATGACAATTCTATTTCTGTACCATGGGCACTTAAGGCAACAATACTATAAAAATAAGAAGCCGATGACCAGTCTGATTCCACTACCAAGGTGGTGGGTTGCAGATCTTGCTTAAGAGGTTTAATAATGATCGTATTGTCTTCAAAACTAGTTTCAACACCTATCTCATTCAATAAGGCCAAGGTCATTTTAATATAAGGCACAGAGGTAATGTTCCCAATCAAGGCGATATTCAATCCATTTTTCAATCTAGGTGCAATCAAGGTCAATGCCGAGATATATTGACTACTAACATTCGCATCAAGAGACACGTTAGACGCCGTCAATTTTTTTCCGATTATTCTCAAAGGCGGAAATCCTTCGTTTTCCAGATAGGTAATATCAGCTCCTAAAGATCGTAAGGCATCCACCAATATCTTGATCGGTCTTTCCTTCATGCGTTTTGAACCCGTTATTACAGTGTCTCTTCCCTCTTGAATTGAAAAATAAGCGGTTAAAAAGCGCATGGCTGTTCCGGCATGATGTATATCGATTAATTCTTCTGCCGAATTCAATGCCTTGATCATTAATTGCGAATCGTCTGAATTAGACACATTCTCAATGGCAATTTCAGGAAACAAGGCCTGGAGCAGTAATAGCCGATTGGATTCGCTTTTAGAACCAGTTATGGCAACACTGGATGTATTAGGTATTCGAGATGTTTCTAATCGAAGTTTCATGCAAAAAATAGTCCCGTCTGGATAGTTATCGGGACAGGAATACAAAGTTATTTTAATTTTTTGTTTTTATGGTGCCTATCATGGTCTCGTTTTGCCTTTATGTCCAATTTTTCAGCAAATGCCTTTTCAAGATCGATGCCTGTTTGATTGGCGAGACATAATACTACGAACATAACGTCCGCCAACTCCTCTCCAAGATCCTTGTCTTTATCACTTTCCTTTTCGCTTTGCTCACCATAACGCCTGGCAATAATGCGGGCTACTTCGCCCACCTCTTCTGTTAGTTGCGCCATATTGGTCAACTCATTGAAATAACGGACACCATGTTCCTTGATCCAATCGTCTACGGCTTTTTGCGCATTTTGTATGTTCATCTTCTTTTCTTTAATAGCGTTAAAGTTATTAAAACAATTACACAAGGCATAGCTATATATTTCAATTCACTAATGATAACTTGGACTCCCCACTCTGAGAAAAATTCCTTGATTCCTATTGGAGACACTTTTATTGGCCTCCATGGGAAGAAATAACGAGCGCTATCAAACGGAATGAAGAATCCCACACCCTTGCCTCCGGTCGTCAAAGCATCCAATAGACCATGCGATACCGTTGATAGAAAAAGTACCAAAAAATAAATCACCTTGTCTTTTTTACCCAACCATACTGACAACAACCCTGACCAGATAACGGCAAATAAGATGGAATGTGAAAACCCTCTATGACCTAAAGGATGCTCATACGGAATACCAAATTTAAAGGCTATAACATCGGCATCAGGCATTATGGATGAAAAAATCGCTAACAGAATTAGGACTCTCATACTCTTTCGGTCAATGACTTTTGCCAAGGTATAAGCCACCATGCCATGTCCGAATATTGAGGCCATTAGTCTTTTTGTTTCGTATCAATGATAATGGTCACTGGACCATCATTCAATAACGCTACTTTCATGTCTGCACCAAATTCTCCTGTCCCTACGCTCTTACCTAAAGTTTTTTCAAATTGTTTGCCAAAGGCTTCGTACAACGGAATCGCTACATCGGGTTTTGCCGCTTTAATATAGCTTGGTCTGTTTCCCTTTTTGGTATTGGCATGCAGGGTGAATTGAGAAACGATAATGGCTTCCCCATCAATATCCAATAGCGATCTGTTCATGACCTCATTTTCATCACCAAAGATGCGTAGATTCACGATTTTGTTGCTAAGCCAGTTAATATCCTCTGAAGTGTCTCCCTCAACAATTCCTAAAAAAATCAATAACCCGCCAGTAATTGAAGCAACTTTTTTACCTTCAATGGTGACACTCGCATGGCTAACGCGTTGAATCACTGCCTTCATTCCTCATTAAAGTTAGTGGTTCTATAAACATTGTCTTCACCTTCTAGGATTTGAACATAACTCCTATAGCGCGAAGCAAACACCTCATCCTTTTCTAAAGCCTCTTTTACGGCGCAATGAGGTTCTTTTAAATGGAGACAATTATTGAACTTACAATCCTGTTTCAAGGCAAAGAACTCTGGAAAATAATTCCCTATTTCTTCTTTTTCCATATCAACCACTCCAAAGCCCTTGATACCTGGCGTGTCAATGATCTTGGCGTCAAACCCGAGGTCAAACATTTCTGCGAATGTCGTGGTATGCTGCCCCTGCATATGTTGTTCGCTGATCTCTTCTGTTTTCAGATCCAAATCTGGTTCGATAGCATTGACCAGTGTCGATTTACCAACACCAGAGTGCCCGGCAAACATGCTTACCTTGCCTTCCATCAGTTTTTTCACCTTATCGACATTCTTACCTGTCTTTGCCGAAATACCAATGCATTCGTAACCCACAGTTCTATACAAATGTGCCAAGTACTTTACTTCCAATAATGTGTCCTCGTCGTAGGTGTCGATCTTATTGAATAACAAAACGGCCTTAATGGCATACGCTTCTGCAGTTACCAAGAAACGATCAATGAATATGGTATAGGTTGGAGGGTTGTCTATTGTAACCAATAAAAAGACCTGATCGATGTTGGATGCAATAATGTGTGTTTGCTTAGAAAGGTTTACTGACTTTCGAACAATATAATTTACTCTGGCATGAATGTTATGAATAACACCGGTCTGTTGGTCATTATTGACTTCTAGCTTGAAATCAACCTTATCTCCAACCGAGATAGGACTAGTGCTTTTTATGCCCTTGATCCGGAATTTACCTTTTATGCGGCACTCGTAAAACACGCCATCTTCGGCCTTAACGGTATACCAACTTCCTGTAGATTTATAAACGGTTCCAGTCATTAAAGGGTTTAATTATTGAACCGCAAATTAATCAAATAATAAATTAGAAAAAATCATATCTTAGTTACTTAATTAATAAACAATCAACTCGTTATGAAAAAATTACTTTTAATTCTTGCCATTTGCCTATTCTTTTCTGTCGATTCAATGGCTCAAATTGAATACAAGATCATTACCAGCATAGAATCCATTGTACCGAATGGATTAGGAAGATCTAGACTTATTGACACATCTGAAGAACGGAACTATCAAGATTTTACCTCCTCTCGATCTGAGGATAAGAAAGAAGACAAGAGAAACAAGTCTGATAGAGGTGATATACGACTTAAGAATTTTGATGAAACAAAGCTCTTGAATTTCTATAACATTGCTGGCATACGTTTCCAGAATATCGCCGCTAATGATGCAGTGGTATCATCAAAGATCAATAGTATGGTAACCGAAGGCTGGGAACTTGCTTTTGTTACCAGCGGTGTGGAAAGTGAAGCTGGTAAAGGAGATGGTCAAGGCATCTTTATTACGCGTTATATTTTCAAAAGAAATAAATAGTCCTTTATCAATGAAAAAACCTCGTCCTGATAGGTATCGGGACGAGGCTTTTTATTATTTGTTTATAATTTTTTCCTGATGGTTTATGGATTCTTGGTGAATCGCCTTGAACATCTTTAAGATAAACTCTTCACTCAATCCTTTTTCCTCTCCTTCAAGTACCATCTTGCCTAGTATCTCATTCCATCGTTTACTTTGCAAAACAGCAACATTCTTCTGTTTTTTAAGTTTTCCGATTCCATCTGAAACGACCATTCTCTTACCCATCAAATCAATTATCTGATTATCTACCACATCTATCTGCGCTCTTAAATTATTAAGTTCCCTGTTATAATCGGCTTCAGGATCCGATTCTTTACGAATTTTCAAATCCTGCATTATACGAACTAACGTCTCCGGCGTAACTTGTTGTGCAGCATCACTCCACGCATTGTCTGGATCCGTGTGTGTTTCAATCATTAACCCATCAAAATTAAGATCCAAGGCGACTTGAGAGATATCAAAGATCATATCCCTTTTACCTGTAATATGCGAAGGGTCATTGATCAATGGCAAATCGGGGAATTTTGTTTGTAGTTCAATGGCCATCTGCCATTCTGGGTTATTTCTATATTTAGACTTATCGTATGTTGAGAATCCTCTATGGATCACTCCCAAATTCCTGATATTTGCCGTGTATAGTCTTTCTATCGCTCCTAACCATAATGCAAGGTCCGGATTCACTGGATTCTTGACCAATACTACTTTATCGGTGCCTTCTAGTGCGTCCGCGATCTCTTGAACAATAAAAGGGCTCACAGTTGATCGTGCGCCAATCCATAGTAAATCTATGTCATGCTCCAATGCTAACTCTACATGGGCTCTATTGGCCACTTCGGTGGCTGTTTTAAGGCCTGTTTCGCTCTTTACTTTTTGCAACCATTTTAATCCCAAAGCGCCTACACCTTCAAAATTACCTGGTCGGGTTCTTGGTTTCCAGATACCTGCTCGATAATAATTAACATCTGTATCTTTAAGCTCATGAGCGATCTTTAAAACTTGTTCTTCGGTCTCTGCACTACATGGCCCGGCGATCACCAAAGGGTGCTCCAAATTCATATC
>CBESOB010000112.1:0-9531 GCA_965530995.1 uncultured Flavobacteriaceae bacterium
GCGTGTGGTCGACCTCAACGATCGTGCCCTAAGACGGGTGATCGTCGGGTTAGGAGGAACCACGTCTGGGGTACCAAGAGAAACAGGTTTTGATATTACCGCCGCTTCCGAAATCATGGCCATACTTTGTCTCACTAAAAATTTAACTGACCTAAAAAAACGTTTGGGTGATATCTTCATTGGTTATACATATGATCGGGATCCCATTTACGCCAAGGACCTAAAAGCCCAAGGTGCTATGACCGTTTTGCTGAAAGATGCCATAAAACCGAATTTAGTACAGACCATAGAAGGAAATCCGGCGATCATTCATGGCGGGCCCTTTGCCAATATTGCCCAAGGGACCAATTCGGCCATTGCCACGTTAATGGGTATGTCGTATTCCGAATATACTGTGACAGAAGCAGGTTTTGGTTTTGACTTGGGTGCCGAAAAGTTCTTTGATATTAAATGCCAAAGCGCGGGGTTGAAACCAAAAGCCGTTGTACTCACTACCACCATCCGCGCTTTAAAATATCACGGTGGCGCCGATCTAAAATCCTTGACCATCCCTGACCTAGAAGCACTCAAAAATGGTCTTCCAAATCTAGAAAAGCATCTTGAGAATATTTATAAATTCAATGTGGCACCAGTGATCGCAATCAACAAATTCACATCGGATAGCGATGATGAAATCCAGTTGATCATGGATTTCGCAGCTTCCAAGGGCGTTAAGGTGGCTTTAGCTGAGGTTTGGGGTAAAGGTGGTGAAGGCGCTATTGACCTTGCCAAATGCGTGATTGATGTGATAGAATCTGACACTTCAGATTTCAAGCCCTTATACCAATGGGAATGGCCCGTAAAGGATAAAATTGAAACCATCGCGAAAGAGATCTATGGGGCAAAACATGTAGATTACACCTCGAAAGCCAAGGCGCATTTAAAAAGAATCACGCATTTAGGCTTGGACCACTTACCTGTTTGCATTGCAAAAACCCAAAAATCATTGTCTGACAATCCTAAGTTATTAGGACGCCCAAAAAACTTCATCATTACGGTAAGAGAGATCGAGATCGCTGCAGGTGCTGGATTCTTAATTCCCATTACCGGTGATATCATGAGAATGCCTGGATTGCCTGCGCATCCCGCATCGGAGGGCATGGACATCACTGAAGACGGAGAGATCATAGGCTTATTTTAACGAAATAGACCCATGGATTAATTAGAAGTCCACTATTACAGCGTGCACTATTACAGCACAAACCTATAGGTGGCCTTGATCAGGAAGGTGTTGTTTGGTTTCTCGTTGAAGATTTGCTCATTCAAGCTATCGAACAGGGATTCTTCAGGATCACCAAACCCGGTAATGCCTTGAGACCACACGAAGAATAACTCAGAACCAGGAATATACTCCCACCGTACCACCAAATTAGACCGAAACTGCACGAAGGAGAAATCAGGGTCTCCAAAATCGTAGTCCGTAGTGCCATCTAGATCCTCATCTATCGAATAGGTGCTGCCATCAAAACTAATTTGATCATTACTGAATTGGTTAAAGCGGTCATACAGATCATCGGCGATAGGATTGGTTACATATTTAAAGTCGGTATACCTCGCCCTGAATACAAATGGCTGGCCATAATATTGTATGGTTAGATTCGGGTTAATGGTGTAATTGATCCGTATGGATGCACTAAAGCTTTCCCTATCAAAGGAACTTTGAATATACCTAGGCGTCCCGTTAAAATCGGTCTCTGTAACATATTGAGTCTTACTAGGGTTCATTGAAAACTCAGGCTGTATTGAAACGACCAATGCATCTGAAGGCTGATAGGTCACATCGCCTTCGAGCTTGAAGAATTTAAAATTATTTTGCTTTGCAGCGGATATAACATATCCAAAACTGGCACGGAATTTCTTCCGTTCATCAGTACCTATGAACAGGAAATTGATATCCTCTTGTGAAAATCGGTATCGTGGTCCGCCTTGTAAGATCGTATTGGTAAATATGCGTGGTTTATGTATGTACCCCAGATCTACGAACCAGTTATTCTTGAATTGTAAAAAACCACCTAAGCGATATTGAATGCGATTATAATTACCCTCAAAATCGAAGGCTGTGAATTGGCTGAATCCCGCTCGTATCTGTCTGAATTTGCCGGTCGGTTTCAATATTCGGTAATTAATGTTTAAATATTGGCGAATATCATCTGCCTGCCGCAAGAATCCGATATCATTGAGTTCGAGCTCGGGAGATTTCCATACAACGGCACCGTCGTAGGTCCAGTTACCGCTAGATGCTTTTCCCACTTCCAGTTTTCCACCTGTTCCTGTCAAGGAGGTCCTCGTGGGATCCACATCCACATGACTGGCATCCACCCTTTGGAACAAATGCGTCAATGAGGTTTGGGTATCGGCGATGGCCTCTTGGCTCCCCGTCACATGACTTGTTACGAAATTACCCAACACATAATACTTGCGGTCTTTCCAGTTATGCCTAAAATCCAATCCGCCAGTATGTGCTGTTTTCCTCAGATAATCCAAGTTTCCTTCTAGTTTTCGGTTAGTGGCTGTGAATATCCCTCCGATATATGAGTTTCGGTCATTAAAATCCTTTTGCAGGCGTCCTACAAAATAATTGGTAAGTGGTTCGACCAGCTCCTCTCGCCTATTGCCATTGTTATCGATCTCTGCGAACATCTTATCGGTCACACTTTCAAGAACCCCAATGGACCAGCCATTCTTCGTTTTACCGCTAAATTTCGCTGCCCCTAGAATGGTGGAATTCTGGGGCTGATCCACAAACTCACCATCAGCCAAGCTAGGAGAGCCTTGGGGACTCCTCCCGATCCGTCTAGAAAAGAATAGGTTGTCATCATTATCTGCAAACTCATAATCGAATATATTCTTGTTTTCTACGAAGAAAGGCCGTCGTTCTTGAAAGAAGATCTCGAACCCATCCAATGCAATTGCTGCTGGATCGGCATCCACCTGCCCGAAATCTGGATTCACGGTGAAATCCAATGTCAAGTCGTTGGTGACTCCTATCTTTCCATCGATACCGGCATTTAGTTTAAAATCGTTGCCATCCTGAAACGGGTTGCCGGCTTCCTCAGGATACGTATCGTATTGCAATACTGTAAAAGGTTGTATTTCTATTTGTTTTTGTGGCACTAGATCGATCAAGCCATGCAGTTCTCCAGATTCACTCACCCATCCAGGGGCATCTACCGGAATACGATCCCATACAGACACTTCATTTTTCCTGAAGATATTCCTCGCGATATTCAATCCCCACACTTGTTCCTTGCTTTTCCCGAAACGCAACTGGCTCAATGGTATTCTCATTTCAGCCGTCCATCCTTCGTCGTCGACCACCGCCCTGGTGTACCAAATAGGGTTCCAACTATCATCTACATTATTCCCATTATCGGTTGCTATTTCATCGCCTTTCACCCCGGCAGCAGTTATGGTAAATATGAAGGCTGTTCGTTCATCGTGATAACTATCGATCACAAGATTTATGCGATCGCCTGCAAAACCATCGCGTCGAGACAAACGCTTAACAATACTATCTGGCGCAGAATCGTAGGCCCGAAAAGCCGCATACAGGTTTTTATCGTCGTAGGTAAGCTTGAATTTTGTTTGGTGGCTTGGTGGTGTGTTTTCATTTGGTTCTTGCTCAATAAAATCGCCAGACCATTCGACCACATCCCATCCTGCTTCGTTTATCACGCCATCGATGGTGATGGTCTTATCAGTTTCTAATGCTTTGGAGGTATAAATTCTATCGCCATCTGCACTGGTTGATGGGTTGTCTTGAGCAGTAATGCCGCATGAAAAAAGGAAAATTATACCCGCGAAAAATCGTTGCGATAGCTTCATTATTTGGATGATTAGGCTGCTAAAGATATAAAGCTATTCAGACAGATACGATCCCTAGTATATTTTAATAAAATATTAACATATGAAACTGAGTTCAGGGTATTTCTATGGCAGCGTTAAAGGTCACTATAGATCTGGAATTTCACGACAAAATGAATCATAAAACACATTGATATTAAGTTTTTTGAGTAAATTTACTAGATACATCGGTCGGATAATTGACTGAACCAAATATTAACTTTAAACATGGCCACTCCTGTTCAGGCAGTCGAAGTAATAAAAGTAGGAAGGTATGCTCCAGAAAGCAAGCCTGACTTGGTAGTTGCTGAAGAGCCGCTAGAAATCCGCATTGGTCATGGGCCTGAAGACAATCGTGAGCAGTTCAGTCTTTCCGTTACCATGCGAACGCCCGGAAACGATGAAGAACTCTGCCTTGGATTCCTTTATACCGAAGGAATCATCAACTCCATGGAAGAGGTCATCAGCGTGACATATTGTGAAGATCTTGGAAGAACAGAAGGCATGGAAAACTTGATGCGCGTTGAGTTAAAACCATTTGTTGAAATCAGTAACGAACAATTCAAACGGAATTTTTACACGACATCAAGCTGCGGTGTATGTGGCAAAGCGTCCATCGACTCTATCAAAGTCACCTGCAATCCCTTGTCAGGAGAATCAATACACGTGACTAAGGAATTACTCTTCGGCTTGCCCGACAAATTGAGGGATGCGCAACTCGTATTTGAGCATACCGGTGGATTGCATGCTTCCGGTTTGTTTGATGTACACGGTACATTGATAGCTCATCACGAAGATGTTGGTAGACATAATGCTTTGGATAAACTAGTGGGATCTAGATTGATGACAGATAGGACCGTCTTTCCAAAGTCAATTCTAGTCCTTAGCGGCCGCATAAGTTTTGAGCTTGTGCAAAAGGCCTTAAGATCTGGAATTCAAATCATTGCGGCAGTTGGCGCACCATCTAGCTTAGCCGTAAATCTTGCAGAAGAATTTGGAATGACATTGGTTGGGTTTCTCAAGGGAGACCGATTTAATATTTACACAGGAAAAGAGCGCATAGTTTTATGAAGTTGAGAATTCAAGGCAATAGCATTCGATTTAGACTTACCCAAACTGAGGTAAGTAATTTTGGACAAGCGGATGCTTGCATGGGCAAAGTAGAATTCCCTGATGGCAATACGCTAATCTATCGGCTTACCACAGCCACTGAGATGCGTAGTAACTTCAGGAACAATGTCATCACAATTGCCCTACCGGAAACGGAGGTCGAAAACTGGATCAAATCAGATACGATAGGAATCTCAGGGAGTTTGACCTTAGAAAATGAGCGTAAATTGCGTATTTTGGTGGAGAAGGATTTTAAGTGTTTGACCGAGCGAGCTGAAGACGAGAGCGATATGTTCCCAAACCCAAAAGAAAGTCATTAACAGTAAAGAAATAAGATGTCAGAAAATCTTAGTGCATTATCGGGTCGAAAGGGGTTAGAAGACAACCTATTTGAGCAATTGGTCGAAACGTCCAAAGTGGCTGGAGCGCCGGATAATGAAGAATTGAAGGCCTTAGCCAAAAAGTACCTCATGGGTGAAGCCATTACGTATGGTACGGCTTCCTTTTATGATTTCATGAAGAAAGAACATGAAGGGGTAAAAGTTCATGTGTGTAATGGAAGTGCCTGTTTGGTGGCTGGAACACAAGATCGTGTGAAAGAAAAACTTTCAAGACATTTTAAAGACGAAGAAGTTGGTCACATGTGCTGCCTCGGCAGATGCCATGAGAACAGCGCCTTCAACTACAATGGCACTAATTATTCTGGTGATGCCATCAACAAATTAGAAGCCATCGTTCAAAAATCGGACACCGATTTAACGGACAACTATAAAGTAGGCGCCACAAGTGAGCGTGTATTGACTGGAGACCCCATGACGGCTCAACAGTTTAAAGAAGAATTCTCAAAAATATTAGCTAATGGACCCGAGTGGGCCCTAGCACAGATCAAAGCTTCAAATATCCGAGGTCGAGGTGGCGCTGGTTTCCCAATGAGTTTCAAGCTCAACGCCTGTAGAAACGAACCGGAACCACAAAAATTCATCGTTTGCAATGCTGATGAAGGTGATCCAGGAGCTTATTCTGATCGCTACCTTTTAGAAGAACAACCTATGCTAGTGCTCTTTGGCATGATGACCGCTGGCTATATAGTGGGTGCTGATCATGGTGCCGTTTACATCCGCGGAGAATATCCAGAATCCGTAGATAGGTGTGCCGAAGCGGTGAAACAATTGGAAGCGATCGGCATGCATGGCGATAACATTGGAGGTTCAGACTTCAGTTATAAATTCAAAGTAATAGAAGGCGCTGGCGCCTATATCTGCGGAGAAGAAACTGCCTTACTCTCCTCTTTAGAAGGTCAAAGACCTGAAGTAAGGGTGAGACCACCCTTCCCAGCACAAAAAGGACTTTTCAATAAGCCGACCATTGTCAATAATGTGGAAACCTTGGCTGCTGTGCCGTGGATCATTAGACATGGAGGAGCGCACTATGCAAAACTAGGCACCGAGAAATCTACGGGTACCAAATTGGTTTGTCTTGATTCATTCTTCAACAATCCAGGAATGTACGAGGTAGAAATGGGGCACTCTTTCAAATCCCTTGTTTACGAAACAGGTGGCGGCTTTAAGGAAGCTGTGAAAGCGGTTCATGTGGGGGGGCCACTGGGAGGAATAGTCCCTACCCATAAGATTGACGACTTGACCATTGATTTTGAGAGTTTCGCCAATGGCGGATTCTTACTAGGGCACGCAGGAATCGTTTCTATCCCAGAAAAATTCCCAATGATCGAATACCTCGAGCACCTCTTTGAATTTACGGCTGATGAATCGTGTGGAAAATGCTTTCCGTGTAGTATCGGTTCCGTCAGAGGAAAAGAGATGATCGCCAATTCAAGAAATGGAAAGAAGATGGATCGCCAATTGATGGATGATCTGTTAGAAACCCTAGAAATAGGTTCCCTCTGTGCCTTGGGCGGTGGATTACCGCTAGGGATCAAAAATGCCCTGCAATATTTTGAAAAAGAACTAAAGACCTATTTTCTATAAACACGAACCCTATGAGTGATTCAAAAAACATCGCCTATATCAACAACGAACCTTTCGCGTTCGAACGTGGTGAAACCATTCTTTCGTTGTTAAGAAGGCATATGGGACCCAATCCGGTACCAACCCTTTGCGATGCGCCAAACTTAGAGCCCTTCGGATCGTGCAGAGTATGTAGTGTAGAAGTTGGTCGAGAACAGAATGGACCCACACGGGTTCAGGCGTCCTGCCATGCGCCAGTAATGGAAGGCTCTTACATCTACACACACACCGAGAAGATGGCCCGCCTGCGAAAGAACATCGTGGAACTTGTCTTAACTGACTATCCCAAAGAGAAATTCGAAACCGATACCCCTAGCAAAAACGAACTCAAGAAAGTTGCCTACGATGTTGGGATCACTATGGAAGACGTACGTTATGCCCCTGGCAGAAACCACTTTGACAGAACTGCCGACACGTCTCATCCATACATGCAAGCGAACTTAGATTCATGCATCAACTGTTTCAGATGCGTTCGTGCATGTGATGAAGTACAAGGCGAAATGGTATTGACGATGGAAGGTCGAGGTTTCGATAGCAAGATCGTGATGGGCATGAACGAAGGTTTTATGGCCTCTGACTGCGTTTCTTGTGGCGCTTGTTCTCAGGCCTGCCCTACAGGCGCCATTACCGATGTCTTTGCCTCTAAAACCAATGACGCGGAAGAAACCACCAGAACAGTTTGCACGTACTGTGGTGTTGGTTGTAACCTTGATATAGCTACTTCAAATGGTGAGATCTTAAGCATCACTGCGCCTTATGATGCAGAAGTAAATCAGGGCCATACGTGCCTCAAGGGACGATACGCCTTTAAATTCTACGATCATCCAGAACGCCTTCGTTCTCCGATGGTGCGAAAAAATGGGCAGCTCGAGACTGTTTCTTGGGATGAAGCTTATGATTATATCGTAAGCAATATCACGGGCATCAGAGACCAACACGGCCCAGATTCAATTGCTGGAATTTCTTCTGCCAGATGTACTAATGAGGAAAACTACCTCATGCAGAAATTCATTCGTGCGGTCGTTGGCACGAACAATATTGACTGTTGCGCAAGAGTATGCCATTCACCTACGGCTTTGGGCATGCAGCGTTCTTTCGGAACAGGTGCAGCCACCAATTCGGTCATTGACATTAAGTACACTGATTGTATGATGGTGATCGGTGCCAACCCTACCGCTGCTCATCCAGTGACAGGCGCTAAGATGAAGCAAGCCGCCATGAAAGGCACTAAGCTTATCGTTATCGATCCGAGAGAAATTGAATTGGCCAAATATGCTGATCACTTCTTGCAATTACGCCCAGGTACTAATGTAGCCTTATTGAATATGATGTTGTATTACATCATTGAAGAGGACGTTGCCGACACTGCATTTATAGAAACCAGAACGGAAGGCTATGATGATTTTGTCGCCAACATTAAAAAACTAGACATTAACGCCATGGAAGCCATTACTGGTGTAGACAGAGAAGATGCACGTGCTGCTGCGATCACGTATGCATCAGCACCGAACGCCATGTCTTTCCATGGGCTTGGCGTCACAGAGCATTCACAAGGCACATTTACTGTTCAGCAGATTGCCGACTTGGCAATGATCACTGGAAACATTGGGCGAAGAGGTGTGGGTGTAAATCCGCTTCGTGGACAGAATAACGTGCAAGGGGCAGCCGATATGGGTGCACAACCACACCAAGGCGCAGGGTATATGGATGTGACCAAACCCGAAATGAACAGGCTTTATATGGATTTTTACAAAGGCGTAGACATCCCATTAGAAATAGGATTAAAAATCCCTGAGATGTTTGATGCCGCCATTGATGGCAGCTTGAAAGTTTTGTGGATCATCGGTGAAGATGTCGTTCAAACCGATCCGAATACCACCAAGGTCAAAAAAGCACTCACTAACCTTGATCTCTTGATCGTTCAAGAACTCTTTATGACCGAGACCGCTTTGCTTGCCGATGTGGTTTTACCTGGCGCTTCTTTCCTTGAGAAATCAGGAACATTCACCAATGGCGAACGACGAGTACAACGTGTTAACAAAGTGGTTGAACCAATTCCTGGTTCTAAAGCTGATGGTCAGATCATTGTTGATGTGATGCAACGTATGGGCTATGATCAAGCTGACTATGCTCCAGATACTATGTTGGAAGAGATCTCTCAGATCGTTCCTTTTTTCAAAGGAATCAGTTGGGACAACTTAGCTGAAAACGGCAAGCAATGGCCAGTACTAGAAGATGGTTCGAGTACTGAAATCATCCATATTGATGCATTTAAAAGAGGTAAAGGCTTATTCACCTACTTTGATTGGAGAGAAACTGAAGAGATCGTGGAGCATGGGGAAGCGTACCCTTACATTATCACTACCAATCGTGAGTTAGAACACTATAACTGTGGTGCCATGACGCGTAGGACTGGTAATGGTGAAATACTTAAAGAAGACGTTTTGCTTATCAACAAGAAAGACGCTTCTGACAACGGCATTGGCGATGGCGAAATGGTCTGCGTCACTTCTGC
>CBESOB010000113.1:0-9488 GCA_965530995.1 uncultured Flavobacteriaceae bacterium
TACCACTGATCCGCTCATCGCCCATCCACTCTTTTAGGAAAAAGAATCTATAATCGGTTTGTGTCTCAATTTGCGTAATGATTTCTTCGATGGTCTTATTATCAAAACTAAGATCCATGGTTTGTACTTGATCTTGGGCACTACTAATAAAAAAGCAAAGAGAAAGAATAATGGTCAGTATAATTCTCATCGGTTAGTTTTAAATTGATGAATCGGCTGGTTATTTTAGAAGCCAAGACTAAAATTATACAATTACATTTGATTATAAAGTAAACTTCTATCAGAAGTTACTTATTAAAAGATCAAAATCTAAAGGTAAGCTCAGCCATTATTCGTGCATTTTTGCAAACTGCAATGCCCGTTCTTCATTATAATAAGAATTACTTCTTTGATAAAATCCAACGTGACCGCCATATTTTGGCAACTCAAGATGTAAATATTCATTGTTTTTGGCTTCTTTAATTGGAAAGCATTCAGGCGATAGAAAAGAATCGTTCAGCGCGTTTATCAACAAAGTTGGTGTCTTGATCCCTGGAAGAAATTGAAGACTACTGCACTTTTCATAGTAATCCAATGCATCTTTAAAACCATGCGCTTTCGAGGTATAAACATCATCAAAATCCTTTAGGTTCTTAATGCTTTGAATCTCTTGTTTCGTAATTCTGTCCGGGAACTGTAGTTGCTTTCTTTTTACTTTTTCTATTAAATGTCTTTTAAAACGATTTGCATAAAGAATATTTTCAAACGTATGGAGGGCCAACATACTATGATACAAACTACAAGGAACTGAAGCTACGTTAACACTTTTAATTTCTAATGGAACCTCTCGCTCGCCTACATATTTTAAAGCTATATTACCACCCAGACTAATACCAGCAATACTTATCTTATTGTAACCTTTTTGTATTGCATGAAGCACAACATCATGCAGATCTTCTGTAGCGCCAGAGTGATAAGTCTTATATTTAATGTTTGGCTCTTCACTACAATTCCTAAAATTTACTGCAATAGAATCAAATCCATTAGCATTGAATATTTTGGCATACCCTAACATATAAGGTCTTTGCGCATGACCTTCTAAACCATGAAGGAGAATAACACATTTTTTTGTTTTCTCTTGTGAATAGCTCCAATCCAAATCTAGAAAATCGTCATCTGATAACGTTAACCGTTCTCGTTCTTGAATTACTCCATTAACTTTACGATATAAACCTGAGTACACGGTAGAAAGATGACCCCTCTTAAAGAGAAATGGCGGATTAAAATTAGATTCAACTATCGGCATTAAGGCTTATTTATTCGGGAAGGATTTCTCAAAATTCTCAATACCGACTTTCAGCCATTCAGAATATTCATCGGCATCGGGTGTATAAGCAATGGGATGATTCAATAGTTCCATATTACTATTAATGAGGACATAGTAAGGTTGAGAATTGTTGTTGAAATTAAGCGTTTGCAGAGTAGCCCATTTATCGCCAATGGTATTAATATTTTTTATACCTCCATTGGGTTTCAAGAATTTAAATTTATCTACCGTTTCTAATTCTTTTCGATCATCTACATATAATGATATCAGGATATAGTCATCATTCAATCTATCAAATACTTTGCTTTTGCTCCAAACGTGTTCCTCCATCTTACGGCAATTAACACATGCCCATCCCGTAAAATCCAACATAATGGGTCTGTTTTTGGCCTTCGCTACCGCCAAACCTTCTGCCAGGTCTTTATAGCAATCAATGCCTAAAGGGCAATTATTATCCTTATCGTAAACGCTATAAAATATCGGAGGGGCAATACCACTCAATAATTTAAGATTGGCATGCTCTGTATTCGAAAGTCCTGGAATAAGATAAATGGTAATGGCTACGAACAATACTCCTAATGATATTCTACTAAAACTTAGTTTCAGTAATGGACTGTCGTGTGGGAATTTTATTTTACCAAACAGATAGATTGCCGTTAGGATGGCAATCACTACCCAAATACCAATGAATATTTCTCGCTTTAATAATCCCCAATGTTCTACCAGATCCGCATTAGAGAGGAACTTGAATGCCAATGCCAATTCTATGAATCCTAAGACCACTTTTACAGTATTTAACCATCCACCAGACTTAGGTAATGTATTCAGCCATTTAGGGAACATCGCAAATAAGGTAAAAGGCAATGCCAATGCCAATCCGAAGCCAGCCATTCCCATGGTGAGTTTTGTTGCCACATCGCCAGCAGAAAGTGCCGTACTTCCTAATAAAGCTCCGAGTATGGGTCCAGTACAAGAAAAAGATACAATGGCCAATGTCAATGCCATTAAGAATACGCCAACCAAACCACCGATCTTGGTCGCCTTATTATCCAGTTTGGTTCCCCAAGAAGAAGGCAAGGTGAGTTCGTAGTAGCCAAAGAATGAAAATGCGAAGAACAGAAAGACCAAAAAGAAAATGATATTCAAGGTCACATTCGTCGATATATTATTCAATATCTCTGGGTCCAAGGAATCTATTAAATGAAATGGTATACTCAAGAGCACATAGATCAAGAAAATAAAAAACCCATACATAATGGAATTCGCCATTCCTTTCTGTGTATTCGTAGCGCTTTTAGTGAAAAATGACACCGTTAATGGAATCATCGGGAACACACAAGGTGTTAACAAGGCTATCAATCCTCCTAAAAAGCCAAGTAGAAATACTGAGAAATTGCTTTTCTTGGAAACTTCATCTTGCTCATAATTATCCCAACCTTTCACATCCAGATCCAGAGCGCTACTCTTTTTGACATCCTCTAGGGTGACCATGCCAACTTCTGCTTTGGCCGCATTTACCGAATTAAGATTGAAGGTGAATTCTTCTGTCTCTGGTGCCAAGCATCTTGTATCGTCGCAAACTTGAAAGGAAACTTCTCCTTTTACTTGATCAAGATCCGCATTCAAGACCTTTATTCGTTGCTTGAATTGGGTCGCTCCTCCAAAATAAGTGATTTCCATTCCGAAGGCCTTATCAAAAACAGGTTCGGTTTCAGGTTCTGTGGTCTTACCGATCAACTCATAATTATCTTCAGCATCCAAGAATATGACTTCGGTGGCTATAGGACCTATTTCATCTTCACCAAAGGTTATGAATTGCGAGTAAATATGCCATCCATGCTCAAAATCTGCGTTGATTATAAGTTCATATTCATTATCGGAGATCTTATTGACTTCATGACTCCAATCAATAGGATCCAATATTTGTGCACTTAAATTAAGCCCGCATAAAAACAATGTAGCAATGATCAGGTTTTTCATTCCTCTATTTTGATTTTTAAAATATGTTCAGTGTTGTTTGTCACTTTAAACCGGTCATCAGCTCTTCTCCCAATCACCCAAATAATATCATTTCCCGAAGATAGGATCTGGATTCGTTCTTTCTCTGGTAATGATAGTTTCTCGTCTTTGAAATATTTACTCAATTTCTTCTTGCCTTTCATACCGAATGGATAAAAATAGTCGCCTTCACACCAACCTCTTACACTTAAAGGGAAATTTAACAAATCTTTATCAACAAATATGGTTTTAGCAAATTTTTCATTCGCATCCTTTATATCTGTTCTTGTACCGAATAGCGCATCTGCTTCATCAAAAAACAAAATAACTCCATTTGGCGTTTTTACTTTTTCCTGATGGGTATCAATAGTTATTTCGTGTTTTTGTGTTTCTATTATTTTATTTAATATCAATACCTCTCGGCTTTTTACTAAACGATAACTTGACGATTTTATTTGCTTGCCTGATTGAGCGTTAAGGAGTTCGCTAACATCATTCCATTCTGTGAATCCATAATCCTTCAATAATTGATAGAGGTATACTTTTGGATTCGGTAATTCTTTTAATTCTTCAATGCTTAAATGAATTTCTCCATTGTCTTTTATTGTAATAATTCTAGATGCAACATCATCAATTCTATCCTGAAGAATGTCTTTTACGTCTCTTAAATGTGACACGGTCTTCCCAAAATTCTGAAGCATTTGGGGGTTCAATTCTTTCAATTTAGGTACTACATGATGTCTTAAAGCATTCCGTAAATAGGTGTCCGAAGTATTAGATGAATCCTCTCGCCATTTCCAATTTTTCAATTTAGCGTATGCTTCAATATCATCTCTTGAAAATGGTAATAAGGGTCTCACTATATTACCATTCTGTTCTGGTATTCCTGTTAAACCATCCAAGCCAGTACCTCGGGATAGATTGATAAGAACCGTTTCCAAATTATCATCGGCGTGATGTGCTGTCAGGACAAAATCAAATTCTAATTGATCAGCCAATTCCTCAAACCAATCATATCGTAACTTCCGAGCAGCCATCTGAGTAGATAGTTTATTCAAACGGGCATAATCTTCTTTATCGAAACTCTCGACAAACACCTCTCGGTTCAAACTATCTGCCAAATCCATTACAAACTGCTCGTCTGCATCACTTTCCTCGCCGCGAAGATTGAAATTACAATGTGCTAGCGAAAAATCCAGTTTAAGATCATGACATAAATGCGTCAACACCACACTGTCCAAACCGCCGGAAATAGCAATCAGCAGCTTATTCTTCTTCATGAAAGCAAGGCTGTTTTTTACATGTGTTTCAAATTCTGGAAGCATCTCTCAAATATACGATTTTGGGTCTCCAAAGCTACAACTTAGTCCGAGTTTTGAATGTGATAAATATCATATGCTAAAATTCATTCTAACCTTACCTTTAATGATGTTCAACATTAAAACATCAAGTTATGAGCTCATTACAAAAACTCCAGGACAAATCATCTCAAACCGAGTATGATAAAAAAGTACTTGGTGCCATTCAACATTTACATCCTTATGTAAAACATAGATTATATGTCGCAGAATCTAAAGGCATCATTCCGAAGAACATGTATCACTCCAATGGGATGATTGATGAAGGGATTGCCGTGCTTTATGAAAATGGCATTAATATAGATGATGAAGCATTGGCTGTTAAACTCCATTTGTTCGAAATCGTTGATGATCTTCTCGACAAGATGTTAAAGAAAGAAGCTTTTCATACACAAACCATAAGTACCAATTCGATTCTTGAAGAAGAAATGGATAGTTTGGAAGAAGTCTTTAGTGTAGATGCCGGTAACGATTATATTATGCAAGAAGAATTTACGGATATCTCCTATCAGAATGAAGACAAGCATAAACATATATTCCTTTACGACAATAACGAATCTAATGTTATAAAGGCATTTGAGCTCGAAGATGTCTCAGCCGTCGATACCAATAAATTACTTGGTAATTTTTATAGTAGGGCATCACAACGCGCTGCCGATATTATTGATCTGTATGTGTTTGGTAATTTGGACCACTCCGAAATTGCTAGAGTGAAAAAAATTGATATAAAAGGTGTCCAGAAAATAATCAGGAAGGTAAGGAAAGGATTTAGAGTGCAGTTAGATTAGTCTAAGCATTCGCGTTTAACCAATTTAAAACCGATTGCATGAATTCATCCTTGCACAGATCGTGATGCAATTCATGACACCCTTGCTTGAACAACTTTAAATCTGCCTTTTCAGCACGTTTGTCAAATTCTACAGACCCCATATAATCTATGATCCTATCGCCTGTACCATGAAGTAATAGCATTGGAATTTTCAAGGAATCCGCATGCGCAATGGCCCATTCTCCCGCTTCCATGATCGGGAACGTAAACATCGGACTCACTTTATCATGCACCTTAGAATCTTCTTTATAGCGTTTCACCTCATTGGCATCCCTTGAAATTGCTTCCACTTCCAATTCACTTGGTAATGTGATCGATGGCCATATATGTAGCATGGCCTTACCTAGTGTCATTTTCCATTTCGGTGGTTGAAATGCCAAACGCAAGAAAGGACTGGTGGCAATAACCCCTTTTAAATCATGCTGTTTCCTTAAAACATAATTGATCACCAAATTACCTCCCATACTATGTCCATAAAGGTATTTAGGTACGTTAGGAAACAGTGAATTCGCTTTAGCAATGGCCTCTTCTACAGAATCCATCAAAGCATCATAACTCGGACAATGTCCGCTTTTACCCTCACTCCTACCATGTCCAAAGTTATCGTACGACACGACTGCGAAGCCATTCTCAATAAGTGGAGAAACAACGGAATCCGTATATCGAGAAGAGTGTTCTCCCATACCATGAACCAATATAATGACGGCCTTGACAGTTTCTGGTCGCCAATATTGTCCAAACAACTTGGTCTTATGGATGTTGATATTGAATGTGTCGTGTGTCATATTATTCTAGTGCTTCTCTCATGGCCTTGGCCTTTATGAGACATTCTTCATGTTTCTTTACCTTTTCGATTTACAAGATACTACGAATTTAAAACACAATACCTCTTAACAAAATTGGCTACCATGTATAGGCAGCCACTATTTTTTTATTTTGAATATTAAAATGAATTATTCATTTTGTGTTACGTTATTGAATTGAAAAAAAGTAAACACCTGAATCTATTTCTCTAGTGTAAGTTGTATTACAATTATCGAATTTTACGGTGTTTTCAAGATTATTGTAAGATTCGTAAATTTCTAGGTTTACGTCGTTGCTGTTATTAATGGTCGCGAGTACGTGTCTTCCTATCGTAACACAATAATCTCCAGGTGCATCAAAAGAAAACCCTACTCGATACTTATATTCTTCGCCGCTACTAACTGAGACCGGCTCAATACTCACAGCATTACTACAAGAGTCAAAATTAAATTCGGTACCAATATCATAAACAACGCTAGCATTGGTGATTTCAGAATTAATATCAGAATCTGTGTTTACTAATTTCAAAACAAAAAGAGATTCTAAAAATAACTCAGCATCTGTAACAATATCAATTTCGTTACTATCGCATTCATTAGCTAACATGGATGATGCCGTAGCCTCAAACCAAATCATTTCGTTAACATCATAAATAGATTGTGTGTTCTCAACATTTATGATATATCCTTCAAAGTCTTCGTAGCTACGACAATCATTATCGTCATCATCACATGTAGTAGCAATAAATAGCGGGGCAATCAGTAGGTAAAAGCTAATTTTTCTCATAGTTTTCATAGTTTTATCAATAGATACAAAATCAACTTTTAGGTTGCGTCATTTTTACAGTTATTCCAGCGCTTCTCTCATGGCCTTTGCCTTTATGAGACATTCTTCGTATTCCTTCAATGGGTCTGACTTTGCCGTAATAGCCCCACCAACAGAAAAGGAAACATACTTTTTCGTTTCGTTATACAAAATACTGCGAATTACCACATTAAAATCGAAATCGTCTTCTGGTGTAAAATACCCAACAGCACCAGAATACAAACCGCGTTTGGTTTCCTCCAATTCTTCAATGATCTGCATCGCCGAGATCTTCGGGGCACCCGTCATGCTTCCCATGGGAAAGGTTGTGCGTAAAATATCCACGGGACTTAAGCCCTCTTCAACTTCCGAAACAATGGTTGAAATCATTTGATGCACTTGCTCAAAGCTATAAACCTTACAAAGTTCTTTCACTATAACGCTACCTTTTTTCGCCGTCTTACTCAGATCGTTACGCACCAAATCAACAATCATAATGTTTTCCGAGCGTTCTTTTTCATCTTCCGCCAAGGCCTTAGCCATAGCTCTATCGGCCATTCCATTTCTCAATCTCACAGCAGTACCTTTTATGGGTTGCGACATTACCTGTGTGCCTACTTTCTTGATATAACGTTCTGGGGTAGCTGATAGCAGGTATTTATCCTCCAATTTCAAGAATGTAGCGAAGGGAGTTCTTGAAATGGCATTTAAATGATTATAGGTTTCTAACGGGTGTATCGTTGTGTCCTCGCTATAGAATTCCTGGCAAAAGTTCGCCTCGTAAATATCTCCTCGATGAATATGGGCGAGCATAGTGTCCAACTTTTGGAAGTATTCGTCTTTGTGTATTCTTAGCTTGATTTTTATAGAATTGTCGATGCGTTTATTCGTTGACTCGTTTATTCGTTTAATCTCATTTAAATCATCCTCCAGTTCCTCTTCGACCATATTCAAATACAGTATTTCGATGTCGTCACCTTTAATTAGGAATAATTTTTTTGGCTGAAAGAAAAACAAGTCCGGAAACTCCAACCCATCGTGATTATTTGAAGAGAGATCCTCAACGTCGTTCTTAAGATCGTAAGTGAGATAGCCAAAAAGCCAATCCTTGGTGATGGCTTGGTATTCTTTTAAGTTATCGAATGCTCCGTGATAGTCTGTTCTCAGCGAGGTAAATGCATCAACTGCCAAGATCGCGTCGTAACTCGTATATTCCCTTGGGAAATCGTTGGAGTCCAACCATAATACTTCTTCAAAACGTTGGCTCCAGTGCAATAATTTGCTCTTAAACCTATTAATATCCTGAATGGTATGTGTTTGTGTGGTTCTCAATAAAAATATATCCGTGTAAAGGTAATCAGAATCCTAAAAAATAATATCTTCAATGTTAGAATTTAAACCATACTTCTCGATACAATTCCGACCCGAAAGCCGGAATCACTCTAAGTGACATTATTTTGACTTTGTAAATTCAAGTGTTATGAGCAAAGTGAGTAACGTATCGAGATTTATTAATTAATGAAAATGCAAGAACTATCCAATTCATTACTAAGAATCACAGTGAAAGATATAGGCGCTGAACTCTGCAAGATCACTTCTGTGAAAAATGGTACAGAATTTATGTGGAATGGCAATCCTGATGTTTGGTCGGGTATTGCGCCGAACCTTTTTCCAATTATTGGCTGCATAAAAGACGACCGCTACATTTATGAAAATAAGACTTACCAGATGCCAAAACACGGTTTCTTGAGGCGAAGTGAAGATGTGGCCCTAGTAGAAAAAACTGAGAATAGCCTAACATATAGACTGACTAGCAACCCAGAACTTTTAAAACTCTATCCTTTTGAGTTTGAATTCTACATGACGTATACTCTAAATAAAAACACCATAATTGTTGATCATATAATAAAAAATGTAGATGCTAAAACCATGTACTTCTCATTAGGCGGCCATCCAGCCTTTCGATGCAGATTGAATGATAATGAAAACTATGAAGATTATAGCCTTGTCTTCGAACACAATGAAACAGCAGAGACGTACTTGCTAAATTCGCAAAACTTCCTACAGACCTCGAAGACAGAAAAAGTATTTGATAAAAATAGTAACGTCATAAAACTACGCTACGATTTGTTTGATAAAGACGCTCTTATATTCAAGGACTTGAAATCGCGCGCTGTCACCTTGAATAGTAAAGCCAAGGGCGATATTCTGACTATGCACTATGAGGACTTTCCATATCTAGGGATTTGGGCAAAACCCAATGCCGATTATGTTTGTATCGAACCGTGGATCGGCATTGCCGATCATGAAAACTCAGACCAACAACTCAAGACTAAAGAAGGTGTTATAGCCTTGGAAGCTGGAAAAGGGTATAGTGCTAATTATGATA
>CBESOB010000114.1:0-9364 GCA_965530995.1 uncultured Flavobacteriaceae bacterium
TAAAAACACCTTTACGAATTCCTCATTTTCCATGAGTTCTTCCCACTGCAGATCAAAATTGAAAGGCGGTTGTAAAGTCCTTGTTTTAGTGTTTTCCTTAGCCATTTTATCTAGTTATCTTAAAGATATGAAATGGTAATGTAGGATGCAGCTCTATGAAATTCCATTCGCTAGTCCAGTTGTAACTACTGTCGGTTATAAGGTCATGTACCTGAATCTGGCCACCATGTGCTAAAGAAAGATTTGCCAAAGGCAACTGCAAGGAGCCCTGCTGCGCATAATAAGGGTCCAGACTAATGATGATCAATAGTTCATTGGTCTTATCATTATTCCATTTATAAAAGGCCAATAGATTGTCGTTCTCAATGTGACAGAATGTAATATTATTAGTCTGTTGAAGCGCTTCATTTTCATGTCGAATTTTATTGACACGAGAAATAATGGTCGTTATTTTATTTTCCTGAGTCCAATCATAATGGCTGATCTGGAATTTTTCAGAATTCAAGTATTCTTCTTTTCCAGGCAAAGCATCGCTCGTCATATATTCAAAAACGGGCCCATAGATACCAATGCTCGAACTTAAAGTAGCAGCCAGCGCATAGCGCTGTATATGTTTCGATTCGTTAGCTCCTTGCAAATGATAAGGATTAATATCTGGCGTATTTGGCCAAAAATTGGGCTGCATATAATCCTTAATATCCGTTTTTGTCAATTCCTCCATGTACTCTATAAACTCATGTTTTGAATTTCTCCAGGTAAAATAGGTATAGGATTGGGTGAAACCTTGTTTGGCTAGTTGCGCCATTATTTTTGGCTTCGTAAATGCCTCAGCTAAAAATATCACATCGGGATGTTTTTGCTTTACTTCTGCGATGATCCAATACCAAAAATAAAAGGGCTTGGTGTGAGGATTATCGACCCTAAATACGCTAATGCCACAATCTATCCAGAACAATAAAATATCCAAACACTCATACCACAAATTCTTGAATTCGGTGCTTTCCCAATAAATCGGTAGGATATCCTGATATTTTTTAGGAGGATTTTCGGCATATTGAACGGTACCATCTGGCCGCCATTTAAACCAACTCGGATGCTCCTTTACCCAAGGGTGATCCGGAGCCGCTTGCAAAGCATAATCCATGGCAACTTCAATGCCTTGTTTTTTTGCACTTTGCACTAAAGACTTGAAATCTTCAAGCGTTCCTAATTGTGGATGAATATCTTTATGACCTCCATATTTAGAGCCTATTCCCCAGGTTGAGCCTACGTCGCCTTCTTGAGCTCTAGTGGTATTATTCTTTCCTTTTCTATTGAGTTCACCGATTGGATGAATAGGAGGAAAGTATAAGGTGTCAAACCCCATTTGCTTTACACGTGGCAATAAGCGTTCGCAATCTTTAAAGGTTCCGTGAACGCCTTCATTTTCTGAAGCTGAACGTGGAAAAAACTCATACCAGGTACTAAATCTTGCTTTCAGTCTGTCAACATAAACGGGATATTCTTTGGAGCTATTTACTAATAGTTTAATCGGAAATTGAACCAGAATATTATGCAAAGTGTGACTTACAGCTTCAGAAATGGCCTCATTATATGAGGATTCATCTCCAAACAGGTCAATACATTTTAATACATAGTCTTTTTCAGATTTTGAAACTTTTTTTAGAAGGGGTTTTAAATATTCAACGCCTTCAAGAAGTTCAGAATTTACATGCTGATTATCATCTATTTTACGTTCAATACCATGTTGCCAATTTAAGGCATAGTCAATCCAGCCTTCAACTTTATAATGGTAAAAACCTTGTTTCTCAACTGTAAACGTCGCCTGCCATTCATCATTTCCGACAGGGTGCATTCTAATTTCATTCCATTTTCGTGCTTTTTCGTGCTTATATAATACGGAAGCGGCTATTATATCGTGCCCATCGGCTAGTACATGAGCATTAATTGCAACAACTTCATTTACAACACGCTTAATAAATAATTCACCATTATTTAGTTGTGGTGAAACAAAATCGATGACAACTCTTTTTTGGTTTTGCATAGAAATTGGTTGAGTTTGAAGATAACAAAGGTATTAAATAGGATACTTATATCCTTTGCTATTGTTACGGACAATTATAATCCTTCAGTGTAGATTCTTAAAGAAGAAATTATATTACAGTGCCTTTCGCAATAACAGCGCCTTTTTTAATGACCACAATCCCATCTTTAATAAAATACGACTCTGTTTCTTTATCATCTAAATGAGGCCCCCCATTGATTCGAACATCATCTCCAATACGACAGTTTTTATCAATGATGGCATTATTTATATAGCATCTTTCACCTACACCTAATAAGATGTTTATATTATTCGATTCAATTTCCTTTAGTGTTTCATAAGAATCACACCCCATCATATAGGTGTTCATTATCGTAGTTTCTAAGCCTATTCTAGATCTAATGCCTATAACAGATCGCTCAATTTTTGCGGCATGCACAATACATCCCTCGGCAATTACCGCCTTATCGAGTATAGTTCCAGAAACTTTAGAGGTCGGAAGCATTCTTGCCCTAGTATATACTCTTTTGTTTTTATGGTATAAATTAAAATCTGGAATGTCGTCAGTAAGCCCAAGGTTAGCTTCAAAAAACGAATCAATATTACCTATATCCGTCCAGTAGCCCTCATACTGATAACTAAGGGTTTTATGGTCATTAATGGATTGTGGGATGATTTCTTTGCCAAAATCATTAGTATCAGGATTTTCCATGAGTTTAATAAGAAGATCCTTGTTAAATATGTAGATACCCATAGAGGCTAAATAATGCCGGTCCTGAGACTTCATTTCATCACTAACTTCAGACGCCCAATCTGGTAACAGTTCTGTTTTTGGTTTTTCGATAAAGGAGGTGATGACATTATCATCATTGGTTTTTAAGATACCAAATGATGTTGCGTCTTTTGCATTTACGGGATATGTCGCAATTGATATTTCAGCATTGCTATCAATATGCTTTTGGATCATGTCATTAAAGTCCATTTGATATAATTGATCTCCCGAAAGAATCAAGGCATATTCAAAATCATATCTCAAAAAATGATGCATACTTTGCCTAACAGCATCGGCGGTGCCTTGAAACCACTTATCACTTTTCATAGTTTGTTCGGCAGCGAGAACATCGACGAATGCGGAACTAAAGAAACTGAAATGATAAGTATTTTTAATATGTCGGTTTAAGGATGCAGAATTAAACTGTGTTAACACGAACATCCGTTTGATGTCGGAGTTAATACAATTAGAGATCGGGATATCTACCAATCTATATTTTCCGGCAATAGGTACTGCTGGCTTTGATCGAGACTCTGTTAATGGATACAGTCGTGATCCTTGGCCTCCTCCTAAAATAATACTGAGAACTTTATTATTGAGCATATTACTTATATTAAAGATTTATATAATTCTTCCACTTGTTTTGCTATGGCTATCCAGTCGAAATGTTCTTCGACTCTTTTTCTGCCTTTTTCCGCCATGGATTCCCTCAACCCCTTATTATTGATTACTTCGTTAACCCCATCGGCAAGATCCTTGGCAAACTTCTCTGGATTCGTTGGTTCAAAAGGCGCTTTATCTTGTTGCTCAACAGGAACCAATATTCCTGTTTCACCATGAACCACAACCTCTTTTATACCACCAACGGCACTCGCTACTACGGCAGTTTTACAGGCCATCGCTTCAATGTTTATAATTCCAAAAGGCTCGTATATGGAAGGACAACAGAATACATCCGCGTGAGAATATAATTGAATAACCTCTTCTTTTGGCAACATTTCGTCAATCCAAATAACGTTATTACGTGTTTTTTTAACCTCGTTCACACTATCTTCCATCTCTTTCGCAATTTCCGGCGTATCTGGAGCTCCTGCACATAACACTATTTGGGTATCAGGATCTATATGTTTTATTGCATTTACTAAATGAATGATTCCCTTTTGACGCGTAATTCTACCCACAAAGAGCACATAAGGGTTTGAGTTATCTATACCATATCGTTCTAAAGTGGATGTTTCACTAGTAACTATGTATTCTTCTAGATTGATGCCGTTATAGATGACTTTTATTTTTTCTTCATCCACCTCGAAATATTTTAACACATCCTCTTTAGTTTCGTGAGAGACTGCAATTACGGCATCTGCCATTTCTATTGCTGTTTTTTCAACCCAAGACGATGCGTCATAACCTCGACCCAACTGCTCCCTTTTCCATGGCCTTAGAGGCTCTAAAGAATGTGTTGTAATGACCAATGGAATGCCATAGCATAATTTAGCAATGATTCCCGCAAATTGTGCATACCAGGTATGGCAATGCACGATATCGGCATCTATATTGTCCGCATTCATTTGAATGGAGGTGCTCAGCGTTTTTAATACTGCTTTGAGTTTGTCGTTGGTGTTATCAAAAACGGGATTATCAAAAGGAATTCCTTTAACGGTCAAATTCCCTTTTTCTTCATTCTGGTCACCGAAACACCTGACTTCAATTTCCATGAGTTTAGCAAGTTCGGTTGCTAAATATTCAACATGAACTCCTGCGCCGCCATACACATAAGGTGGAAATTCTCTAGTATAAAAAAGTGCTTTCATTAATATCTTCTAATAATTAGTTGATTATTCTCTACCAATGTAATAATCGGTTTCAGTATAAAAATCTCAAGAGATCTTATATTACTCTTTTGTACAATACAAATTTTATAAAAGCCAGTAAAATCTAACTATCTATAGTCGATTTATAATACTATCCTGAAAAGGGTAAAAACAAAATCCAGAGTTTAAACTTTGATAAACGAGGAGCGTTAAGCAATAATGCCACAAAAGCTCCATTAAACTTACAAAATTTATTTAGTATAGGTTGAAAAAAATGTAAACTTAATCGTTAAGTTTTAAGACAGCCATAAACGCTTGTTGAGGGATCTCTACATTACCCACTTGACGCATACGTTTCTTTCCTTTTTTCTGTTTTTCGAGAAGCTTCCGTTTTCTAGAAATATCGCCACCATAACATTTAGCAGTGACATCTTTACGCAACGCTTTTATGGTTTCACGAGAAATGATCTTGGCGCCAATGGCTGCTTGAATCGGAATGTCGAATTGTTGACGAGGGATTAACTCCTTCAATTTCTCACACATTTTTTTACCAATATTCTGAGCATTATCAGCATGAATCAGGGCAGAAAGCGCATCTACTGGTTGTGCATTCAATAAAATATCTAATCGCACGAGTTTCGACACTTTCATGCCAATAGGCGAATAATCGAAAGAGGCATAGCCTTTCGACACGGTTTTCAACCGATCGTAAAAATCGAATACAATTTCCGCTAGAGGCATTTCAAACGTTAACTCCACACGCTCTGTGGTTAAATACGTTTGATTTATAATACTACCACGTTTTTCAATACATAAAGACATAACATTACCAACAAAACCTGCTTTTGTAATAATAGTAGCCTTGATATAAGGCTCTTCAACACGATTTATGGATGAAGGGTCTGGCAAATCTGATGGATTATTCACAACAAAAGCGTCGTCCGGATTCTTATTAGTATATGCGTGATAAGACACGTTGGGCACTGTTGTAATAACAGTCATGTCATACTCGCGCTCCAAACGCTCTTGAATTATTTCTAAATGTAACATTCCCAAAAATCCACATCTAAAACCAAAGCCTAGCGCAGCGGAACTTTCTGGCTGGTACACTAAAGACGCATCATTTAATTGTAGCTTTTCCATTGAGTTACGAAGCTCTTCGTAATCTTCAGTGTCCACAGGATAAATTCCAGCAAATACCATAGGCTTCACATCTTCAAAACCTTCAACAATGTTGGTTGTGGGGTTGGCAAAATCAGTAATAGTATCGCCCACTTTTACTTCTTTGGCTGTTTTAATTCCTGTAATCAAATAGCCAACATCACCAGCTTTTATGCTTTTTTTCGGAACTTGACTAAGCTTTAATGTGCCAACTTCGTCGGCAAAGTATTCTTTGTCTGTGGCTACAAACTTAATCTTTTGACCTTTTTTAATTTCACCATTAAAAACCCTAAAATAGGTTTCAATACCTCTAAAAGTATTGTAAACTGAATCGAAAATTAACGCCTGTAAAGGAGCATTTGGATCTCCTTTTGGCGCAGGAACCCGCTTGATAATTGCTTCCAAAATATTACCAACTCCAAAACCTGTCTTCCCGCTTGCGTGAATTATTTCTTCGGCATCACAACCTAAAAGGTCTACAATATCGTCGGTAACCTCTTCAGGATTTGCGCTTGGTAAGTCTACTTTATTAAGGACAGGAATAATTTCCAAATCGTTTTCCAGTGCTAAATACAAGTTCGAGATGGTCTGGGCCTGTATACTTTGAGCGGCATCTACAATGAGCAAAGCGCCTTCGCATGCGGCAATGGATCGAGAGACTTCATATGAAAAATCTACGTGACCAGGAGTGTCGATTAGGTTTAAGATGTAATCTTCACCCTCATAAGTGTATTCCATTTGTATGGCATGAGACTTGATAGTGATACCTCGCTCACGCTCCAAGTCCATCGTGTCCAAGAGCTGATCTTGTTTTTCACGCTCTGTAACAGTCCCTGTAAAATCCAAAAGACGATCAGCCAAGGTGCTCTTACCATGGTCGATATGTGCTATAATACAGAAGTTCCTGATGTTTTTCATGACATGCCTTAAATGCGACTGCAAATATAATTGATTGTAAGTGTATATATAGCAATTAAAGAATTAAAAAGATTTTTGATTTTGTTTAACGATTTAGGGAATTAAAAATTTGGGGGCTGATATTAAAGTCATACATTTATAAAACAATTAATAGCTAATCCCGCTAATCGATTAACTCGTGAATTCGCAAAAAACTGTATTTGCCATTTGCGCTTTCTTGGCAATCCCTCTTGCAATTTTCTCTCAGAGCTTCTCTGTTTCAGGACATGTAATGGATGAGCGTAATAAAGCAATCTCATATGCCAATATCATCGCCATAAAAACGGCTGATTCTACCACAATTTCTGGAACAACGTCTGATGAATCTGGTAAGTTCACCTTATCGGAATTAGTTGCAGATACTTATCTTATTAAAGTGTCATTTGTTGGATTTGGAGAGAACACATTAGAGGTTGTTCTAAATTCTGACGTAGACCTTGGAACAATTACTTTAAACCAAGAGGCCCAATCACTTAATGAAGTTCAAATCATCGCACTAAGGCCAACGTTGAAACGGGAAAATGACAGATTGATCTTTAGCGTCGAAAACACGTCGCTAACAGAAGGTAATGTCTGGGATATTTTGAAAAGCACTCCAGGAATAATAATGATAAATGATGTTGTTTCCGTTCGGAATGCCTCGAATATTATTTATTTGATCAATGATAAACGCGTGTATCTATCTGGAGATGAATTACAACAATTACTTTCCGGCACAACAGCAAACACGGTTCAAGCGATTGAGGTTATTACAAATCCTCCAGCTAAATATGATGCTGAAGGTGGTGCTGTTATTAATATTAAGATGAGTAAAAATCTTGTCGCTGGTTATAACGGTAGTATTTACGGGAATGTGACGCAAGGGTATTTTCCAAGATCAAGTGTAGGCACAAACCACTTTTTTAAAGGCAAGAAAACGAGTTTCTATTTAGGTTATAATTATAATGACGTAGAACTTAATCGAATTAATGAAGAACAAATCAATTTCAAGGATGGTAACCAAGTCATAGGATCATGGGAAACTGATGTTGAAAGAAATACATCCATCAGGTCACATACTGCCAATATTAATTTCGACTATGATATAAACGAAAGAAATACGTTTTCAATTTCCGCCAATGGGTTACTCACGCCTTATTGGAGGCGCAATACGGATGCATTTACAGAAGCCGTTGATTCTTCTTTTACATCCCTTAATAGGACTGATGATGACATATTTAATATTGGCATGAACGCCGACTATAATTACACATCAGAAAAAGGCTCTAAATTTTCGCTTAACATTCATCATACCAATTACGAATACGATCGTTTTCAGGATGTGAAAACAATCTATAAGGACGCATCCAATTTAATAACCTTAAGAGAAAACTTCTTTAACACGACTGCCAGACAAGACATAAAGATCTATTCTGGTCAGACAGATCTCTCCTTTCCAATGAAAGATAATGGCTCTATTGAAGTTGGCCTGAAAGGCTCAAGAATAGATTCGAAAAGCAATATCCTGCAATTGATAACCAATAATGGGAACGAAATTATAGACAATCAAAACTCTGGAATATTCGACTATGAAGAGAACAATTATGCCGCTTATTTTAGCTTAGACAAGGAATGGGACGATTGGAGTTTATCTGCCGGTGTTCGGACAGAATACACGGATGCCGTCGGCACATGGTCCAATGACCCAGACCCTAATGCCTTTGACTATTTTGAGGTGTTTCCAACCTCAAGCATTGAACATAGGTTCAATGACAATCACAGTCTAGGAATTTCATATAGTAGACGAATAGAACGGCCAACGTATTCCAATCTAAACCCTTTCAAGTTCTTTTTCAGTGATAATTCATTTGTTTCCGGAAATCCTGATTTAAAACCTGCTATCACTGATTTGGCTACCTTATCTTATACGTTAAATACTGCCTATACATTTGAGTTGTATTATCGCAATGAGCAAAGCACCTTTAGCGAATTGAGTTTTCAAGACAATGAATTGAATCAAATCAGTTATCGGCCTAGCAACCTGAATCAAGTAGTGGATTATGGCTTCGATTTCATTCTGTACAAACCATTAACGAATCATTGGACCGCGTATGTGGTCACTTCTATCTTTCATGATGAGATTGAATTCTTTGCTACTCAAACCGATAACAGCCTGCAATCCAATGAGCGTTGGTCATTCTATGGGAACGCTATAAATTATTTCACCTTCTTGAAGGATCAAAGCCTGACGGCTAATCTGTCGTTTTTATATATATCACCGTATTTAGAAGGATCTGCTGAGGTCTCGGAAAGAACACAAGTAGATATTGGTCTCAAGAAATCCTTCAACAATGGCAAGTGGATTTTGTCCTTGAGCGCTAACGACATTTTTTTGGGTAGCGATTACACTGTTAAGAACGATTATCTGGATCAAGACAATCAATATTACACCAGATGGGATAATCGCTGGGTGCGATTAGGGTTTCGTTACAATTTCGGAAATACAAAACTATCAACTAACGAGAGCATCAAGGAGCTGGAAGAAAGAGAAAGACTGATCAAGGAAAATTAATCCTTTAACTCTGTATTATCTCTTGCGAGATAAAATTTCAGAATGTCAATCTTGCCATTCTGCAATAA
>CBESOB010000115.1:0-9329 GCA_965530995.1 uncultured Flavobacteriaceae bacterium
GTTAGTCGCTATTGGCTTAAGTAAGGTTGGCTGGTTAATAGACCCTAATATCGCCATGGGATCCATCGCCATTATGGCCACATGGAAAAATGTGGGCCTCTATGTCATTCTGTTTTTAGTAGGCCTGCAAACTGTACCTGCCCATTATTATGAAGCGGCATCGATTGAAGGTGCGTCCCATTGGCAGAAATTTCGAAAAATAACATTACCTATGATCAATCCAACCATATTCATGGTGGTAATCTTGTCAACAATAGGAGGTTTCTCTTTATTTATTGAGCCTTATATCATGACAGGCGGTGGGCCTTTAAGTAGTACTATGTCTTCCGTATTATATGTATATAAACAAGCTTTTGAATATTTCCATATGGGCTATTCAGTGACTTTAGGATTCTTCTTTGCCATGTTGATTCTAGGCGTCGTGATCATTCAAAAGAAATATATAGAACGTGCAGAGGATTGAACATAATTCAATAAGATAATTATGAAAAAAAAGATACTTATTTACACCTTATTGATCATAGCATCATTAACCTTTCTATATCCATTTTATTGGATGATCATAGCGTCATTGGCACCAGAAAGTGAAATAGGAGGTTTGACATTTTTGCCATCGAGTTTTTCTTGGCATAGTTATTCACAAATGTTCTCGAAAATCCCAATTGGTCAGGCGTTCATGAATAGTATCATCACGGCTACCATAACAACCGCAGGGGTAATCACCTTCTGTTCCATGGTGGGATATGCCCTTGCAAAAATGGAGTTTAAAGGACGGCAAGCCATTTTTTATATCATCATTTTTACAATGACCTTGCCTTTTCAAATTACGCTGATCCCTAATTATATTACGATGGTGAAATTAGGATTGGTAGATACCTATGCGGCGTTGATATTACCATTCATGTTAAATGCGTTTGCCATTCTAATGTTTAGACAGGCTTTTATGACCATTCCACAAGCATTGATTGATGCAGCAAGAATAGATGGCTGTGGTGAACTTCGGATTATTTTTCAAGTCTTATTTCCAAATATTATCCCGACCATAGTCACTGTAGGCATTTTATCGTTCATGAATTCCTGGAATGAAGTGCTGTGGCCACTCATTGTGATAAGAGAAGAAAGCTTGATGACGATGCCACAAATGGTGACCCTATTTTCGGTAGGCGGACGATCAGAAAGTCAGTTGGGCGTAAAATTGGCAGCAGCCGTAGTACTGGCCTTACCGATTATGATAGCCTATGGATTTTTTCAAAAATACTTTATCCAAAGTATGGCGAGTTCAGGAATTAAAGAATAAATATATACACAAGATCATCAATAAAATCAATGACAATAAACAGATCACATATTCAGATCAAGGCGAATCCAAATAAGGTTATCATCAACTTTTTAGACTTAGGCGTTAACACAAATAACACGAGTCGGTTAAACCGTTTAATCGACACGGTACTGGCGATTCCAGAAAATGAATTACAGGCACTCTATAAGGACATTAAAAACAACTTCTCGTTTCGACATCGGAATTTTGAACAGTATCTGAAATTGAATTTCCATAAAATTCAACCTGTACTTCCTAGCGGTAACGTGATCTCTGAAATACGGAGCTTGGTGATCGGGGCTTATTTTTCTAAAGAATATTCTATACAATCCGCCGCACTTTTTAATCCGTCTATGGTCGCCCATCCAGATCAAAATGACCTAAAAGATGGTGAAAAACGGTTTGTCTTAAGTTTGAGATCTGTTGGCGAAGGGCATATTTCTTCCATTGAATTTAGAAGTGGCATTGTAGATAAAGATGGTACCATAACGTTAGATGATGAAACTAGATTCTCATCGTGTTCAGAAAAAGATCTTCAGAAAATCTATCATAAAAAGAACATTCTAAAAAACACAAGGGCCCTCAAAGATTTTGATCCGTCCATAATGAATGCTTTTGAAGACACGTTTACATATTCTGACTACCAAGAAAAAGTAAACGCCAATGAATTCTCAAGTTTTGATGGTGTTACCCAAGCAGAGCTGTTCCATATTCTAGACACTAATTACGATGTGGTCACCGATGGCAACGCACCCATTTGTGAGCGTGTAATTTTCCCGAATGCCTTAGGGGAATCCATGGGTATGGAAGATGTTCGTTTCGTCACTTTTACCGAAAATGACAAAACACAATATATTGGCACCTATACCGCTTACAACGGTCATAAAATTTCACCACAATTGATAATTACAGATGATTTTGTTCATTTTAAAGCACGCTCTATGTATGGCGCTGCTGTAAGTGATAAAGGCATGGCCCTTTTTCCTGAAAAAATTAACGGGCAATACGTGATGATCGGGAGGCAAGGCGGTGAGAATATCACGATGATGTATTCTGATGATCTATTTATTTGGAATACTTATGAAGTTATTATGACTCCTGAAGATACTTGGGGTTATGTACAATTAGGCAATTGTGGTTCACCCATAAAAACAGATGAAGGCTGGTTAGTGATCACTCATGCTGTTGGTCCATTACGTAAATATGTGTTAGGGGCTATTTTACTTGACCTAAAGAACCCCTCTAAGATCATTAAAAAACTAAACAGACCTCTATTATCCCCAAACGAGGAAGAACGAGAAGGTTATGTGCCTAACGTTGTGTATTCCTGTGGCTCGATGGTGCATGAAGGGAACTTGATATTGCCTTATGCCATGTCAGATTCTGCGTCTACATTCGCCACCGTGAATATTGAAGAATTACTAAATGATATGGATGACTATAAATCAACACGAAAAGTAAATGATGTTATTCAATAATAATAGAAACATACTAGTCGCTGTAATAATCCTCATGGGTTTTGCGTCGTGCAATACAAATAAAGAATCAAAGTCAAAAGTGTCCAATAACATCAATTTGGACCATTTTGATCACCTCTATAAAGCCATTGAATTTAAAGGTAAAAAAGCGGCGATAATTCACATATATAGTGAATATCCAGATTATGATTTTGAAATAGAACCCAATGAAGGTTTTACATGTGTTGATGACGTTGCCCGAGCCATGGTGATGCTATCAACATATTTGGAAGCGCATGGTAAAGACGACATGGCGTATGATAAATTAAAACGTCTTACCGAATTCGTCTTACTAATGCAAAATGACAATGGGTATTTCAATAATTTTATTTGGAATGACCTATCGATCAACACCACCTATAAAACATCGGTTGCCGAACTAAATTGGTGGTCTTTTAGGGCGCTATGGGGCTTGGAATCTGCCTATAATCTGTTTAGATCTGACAATGACCTAGCAAGTAGAATTGAAGTGGCAACAGGAAAATTACTTGTAAACATCAAAAGAGATGTGCCTATCACAAATTTTAAAATAGAATATATTGAGAACATAGAAGTCCCTACATGGCTACCTCAAAAATATGCATCAGATCAATCAGCCCTATTGATTATAGGTCTGCTAAAAAATTATGAGAGAACAACAGATCCTGATATTAAATTAATGATTGATGGCTTAGCAAAAGGTATTATGCTGATGCAAAAAGGAGATGCAAATAATTATCCTTATGGGGCTTTTATGAGCTGGCAAAATTTATGGCATGCTTGGGGAAATAATCAAGCCTATGCCTTATTAAAAGCAGGGCAAACGTTTAATGAGCAATCCTATATTGAGAGTGCGCTTAAAGAAATTGATAATTTTTATCCGTACTTATTAGAACATGGTTTTGCGGAAGCTATTTGGATACAAAAGGCAGCCGGCAGTAGTGGTTTTACCGAAGCAAAAAGGAATAGCTACCCTCAAATTGCTTATGGTTTACGCCCTATGGTTTGGGCAACATCTGAAGCCTATGCTTATTCAAAAGATAAAAAATATATAAGCCTCGCAAGAGAACTGGAAGCATGGTTGTATGGTGAAAATGATGCCAAAGGTGCCATGTATGACCCCGCTACCGGAATTTGCTTTGATGGAATCAAGAGCAAAGAAGACATTAGCAAAAATTCAGGGGCGGAATCCACCATAGAAAGTGTATTGATTTTATTAGAACTAGAAAAATTAAAACAAGAATGAGTGCTATCAATTTATGTAATCCACTAGTACGTTACAAGGACAATCCTATTGTCACTGCCGATATGGTCAATGCCATATGGACAGATCCTAAACTACAAGTCATAACGGTTCATAATGCTGGGATAACAGCGTATAATGATGAAGTTATTATGCTGTTCCGTTCGCATTTACGAAATGGGATATCCATATTAGGGATTGCAAGAAGTAAAAATGGATTGGATACTTGGCGCATAGATAAAAAACCGGCCATGTTACCTTGTAACAAGCATGATGATTTTGCCGATGGCGTTGATAAAGAGGCATTAATTGAAAACGAGCAAGGCGGTGTTGAAGACCCACGGATCAGTAAAATTGGAGATACCTATTATATCACCTACAGCGCCTATCACGCATCCATTGCACATCGGGTACGAGTGTCGCTGGCGACAACCACCGATTTCAAATCATTTAAGCGCCATGGACCATTGTTAAAAACAGATATGAGAAATGTAGTCCTGTTTCCTGAAAAAATCGATGACCTCTATTATGGGATGTTTCGACCGAATGATAGTTCTCAAGATCATACAGGAGGCATATACAAGCAAATAAGATTAGGACATACAGAACACATTGAAAGTGGGAATTGGACTATTTCGGAGCACCCTGTAATCATGCAAAATGATGGCCCAAGTAGTTTTTCAGATAAGATCGGTCCAGGAGCAACACCCATAAAAACTAAATATGGCTGGATCAATATATTTCATGGTGTGCGAAGCACCATGGATGGCAATCCCTATGTTTTAGGAGTTGCCTTGCATGATCTGCAATCTCCAGAGAACGTTAAGGTATCCAATATCCCCATATTATTTCCTTCAAAAGCCGATTGCATCGTCACTACCAATAGTTATGTACATGTCCCTAATGTGGTTTTTTGTTGCGGCGCCATTAGAAAAGACAATGGCGATATTTTTATTTATTACGGAGGGAATGACACCGTGATGAATGTCGCGATCACACATGAAGATGTTTTGGTGGAATTATGTAATACATATCCTCAAGACCCTATGTCAGGAAGACCATTATATCCATTGATTTAAAAAGATGATCATAATAACAGTATAACACATATAATTATGGGAGAAGTAAAACTATCAAATATTAAAAAAACGTATAAAGGCGGTGTTGAAGTGGTAAAAGGAATAAGTTTTGCCGTAAAAGACAAAGAATTCCTTGTATTGGTAGGTCCATCAGGTTGCGGAAAATCCACGGTATTAAGAATGATCGCCGGCCTTGAAGACATTACAGATGGCGATCTTATTATTGGTGATAAAAAAGTGAATGATATTTCGTCCAGCGAGCGTGGTATCGCTATGGTTTTTCAGAACTATGCACTATATCCGCATATGAACTCCTATGAAAATATGGCCTTCGGATTAAAGATCAAGAAAGTGCCAAAAGAAGAAATAAAGGAACGCGTTATGGCGGCGGCAAAAATCTTGAATGTCGAACCGCTATTAGACAGAAAGCCCGGCAAAATGTCTGGCGGGCAGCGCCAAAGAATAGCCATTGGTAGAGCGATCGTACGACGCCCTGAAGTATTTTTATTTGACGAGCCCTTAAGTAATCTAGATGCCAAGTTACGTGGTAAGATGCGTATTGAATTGGCTAAATTACATAAGAAGCTAGACACCACGATGATCTATGTGACACATGATCAGGTTGAAGCCATGACATTGGGCGAACGAATAGTCGTGATGAATGAAGGCGAGATCATGCAAATTGCGCCGCCCATAGAATTGTTTAATAATCCTAAAAATAAATTTGTGGCAGAATTCATTGGTTCACCACAAATGAATTTCATTGAGGGACGGATCGACGTTCAAAATAGCAAACTACTGTTCAAGGACAAGCACGGAACTACTTTCGATGTATCTAAATTAGAATTAAAAAGTTTGAAGAAGAGTGCTGGCAAAGACATTTATTTAGGTATACGATCGGTCGATCTACGCCCTGAAAAAGGCGAGTTAGAAAACTACGACACCATAAAAGGAGATGTTATCGCTATTGAGCTTTTAGGAAACCAAAAGCATATTTATGTGGACTATAATGATGCGGAACTCATAGCAACCTTTCGATCTGAAGTTGAAGCCATACAAAGTACCGAGATCGAATTATTTTTAGACTTGAATAAAGCCTACTTTTTCGATAAAGACACTGGCGAACGAATCTATTAAACAAATACAGATACGGTGCGCCTGAACTAGATCAAGACCCTTCCCGAATACTCGGGACGCAATGACAAATTGTTTTAGTTGTTAGTCATTGCGAGACTTTTTATAAAGTCGTGGCAATCTTTTTAATTATAGTTTCTATTTAAGAGATTGCTTCGCTCCACTCGCAATGACGTTCTTGTAATATTGATTTGTTGCCAGTTCTATTTGCTCTACTCTTTTTAGGAGTTTTTCATAGTTACCGTTTTGTTGAATATTTTCTACTTTTTCCGCTTTTAGTTCTCCTCTTAAATTCTCAATAATCTCCTGTTGCTCTTGTATGGCTTTGGTGAGTACAGGAATCAATTCGGTATAACTTATACTTAAGGTTTTTTCTGCATCATCATTTTGGTGAACAATAGTATTTATAATGGGTTGTACATCTTGCGCAATTAAACCCAAAGACTTGTATTTGGTTTCCCGGCTTTTCCAGTTATATGCTTTGGGTTGCAATTTTAAAATTTCTTTTAAACCATAGGGCAAAGTTTCTATATCGCGTTTTAAACGACGGTCGCTACTGTGCACCACGCTACCACCAACACTTAAATTGCCGCCATTATTTTGTAAAAAGAGTGTTGATACACCACCATTGGCGCGTGCTATGATCTCATTTTCATCGATCACGACATTAAGACCAAATTCATTCCCCAAAACCAGATAACCACTACCATCTGCCAAACTAGCATCTGTACCACCAACAATCTGTAATTTTGTGCTGGGCGTTTTTGTATCTATCCCAACCTTGCCGTGAAAGGTTAATAGGTTATTATTAAACTCTCCATAAATAAGCGGATTGGCAGTATCGGAGTTATCAATATATAGTTTATCACTCCCTGTCTCATTCTTTCCGGATTGATAACCAATAAAAATGTTACTATCTCCAAGACTATTGAAACCAGCTTGATAGCCCATTGCAACATTTAATGATCCCAAGGTATTTGAACTAAGTGCATCATATCCATTTGCGGTGTTATTGTTTCCTGTGTTGTTATTGCGCAGTGCAAAAGTTCCAGATGCTGTGTTTGCACCTCCTGAAGTGTTCAAATAAAGTGCTTGATAACCAGTTGCTGCATTAAGACTTCCCGTGTTGAAATTAAGTGCGGCATAGCCAGTTGCGGTATTGAACACTCCCATGACGTTGGAATAAAGTGCATTAAAGCCAATACCTACATTAGCTAGACCTGTGCGGCCTGAGCCATCATCATTGAAGCCTGCACCGTTGCCTATAAATAAAGAAGAATTTCTAGTATCAGATTTACCATCACTTAAGTCATCTATTTTAGTGGCTGCATTGGCGGCAGTTTCAGCATGTATTGCATAAGGCACTGCCATAAATTGGGTGGTTCCCACATCTACCAAACCTCCGCCTGTATTTATCTGTACATTTAAATAATGGTCATCGCTTCTCCAATTGATATCGATAAACACATCTCCGGTAGTTCCTTCACCTATATTAACCACCATAAGACCATTGGCATCTGTAGTTGGTGTATGGGTTTCTTGATAGACATTGGTCATCCCTGTACCTTTCAAGATTTGAAACTGAACTGTAATGCTTTGGCTTGCAACCACATTACTAGAACCGTCTTTAATAAGGGCTTTGTAGTTAATGCCTTGTTGGGCAAAGGACAGACTTGCAAACAATACGGCTAAAGCGAGTGTGATTCTTGTTTTCATGATATGTATTATTTTACTTCAAAATGGATATAAAATTTACCCCATAATTACAAGCATGACATATTACGAAACAGGAATGGTTAATTTTAAGTAGAAAATGGTATCAGTCTACTGTAACTGACTGTTTATAAATATAGTGAAAAAAGGAGACTGTTTCTGTTTGGAAGTAACCCTGACTAGATAACGACGGTGAATATAAAATGATAAAATCCCGCCCTTCTGCAGGATTAGTTTGCTAACGTCAATTAAAATTGACTAGCTCACTAACAATAACCCCTGCCTGCCTACATACCAAAGGCATGTAAACTGGTAGGCAGGAATGCCTATCTTCTGTATCCCTCCCGAGTACTCGGGATCGGGAAACCATTTAGGAACTACCTTTTACGACCACAGTAAATTAAAATGACTACTAGGCAACGCTCTTATAGAGTCGGCCAAATTCTTCATTTCTAGGTAAGAATCTTTTAAATGCTCCTCTGGCGCGGTATAATTAAAATTCTTATGTCGCCAAAATGCAACACCAGCTGCGGCATAAACGGTAAATGGTTGTAGTGCACGCTTTTCGTTTTCTGTAAATTGTATACTTTTTGTGTAACCTTCTAAAATTGAAGACGCTTTAGTGAAATTTAGTGTGTTATTTTCAATACATAAACCAATAAATAACATGGCTATATCAAATATCCTATAGTAATACGTGGCTTCCTCAAAATCCATGATCGTAGCCTCAGTCTCGTCATGACTTACGATTATATTATTATCAAAAATATCTGTATGAATTAGTGCTTTTGGCAAATCGGGTGTTATGTATTTGTCAATATATCGTCGTGTGTCTTTTATCCAAATATCAAATGATGAATTCAAGGCATATGTCTCGACCTCATTAAAACGTTCTTTACCACACCACATAATTCTTTCGAGGTATTCAGGAGGTGTGATTTTATGTAGCTTAGCCACATCGGCGCCGATCTTTTCCAACAGATGTGCTGGTAAGTTGGACAGTATCTTGCCTTCAAGAAAATGTTTGACCATAACCGGTTTGTTATTAAATAATGACAAACCCTTGTTATTAGATGTACGAATAATTTTGGATGTTGGGAAATCTTGTTTTTCTAAGTAGTCTAATAATCTTGTTAAATTTTTTGTTTCCTCGATGGATTTTTGTTCACAAATAGTAAGTACGATCAACCCAATTCCTGAATCAACTTTGTAATTTGAATTTTCAGAACCTCCGCTTAAAATTTTGAATGACTTGACTTCAGTTATAGAATAAGGCTTAAGAATCTCCAGTACATCCTCTTTATTTAATATTGAATATTGTGCCATTTTAAGCTCTATTACTTTTA
>CBESOB010000116.1:0-9281 GCA_965530995.1 uncultured Flavobacteriaceae bacterium
AATAAATATCTATCAAATCATCGATAGTTTTTATCTTGTATCAAAAATCCTAAGTGTCAAAAACGGCGTCTTTCCAAGTCTATAATGCCTCCGCTGGTAGCGGTAAGACTTTTACCATTGTTAAATCTTATTTAAAATTACTGCTTCAAGCCAATCGCCCTGATCATTTCAGGAATATTTTGGCACTGACATTTACTAACAAGGCTGTTAGCGAAATGAAAACGCGTATAATTGACACCCTTAAACAGTTTTCAGATAAGACCATCTTGAATGAACCTAATAGCATGTTCATGGCTCTTATTGATGAATTGGATGTGGAGCCATTAAGTGTTCATGAAAATTCCAAAAAAATTCTTGATACGATCCTGCATAATTACGCCTCCTTCGATATCTCCACTATTGATAGGTTTACTCATAAAGTCATACGTACTTTCGCCTTCGATCTAAAGATCCCTGTGAATTTCGAGGTTGAACTAGATACGGATAGTTTATTATCTGAAGCTGTGGATAGCCTTATAGCCAAGGCAGGTACAGACAAAGAACTTACCAAGGTCCTTGTTGACTTTGCTATTGAAAAGACTGATGATGACAAAAGCTGGGACATTTCATTTGACTTTAATAAAATAGCCAAGCATTTGGTCAATGAAAATGATATCCCCAATTTAGGATTGCTTAAAGATAAAACACTTCAAGATTTTAAAGAACTGAAGCTTATTTTAGTATCTAAAATAGCTGAATGTGAAAAATCCATAGTTACCAAAGCAATTGACACACTCGATTTCATTGAAGAGTGTGGGTTGCAATTTGATGACTTTACCCGAAGTTCTTTACCTAAGCATTTTGAGAACTTATCAAGATCAAGATTCGATATTAAATTCGAGAATAATTGGCAGGTGGATATTGAAAACACATCATTATATCCTTCGCGGGTTTCACCTGAATTAGCGTCAACCATAGATGCCATTAAACCTCAACTTGTCAATTCTTTCAATGAAACTAAACATTTGGTGTTTCAGTATAAATTCTATAAGAATTTCTACAAAAACCTAACCCCATTGTCCGTTTTGAACTCAATCAATGGTGCATTAGAATCTATTAAAGAAGAAAAGAATCTAATTCTTATTTCAGAATTCAATAAGATCATTCATAAAGAGATAAAGAACCAACCTACACCATTCATCTATGAGCGCTTGGGCGAAAAGTTTCGGCATTATTTCATCGATGAATTTCAAGACACTTCAGAGTTGCAATGGGAAAACCTGATTCCTTTGATTGATAATCGCATATCAAGTGAATTAGGAAGCGCCATGATCGTAGGTGATGCTAAGCAATCCATTTATCGTTGGCGAGGTGGCAAACCTGAATTGTTCATGGGTTTGTATACTAAGACATTGAAGCCCTTTATGATTGAGCAGGAAGTCAAATCTCTAGACTTTAATTATAGGAGTTGTACACGTGTTGTAGAATTCAACAATTCATTTTTTAAACATATTTCTTCCTTTGTTTTTGAAGATGACACCCATAAAGCGTTGTATTCATCAGCCAACCAAGAAACGTATTTAAAAGAAGAGGGATATGTAAATATAGAATTCCTTGAATTTGACGAAGGAGATGAAAGAGATCTTCTTTATCCTGAATCGGTCTTGCGCACAATACATGGTACTCTTTCCAATGGCTTTGAGCTTAGGGATATATGTGTATTGGTTAGAAAGAAAAAAGAAGGGGTTGCCATAGCTGATTTTCTCACTGAACAGGGCATTGACATCATCTCATCTGAAACTCTTTTGATCGACCGATCCCCGCTGGTTCAATTTGCAAACAATGTCCTGAAGCTTTCAACACAACCTGAAAACAAGGAGATAAAGGTTGATGTACTTCTCTTTATAACAGAATTTTTGGAAATTAAAGATAAGCATGCGTTTATTAGAATTGGTCTTGACCAATCGCTAAATGAATTATCCAAGACACTTAATACCTATACTATTACTTTCGATTTTAACCGTATCCCGCAATTATCGAATTATGATGCTGCAGAATATATTATCAGATCCTTTAATTTAATCGAAACTTCTGACGCCAATATTCAGTACTATTTAGATACCATATTAGATCATTCATTGAAGCAATCATCTAGCATATCCGATTTCCTGGCCTATTGGGATTCAAAAAAAGATACATTAAGTATTTCAAGTCCTCAAGGAGCCAATGCCGTGCAAATAATGACAATTCATAAATCAAAAGGATTGGAATTTCCGGTTGTTATTTTTCCTTATGCCGACCTGAACATTTATCGAGAAAAAGAACCGAAGATCTGGTACCCTTTGGAAAAGGAAGCGTTTAATGGGTTTTCGCACACCCTACTGAATTACAACAAAGATATTGCGCAGTTGGGTGCTATTGGAGAACACCTATATAGCAGTAAGCAATCTGAATTAGAGCTAGACAATATCAATTTATTGTATGTCACTCTCACAAGAGCTGTTGAACAATTACATATCATCACTAAAAAAAATGAAGATTCAAAAGGAAATGAAAATTTGAAGGACTATTCGGGACTATTCATAAATTTCTTAAAATCCATGGATAGTTGGCCCTTACAGAACAATTCTATGTCATTTGGTAACCCAAAGAAACAGCTAAGCCGTTCAATTCCCCAAACCAAGACTGTAGCTTCTAAAACTTTCATTTCAGATAATACCAAAGTCAATATTGTCACTAATTCGGCTTACCTATGGGATACTGAACAAGAACTTGCCATTGAGAAAGGAAATCTCATACATGATATTATATCAAAAATAAAAACGGAAGCCGATATCAATTTTGTTTTGAACGACGCTTATAACGACGGGTTGATCCATCAAGAGCAAAAAAATGCCTTGACCACTGCTATTAGTGCTATAGTTAATCATCCAAAATTAAGAGAGCACTATACCAATGATGTCCTTATATATAATGAGCGTGATATCATTTCATCTACAGGCACTATTATAAGGCCGGATAGATTGGTTATTGACAAAAACAACATTGCGACAATTATCGATTACAAAACAGGCGCTTTCGACAAAAAACATGAGCAACAACTAATTACATATGCCGATATTATAGAAACAATGTCGTTGAAAGTAGATAATAAAATATTGGTATATATAAACGATGAGATAACAGTAAAAGAAATATAAATTTGTAAAAAAAATAGTATGTACGGAGATATCAAGCAATATTTAAAAGAAGAATTACAACAAATAAAGGAAGATGGTCTCTATAAAGAAGAGCGAATCATAACAACACCTCAAAACGCTGCCATAAATACTACCGAGGGAAAAGAAGTCATTAACTTCTGCTCTAATAATTATCTCGGTTTATCATCTCATCCCGATGTTATACAAGCTGCTAAGGATACTATGGACACTCATGGATTTGGTATGTCTTCTGTGAGGTTTATTTGCGGGACCCAGGATATTCACAAAGAACTGGAGAAAAGCATTGCTGAATTCTATGGCACAGAAGACACCATATTATATGCAGCCGCATTTGATGCAAATGGCGGGGTTTTCGAACCATTGCTTAGCAAGGAAGACGCTATAATTTCCGATTCTTTGAATCATGCCAGCATTATAGATGGTGTAAGGCTATGCAAAGCAGCACGATACCGTTATGCGAATAATGATATGGCTGACTTAGAAAAACAATTAATCGATGCTAATACTAATGGTGCGAGATTCAAGATAATAGTAACGGATGGTGTGTTTTCAATGGATGGCGTTGTTGCCTCTTTGGATGAGATATGTAATTTGGCAGATACATATGATGCTCTGGTCATGATCGATGAATGTCATGCAACTGGTTTCATAGGTAAAACTGGAAGGGGAACCTTGGAAGAAAAGAACGTAATGGGCAGAGTGGATATCATAACAGGGACTTTGGGCAAGGCTCTTGGTGGTGCCATGGGTGGCTACACAACGGGTAAAAAGGAAATTATAGATATGCTTCGCCAAAGATCTAGACCTTACCTTTTCTCCAATTCGTTAGCGCCTTCTATAGTTGGAGCCAGTATTAAGGTTTTTGAAATGATTTCCAATGATACGAGTTTAAGGGATAAATTGGAATGGAATACTGAATATTTTAAAAAAGGAATGATCGAGGCCGGATTTGATATTGTCAAGGGACAAAGTGCTATTGTTCCAGTCATGCTCTATGATGACAAGTTATCTCAAAAAATGGCGAATTTACTATTAAAAGAAGGTATTTATGTGGTTGGATTTTTCTTCCCTGTAGTGCCTAAGGGAAAAGCTAGGATAAGAGTACAGCTCTCCGCAGCCCACGAAAAGCAGCATTTAGATCAAGCTATACAAGCTTTTACAAAGGTTGGAAAACAGTTGGATATTATTTAAAATAGCTCCAAACACCGCATTTATAAAGTAAATATCCAATATTTTTATATATTTGTCTTTGTTAATAAAATTTAACAACTTACTTTTGCCGTAATTAACACTTAAAATTTAAATTATTTTGAATATGAAAAATCTTAGCAGATTATTATTAGCTATGTTGCTTCTAATCGGTTTTAGCAACGCTAATGCGCAAGACGAAAACAATCCTTGGGCTATTACTTTTGGAGTCAATGCAATCGATATATATCCTGTTGGCGAAGACGCACCACAAGGAGACTATTTTGATGAATATTTTAACGTTTCGGATCATTGGAACATTGTACCTTCATTATCATATGTTTCAGTTGGTAAGTATTTAGGTGATAACTTTTCATTTACTGCTCAAGGTTCTTTAAACCAAATCAAGAGAATTGGTGAAGTTGAAGGAAACCCAAGTGTAAGATTAGAAAATGCAGTAACATATATTGCAGTTGATGGTCTTATTAGTTATAGTCTTGGTAAACTAATTAAATCTAAAAAATTCGAGCCATATCTAGGAATAGGTGGTGGTTACACATGGATTGAAGAGTCAGTTCAATTGGGTAATGATAATGATGCCGGTATAAAAGGCAAAAATGGTTTTGGTACTTTAAACGGAGCCTTCGGTATTAATTATTGGTTCTCTGAAAATGTTGGTTTAAACCTTCATTCAAAATACAAGCATGCTTTCGATGAGCAGTCTGGAGTTAAGGCTTTCCAACATCATGCAGGTATCACAATTAAATTTGGTGGAAAAGACACAGATGGCGATGGCATATATGATAAAGATGATGCTTGTCCAGAAGTTGCTGGTCTTGAAGCTTTCAACGGATGTCCTGATACTGATGGTGATGGAATCGAAGATAGCAAAGATGACTGTCCTAATGAAGCTGGTTTAGCTGAATTCAACGGATGTCCAGATTCTGACGGTGACGGTGTTGCTGATAAAAACGATGACTGTCCTACAGTTGCTGGTCTTAAGGCATTAAATGGTTGCCCAGATAAAGATGGCGACGGTGTTCCTGATGGAAAAGATAACTGTCCTGATGTAGCAGGTCCTGTAGCCAATAGTGGTTGCCCATGGCCAGATAGAGATGGAGATAGTGTTCTTGATAAAGATGATCAATGTCCAGATGTAGTTGGTACTGTAGCAAATAATGGTTGCCCAGAGGTTCCTGTATTACCAGAAGCCGTGAGAAAAACGTTAAGAGACTATGCTAAAACAATCTTGTTTGATACTGGTAAATCTACATTCAAAAAACAGACTTTAAACGTAATGAACAATATTACAGCTATCCTTAAAGAATATCCAAAAGCGAACTTCACAATTGAAGGACATACGGATAGTGTAGGAAGCGAATCTCTTAATCAAAAACTATCTGAAAGTAGAGCTAATGCAGTTATGACTTTCTTAGTAGAAAATGGAATCGCTGATAATAGATTAAGCGCATCTGGTTTCGGTGAGGGTTACCCTATCGATACTAACGCTACAAGAGCTGGTAGAGAAAATAACAGACGTGTAGAAGTTAAACTTAAGGAACAATAGTCCTTAGAAATACTTTTAAAAAATAGTTTAAAAAACGCTCCGTTAATCGGAGCGTTTTTTATTTTTATACTATGGCTAGAAGTTTTATTGATGACGTGTTAAATGACCTTATCGCAAAAGATAGCGACATTTCTCAACTCACTTTTATTTTACCGAGTATTAGAGCCGGTAATTTCTTAAAAAACAGGATATCCAAATTAACAGATAAAACCCTTTTTTCTCCCGAAATATTAAGCGTTGAAGAGTTCATTGAAACTATCTCGCTTTTAAAAGGGATTTCAAATACTGAATTACTCTTCGAATTATACAAAGTATATCTCGAAATCACACCTTCTGACATTACTGATGATTTTGATACTTTTTGCAAATGGGCCCAAATCATTATACAAGATTTCAACGAAATTGACAGATATCTAATTCCGCAAAATAAGATCTTTAATTACTTGAGTGCCATTAAGGAGGTTGATCATTGGTCAGTAGCCAAGGAGAAAACTGAATTGGTAACTAATTACCTGGCGTTTTGGAAAAAGCTGCCTCAATATTATAAAGTCTTTAAGGATAATTTAATTTTAAAGGGCATCGGTTATCAAGGACTTTTGTACAGAGAAGCCTTAGATAAATTGGAACTATTTATACAGCACAACCCAGGCAAGAAGTTCGTTTTTCTTGGTTTTAATGCCCTCAATACCGCAGAACAAAGAATTATACAAGAACTGCTTCATCAAGGATTAGCCGATATTTATTGGGACATTGATTCTCATTTCATGAACTCCAAAATACATGATGCTGGATTATTTGTGCGACAACATACACATTGGAACTATTATCAAAACAACGAATTTAAATGGGTTGCTAATAATTATGATTCCCACAAGAATATAAAAGCAATAGGCATACCTAAAAATGTAGGTCAAGCCAAGTATGTTGGTGAGATTTTATCTGAAATTTCAAAATCAAACAATAGCATATCGAAAACGGCGGTTGTGCTAGGAGACGAGAACTTACTCTTGCCAGTGCTGAATTCTATTCCGAAAGACATCGGACAAGTGAATATTAGCATGGGCATGTCGTTGCAAATAGCGCCCATAGCGTCTTTGTTTGACTCCTTATTCCAATTGCATAAATTGGACAAGAGGCGTGAATTATATTATAAGGATGTGCTTTCAATAACCTCCAATCATTTTATTGCAAGGGTTCTTAACACCAGTGTCACTGAAAATATTTCACTAGCGAACAACTATATTTCCAAAAACAATATTACCCATATAGCCATTGATAAACTCTTTGAATTATTTCCAAAAAATAGGGAGCTAATAGAACTACTTTTTGGTGATTGGGAAAATAATTCGCGAAATGGGCTCAAGAAATGTAACCGTATCATTCAGGTGCTAAAGAATAATTTGAATGTCAATAAAACAGAAAATTTATTGTCATTAGAATATCTTTTCAAGTTTAATCAAGTGTTCAATCAGCTATCACTATTATTAGATGAATTTGATTATGCAAAGGACATCAAAACACTAATGACGCTTTATAGGGAAGTGTTGTCATCTGAAACGCTTGATTTTCGAGGCGAGCCTCTACAAGGTTTACAGGTTATTGGTATGTTAGAATCTCGTGTCATAGATTTTGAAACAGTCATAATCACCTCGGTTAACGAAGGAATACTTCCTTCGGGCAAAGGAAGCAATTCATTCATCCCGTTTGATGTTAAACTAGAATATGGCCTGCCAACTTACAAAGAAAAAGATGCCGTATATACCTACCATTTTTATCATTTATTACAAAGAGCAAAAAACGTCTTCATTCTTTACAACACGGAAGTAGACGCTTTAAATGGTGGTGAAAAAAGTCGTTTCATTACGCAATTGGAAGTAGAAGGTATTCATGAAATCGATCACTATACAGTTGCCCCTAAAATTACATCAAGTAAAAAAGAAATTAAATCCATAAGTAAAACCGAAAGCGTAATCACGAGGCTAAAAGAAGTGGCATCCAATGGTTTTTCTCCATCGTCTCTTACTTCATACATTAGGAATCCGATGGATTTTTATTATCAAAAGATTCTGGGGGTCAATACTTTCGAGGATGTAGAGGAGACGGTAGCCTCCAACACCTTTGGTACCATAGTACATAATGTTCTAGAAGCGCTTTACATCCCTAGTATTGGAGAACTGTTAACCCCTGCTAACTTGATCCAAATGAAATCTCAAATCTCGGATCTAGTCACTAAGCAGTTCAAAAAAGAGTTCAAGGATGGCAGTACTACATCTGGCAAGAACTTGATCATCTTTGAAATTACTAAAAGATATATATCAAATTTTTTAGATACGGAAATTGAATCCCTGCATCAAGGTAAACAGATAAAGATCTTGGCACTTGAAAAAGAATTAAGAGTACCCATTGACATTCCGGCATTAGACTTTCCAGTATACCTAAAAGGCACTGTAGACAGGATAGATGAATGTGATGGCGTTCTGAGGGTCATCGATTATAAAACTGGCAACGTGACACAAGGCAAAGTCGAAATTGTAGATTGGGAAGACATAAGTACAGACTACGATAAATATAGTAAGTCCTTTCAAATATTGACTTACGCCTATATGCAACACCTTGAAACACCCTTCAATAAACCAGTTGAAGCAGGTATAATCTCATTCAAGAACCTAAAAAACGGATTATTGAAGTTTGGCACAAAAGACTCTTTAAGAAGCCGAAATAAGGATAATAAGATCACAGAAGACACTTTGCTGTCATTCTCTACGGAATTGAAGAAGCTCATACATGAGATTTGCGATCCGGAAAAGAATTTTATTGAGAAAGACGTGTGAAAACCCTTTTACGCTCATTAAATATGCTTCGAAGGGGTAAATTGGAGAAGATGAGAGTCGAACCCACGACCTCTTGACCGTTAGTCATTAAAAAACTCCCTTAGCGAATAAAACTATAGCACCTTCTAATAAATTTAATTGTGAATGAAATAAGTATCAAGGGCATTATAATGTCCTTGATACTTATTTATAAGGTTTATTCAATTCCAACAACTATTTTGTTGATCTTTCCGTTAAACTTGGTTTCATCCGGGCCATAACCAATACCTAATGCAACAGGGGTTTGATTATCTAGTCCCACATCTGCAGTTTCGTCTGCTGAAAAGATATTTGGCTGGGTTTTTTCTATTCTGGATGACCCTACCTTTTTGTCATTAATATAAATGGTTCCATTTCCACCTTTACCTGCTCCACCTCCGTCATAGTCAAATTCAAATTTAACAGTTGTTGCACCCATCGGCAGTTTTTTCGAACTGGCAACTACATATCGGTCCA
>CBESOB010000117.1:0-9241 GCA_965530995.1 uncultured Flavobacteriaceae bacterium
TTAGTTTTAGTTCTTTAAAGATACTTTAGTTTAATTTAAAATAAAAATGACAAACTGTAAAACTTACATTAGGGTAAATGAACAGCGCACTACTAAAAGTATACTAACAATGCACAAAATACGTTCATGATCAGGACTTGTCCATTAGCCTAATTGTATTAAATTTGCCCAGTTATAAATATCTTTTGTCATTATGAAGAATTTCGCCCCTATAGTTTTGTTTGTCTTGTTTACATGCAATGCAGTATTCGCTCAAATGTCCGAAAATGAGGTATTGTTAACCGTCGATGGTGCCCCCGTATATGTTAACGAATTTAAAAGGGTGTATAATAAAAACCTTGACCTGGTAAAGGATGAAAAGCAAAAGGACGTAGATATCTATTTAGATTTGTTCATCAATTACAAATTGAAGCTCAAAGAAGCAAGGTCTCTGGGTTTCCATGAAAATCCTAAGTACATAAGAGAATTCGCAAGTTATAGAAAGCAATTGGCCAAGAATTATTTAACCGATACAGACGTTACTGATGAACTTATAAAAGAGGCCTATGATAGGACGGTATACGAGATCAAAGTGAGCCATATTTTGGTCATGGTGCCCGAGAATGAGGCATCTGAAGATACTCTTAAAGCTTATAATAAGTTGATCAACGCAAGGAAAGAGATTGTGGGTGGCAAAGATTTCGAATCTGTTGCCAAGCAATACTCTGAGGACCCATCAGTTGCTGAAAATGGAGGAAGTCTCGGTTATTTTGGTGGATTCAGGATGGTGTATGATTTTGAGAATGCAGCTTTCAATACAGAAGTAGGAGAGGTGTCTCAACCTTTTAGGACGAAGTTTGGATTTCATATTGTCAAGGTAATGGACAAGCGTAGATCCGAAGGAGAATTAACGGTCGCACACATCATGGTCTCCAATAAGAAGAGTGAAGATACTGCGCAGGATCAACCTGCCGATAGAATAAATGACATTTACAGGAAATTACAGCAAGGTGAAGATTTTGGATCTCTTGCCAAACAATTCTCCGAAGATAAAGCCTCCGCCAAAAAGGGTGGTGTGGTGAATAGATTTGGAAAAGGCCAATTGAGTTCTGAAGCTTTTGAAACCGCGGCGTTCGGTTTAAAGGAAAAAGGAGATATCACTGTTCCTGTGCAATCTGATTTTGGATGGCATATCATAAAATTGATTGATAAACACCCAGTGTTATCTTTTGATGAGATGAAAAAGGGTTTAGAATCTAAAATTAGAAGAGGGTCCAGATCAAAGTTGATTACCACAGCATTTAAGGAAAAACTCAATAAACAATATAACTTAGCGGTTAATGAAGAAGCCATTGGTTACTTTTCAAGCCTATTGAATGAAGATTTTTATAAGCGATCTTGGACTATTCCAGAGTCTCTAACTAAAGACAAAATCATGGTGACTATTGGAAAGAAGACCATTACGTATGACGACTTCGCTAAATACCTTCTGATTGCTCAACGAAAAATGAATACGAGAAGGCCTTTTGATATAATCGTAAAGGAAAGTTATGATGAATTTCTTGGAAATCAATTACTGAGTTATCATGAAGAAAATCTAGAAGACGTAAATGAAGATTTTAGGATCATAGTCGAAGAATACAGAGATGGGTTACTTTTGTTCGACTTAATGGAAACTGAAGTATGGAATGCGGCCAAAAAAGATTCTATAAGACTACGCAACTATTTCAATGAGAACGCCGCTGACTATACCTGGAATGTGAGAGCCGTAGCAGAAGTAGCATCTTCAGCAGATAAAGAAGTGATCAATAAAGTCAAAAAATATCTAGAAAAAGGCTGGGACTCAGAAAAAATAAAGGAAGCCATCAATAAGAACGGTAAACTGAATGTGATCTTTACAAAAGACACAATGGATATGAATCATCAGGCCTTACCAAAGGATTTCATCTTTAAAGAAGGAGTTTCAGGAATTTACGATCATAACAAGTCGAATGTTGTTGTAAAAGTGAATGAGATCATCGAGAGCTCGCCGAAATCTTTCGAGGAAGCAAAAGGACCGGTGACATCTGATTTTCAGGAATATTTTGAGGATAATTGGATAATATCTTTAAGGGAGAAATATAAAGTCTCGATCGATTCGCAAGTAATGGATAAAGTGAGAAAAGAAATTAATAAGTAATTGTGCAAAAGCCAACTTTTATACTAGTCTTATTTACAGGTCTTCTGTTCACATCTTGCAATATGTTCAAGGAGAAATCAGACGGGACACCCATTGCTAGGGTCAACGACTCTTATTTGTATATCGAGGATCTAGGTGATATATTGGCCGATGGGGTATCGGAAAGTGATAGTATTATTTTGATCACTAATTATATTAATCGTTGGGCAGCCCAGGAACTATTAATGGATGGGGCCGCTATTAATCTTAGTGAAGAAAAACAGAATGATTTTGATAAATTTGTCAATCAGTACAGAAAGGACTTAATTTCCAAAGCCTATATGGAGGCTTTGGTAAAGAAAAATATTGATACCCTAGTATCACTTAAAGAAGCCCAGGATTTCTACGCCACGAACCAGGATAATTTTAGATTGAACGAAGAACTTATCCAGTTTCGATATATTAATGTGGATGAGAATATTTCTGATCTTAAAGAGATTACCAAAAGGTTCAAGAATTTTAATGACGAGGATAAAATTGTATTGGATTCCATTTCAATTCAATTCAAGAATTATTCGCTGAATGATTCAATATGGGTGAAGGTGAATCAAGTGATCAATAAAATTCCAGCAATCACAATTCAAAACAAGAATCAACTGTTAAAAAAATCTAATTTTATACAGCTAAAGGATTCATTAGGATTATATTTGATGCAAATTAATGACGTACTACTTCGCAATGAAATTGCGCCCTTACAATACATAAAACCAACCATAGACCAAATCGTTGTTAATAGACGAAAGTTGGAGTTAGTTAAACAATTAGAAAAGGATATTACTCGAGATGCTATTGAAAACAAGAAATTTGAAATTTATAACTGATATGAGATTATTGGTATTAATAGTGTTAACACTGTTTTTTGTGAGTGCCTTGAGCGCGCAAGAAGAAATACCTGAAAATGCCGAATTGAGTGAAAACATTGTAGATACTATCGAGAATCCTTTTATTCCTATCAAGCTCGATGGTGTCGCTGGGGTTGTTGGTGAATTCGTAGTATTGGATTCGGATATCGATAAGGAATATGCACAGCTTAAAGCAAGAGGTGTCAGTATAGAAAACATTCCTAGATGCCAGTTATTCGGTAAGTTATTGGAAGATAAATTATACGTACATCATGCTATTCAAGATAGTATTGAAGTGTCCGATATCGAAATTCGGTCTAGAATAGACCAACAAGTTGCGGCGTTCTTAGAACAGACAAATGGTAGTATGGACAAGCTTTTGACACTTTACAATAAGGAAGATGAAAAAGGGTTGAAGGAAGAAATGTTCGAGATCAACAAAAATGACCGTATGGCTGTTCTGATGCAAGAAAAAATAGTTGAAGATATAGAGATCACTCCAGAAGAAGTGCGCCAGTTCTTTAATTCCATTCCAAAAGATTCGCTTCCTGTATTCGGTACAGAATTAAGGGTTGCCCAAATCGTAATTGAACCAAAAGTTTCGGAGAAGGCAAAGCAAGATGCCATCGATAGGCTCGAACAAATTAAGGAAGATATCGTTAATGGCTCTAGTTTCGCTACCAAGGTAATATTGAATTCTGATGATGAAGCTTCCAAACCAAATGGTGGAAAATATACACTCAACAGAAAGAGACCTCAAATGGTTAAGGAGTTTCGCGATGTGGCATTTTCCTTGCAAGAGGGCGAGATGTCGCCACCTTTTGAAACAGAATACGGTTATCATATCATTCGACTAGAAGAAATTCAGGGTCAGAATTACATAGTGAGACATATTCTTATTATCCCAGAAGTTACGGAGGAAGATATTAATGATGCTAAGGAGATAATCACGAAAGTAAGGAAGAGTATTGCTGATGGCCTGCTAACGTTTACTGAAGCTGCTAAGGAGTCGAGCGATGAAAAAGAAACCAAATTTGATGGTGGTCAGCTCATCAATCCGGAAACCCAGGATTATAGCTTTGAATTAACCAAGATGGACCCAGAATTATATGGGCATATCGAAAACCTGAAGGATCAAGAGATTACCCAGCCTATTGCAGAAAGAGGACGAACTGGGGATATCAAGTTCAAGCTACTCACAGTTACAGACAGACTAGACCGACATACTGCAGATTATGCTCGTGATTACTTGAAGATAAAACAATTAGCTGAAAGCAATAAGAGTTTTAAGGCTATTGAAAAATGGCAACAAGAGAAGATACTTGATACCTATATAAAGGTTAACGGTGAGCATAGAAAATGTACCTTCAGTAGTAACTGGTTAAAACAATAATTGAATGTCTGACGTTGCAGCTATAAAACAATTGGTCACTCAATACCAATTACTCAAGAAAGAGATCGCCAAGGTAATCGTTGGACAAGACGAGGTTGTAAGTCAAATACTCATTTCCATTTTTTCAGGGGGTCATTCATTATTAATAGGAGTGCCAGGATTAGCAAAGACTTTGATGGTCAATACTATAGCTCAAGTATTAGGATTGGATTTCAAGCGTATACAGTTCACGCCAGATTTGATGCCTAGTGATATTTTAGGGAGTGAGATCCTGGATGAAGACAGACATTTCAAATTTATAAAAGGACCTATTTTCGCTAATATCATTCTAGCAGATGAGATCAATAGAACACCACCAAAAACGCAAGCTGCATTATTGGAAGCCATGCAAGAACGATCAGTTACGGTTGCAGGGCATCATTATAAATTGAGTTTACCATATTTTGTGCTAGCCACCCAAAACCCGATAGAGCAAGAGGGTACTTATCCCTTACCTGAGGCGCAATTAGATCGTTTTATGTTTGCTGTTAATTTGGATTATCCTAGTTTTCAAGAAGAAGTAGATGTGGTCAAGAGTACAACATCAGATGATACTGCGACTGTTAACGCTCTGTTATCTGCACAAGAAATAATTGATTATCAGCATTTGATTCGACGTATCCCTGTAGCGGACAACGTTATTGAATATGCCGTCACTATGGTTGGAAAATCAAGACCTAAAGGGGATACCGCTAGTGATATCGTTAGGGATTATGTAGATTGGGGAGCAGGACCAAGAGCCTCTCAGAACCTAATTCTTGCAGCAAAGACACATGCTGCTATCAATGGGAAATTCTCGCCAGATATCGAGGACGTTCAGGCTGTTGCCAACAGTATACTTCGCCATCGGGTGATCAAGAACTACAAAGCCGAAGCCGAAGGTATTACCGAAGAACAGATTATTAAGAGTTTGTTTTAGGTTTTAATCGTAAATGCGATTTAATTAAGAAGTAATTCAATATCTCCCTTCAATAACTCTACTTCCTTGGGCTTCAATAGATCATAAAACCCACGTATCATTCTATCTCTATCCACTAAGGCCGCATAACTGCTGTGGTAAAAATCGGTTCCATCTTCGTTAGGCTTGAAGTTGGTCATGTATTGTTTGGCTTGCACTTTGGTGTTTTTTTCTGAAGATGTCAAGAACTGCCATCTTTCGGAGGTAATGCCGATGGCATCCGCATAATTCTTCAATACTTCAGGAGTGTCATTAGTTGGATCAATAGTATGAGAGATGATTAAAAAATCGTCATCATCAATGCTCTCAGAAATACCGATGAGTTGTTGACGCATGGGCGGGCAAATGCTTGGGCAACGGGTAAAGAAGAAATTGGCAATGATTACTTTGTTGTTTAGATGCTCACTGGTGAATTTATCATTCATTTGATTTAGGAAGTCTCCATTATAGTCAATGGAATAAAATTCTTTTATCCCTTGGTCATTAATGGTATAGCTCAAAACGGGTAATTTATGCCACTCTGATTTGCAAGAAAATAATATGAGGCAAACAAGGATAATTCGTTTCATTGCGAAATGGGTTTAAAGATTTTTATTTTTTCTTCCATGCCTTCATCATCATAATAGAAAATTACCATACTTGCCATTATTTCTTGATCTTTCTCATCGTAATAGCTGTGATTCTTCGTTTCGAAAAGAACGCAGGCATTAGACAGATCATCAATAGGGCCTACAAAAGGATTTTCAATATCTTTTTTCAATAATTTCACTTCTTTAGGCTTCAGAAGATCATAAAATCCACGTATCATTTTATTTCTATCCACTAAGGCCACATAACTGCTGTGATAGAAACCTGTCCCGTCTTCATTAAGCTCGAAGTTGGTCATATATTGTTCAGCCTGCGCTTTGATATTTCCCTCAGAAGCTGCTAAGAACTTACATCGTTTGGAAGGAATGCCTAGGGCGTCCGCATAATTTTTCATTCCTTCAGGTGTGTAAAAGTATTTTTTAATGTGTTCTCTTTTCTGTAAAGTGGAAAAAAATCTTTTTCAATATCATATTCTTCATTTGGATTCATTAATTCATGAGATAAGGAGTTATAAATATTTTGATTTACAATTTTCCTACCAGTATAAAAAATGCGGACATCATTCGGGAAAAAGGACTTTTTATAATTGTAAATACCATCGTCTTTTCCATGACCACCACCCAAAACAAAATATTTAAATCCCATTTCGAAGGCCCATTTTATTAATTGATGTTTTAAGAAATCATTAGGACGATAAATAAAATAATCGGTGATTGTTCCACCTAAAAAAGAAAATGCATAATTTTTTGAAAGGAGTATAAGTTCAGAAGAAATTGGTGTTTCGTCTTTGTAACATATGGCAATGACACAAATAGCCTTGCAATCATGAATGAAGGCCTCAAGTTTTTGCTTTTGATAAATGAATTCTTCCGAAGCTTCGGTTCTTTTCATGGTGTCAATATAGATATCAAAAAAGATGTCAAAAGCTTTTTTTGGAATGTGATGATCATAAATGACCACATCTAATTTTTTTCGTTTCGCCCTTTTAACATTTTTTCTAACTTTGCGATGGTAACCTTTCTTTTGTAATTCAGGTTCAATGAGTTTACCCATTATATTGTGCATGGTTGGTATTAAAGTTCCGCTATATTCTAAAATATTGTTAATTAAGTTGAACCGAATAAATTCAGAAACTACATTGTTTTGTTCGTACCAATCGTCTACCATTTCCCAAAATATTTTTAAAACGCGTCCTTCAATGTCATGATGAAACAAAGGGCCTCCATATCCATAAGTTGAGATTATATCAAAATAACTCATGTCACTTGCGAGGTCTATTTTTCGCAAATAAAAGGGCATCAAAACTACTAAGTTTTGAGAGTCATTATATAAAAGGAATGCACTGGCACCTTCATAACTTGTGCAAAACATTTTTATGAATTCTAATTTGTAAAAAGGACAATGAGCTGTAAAATTTTCTAAATCGGTTTTATAAAGTTCCGCTTCATTAGTATTGTCTAAGTTTAGGACTTGTAGTTTCATTATTGTATTATTTTAAAACTTGCTTCAAAGTATGCACCATATAAATCAATTCAGGTTCTTCGCAACTCTTATGAACAGGAAGATTTATAATATGTTTGGATTTGAACCTTACTGATTCATCGGGCGCATCGATTAGTGAGTGTACCATAGTAGGGGATATGATCAGCAAATCATCATCATCAATGCTCTCAGAAATACCGATGAGTTGTTGACGCATGGGCGGGCAAATGCTTGGGCAACGGGTAAAGAAGAAATTGGCAATGATTACTTTGTTGTTTAGATGCTCATTGGTAAATTTATCATTCATTTGATTTAGGAAGTCTCCATTATAAACACTGGAATAAAATTCCTTTATCCCTTGTTCATTAATGGTATAGCTTAAAACGGATAATTTATACCACTCGGATTTATAAGAAAAAAGAAGAAGACAGATTAGGGCAATGAACTTCATTGCGAAATGGGTTTAAAGCTCTTTATTTTTTCTTCCATGCCTTCGTCATAATAGAAAATTGCCATACTTGCCATCATTTCTTGGTTTTTTGAAGTCGTGTTGTTGACATCGAGTGTCAATTCATAGATATGATCTTGATATAGCCAAACACCTTTTTTACTAGTAAAAGTAGGTGTGTTTTTTAATCCGATCTTATCATTAAAATTCTCGCTTACACAATCGTAAATGACTTCTTGAGTTGTTTTATCCACTAATTTCAGTCGTTCCGCAAAGGGATGTAAATGCGATGTCACTTGATGCAAGCGAATGCTGTCTTTTATTCCCAATTGCTTGCTAGCATCAAAACGATAACTATGCTTTCCTGGTGCAAATATCCAATGTCCAGAAAGCGGATTTCCATTTTCGTCGTAATAAGTGTGGTTCTTGGTCTCTACAGGAACGCAGGCATTTGGTAGATCATCTGTTGGCCCCACGAATGGATTCTTGATATCAAAAGGAAACATCATATAGATGGTCTTTGGCTGAAGCGGGATGAGACGCTTGTCCTTATCCTTGGTAAACCCTATTTCAATTTTGTGCTTGACCTTGAAAGTTGAATCAGTAACGTTGTGATTAAGAGCTTGTGCATTCAGTAATATACGCTCATTAGAGAATACCGGAAACCCAAAACCCTCCGGCAATTCGAACTCTTCAATGCCATTACTAATAGAGGTAATACGCGGATACGTTTGGTTGATGCGCTCTGTGTAATTCCATCTATTATAATGCTCACCATCACGGTATTCAAAATTGGTATGGCACACAAAATCGTTGGGCATACGTTGTTTCCCGTCAGCAGAAAAGGCATTGGTCTTGAATGATGTTAGGTAGAGCAATTCTTCTTTAGTATCATCAATAGCTATATAGGTATCCGATTTCGGGCCTTCCATGGATTTGTAAATGTTACTGATAACAAAGGTTGGAGTAGTAAAGGTGACTTTGTTGTCCGTCAAGTCTTTTTTCCACTGCGAATCCACTAAGCCAAGGGTGTAATATACTTTGGACTTTATGAGTTCTTTGTGTCGTGTTTGAAGTGTATTGAAATAAATTATTCCACCAATAACAACCAAAAGAAGAAAAATAAATATATTTTTAAGCTTAAGCAATTTCATTTTTGAGACGGTTTGAAGCAAATTTATGAAAATTAATTACGAGAAGCGGATTTTTGGATTGGACATTATGAGGGCAATGGCGATTCTGCTCGTGGTATTCTCCCATGCGATTTGGATATTTCCACCCGCAAAAAGCTTCT
>CBESOB010000118.1:0-9227 GCA_965530995.1 uncultured Flavobacteriaceae bacterium
AAAAAAAATTTAAGAATTTAAAAAAAGGGGGAGAAAAAAGGGAATTAAAACCGCTTATCGGAAACTCGCCCGCAAGTATCATCCGGATGTAAATCCGGACAACAAGGAAGCTGAGAAAAAATTTAAAGAAATAAATGAGGCAAACGAAGTTTTAAGTGATCCTGAAAATCGTAAGAAGTATGACAAATACGGGAAAGATTGGAAACACGGAGAAGAATATGAAAAAGCCCAGCGCCAGCAGCAACGTCAGTCTAAGTATCAATCAAGTCAGCAAGACTTTTCAAACGAAGAATATTCGGATTTTTTCGAATCAATGTTTGGAGGAGGAAGATCATCCCACAGACAAGGTCGCAGTCCAAAATTCAAAGGTCAGGATTACAATGCTGAATTACACCTGAATCTAAAAGACGTTTACACCTCTCAACAACAAGTCCTAACAGTCAATGGTAAAAAAATCAGGCTGACAATTCCTGCAGGAGTTGAAAATGGTCAAGTAATAAAAATTAAAGGAAAGGGAGGATTAGGAATCAATGGTGGGCCAGATGGTGATTTGTACATCAAATTTATCATCGACAATCACACGAAGTTCAAACGCGAAGGCAACAATCTATATCAGAATGTCAATCTGGATCTATACACATCCATTTTGGGCGGAGAAATCACCCTAGATACTTTTAATGGTAAGGTCAAACTCAAGATAACGCCTGAAACGAAAAATGAATCGAAAGTGAAATTGAAAGGAAAAGGATTTCCCATTTATAAAAAAGAAGGAGGATTTGGGGATTTGATCATCACCTTTCATATAAAGGCACCAACTAATCTAAGTCAAAAAGAAATAGAGCTGTTCAAGGAATTACAAAAAATCAAATCAAAATGAATGAAAAATCTTTAATATCGACACAAACCCTTTGTTCGCATTATAACATTGAAATTTCATTTGTAGATGCTTTAAACAAGATGGGGCTCATCGAAATAGAAATTATTGAGCAAAATCAATTTATACATCAAGACCAAATTTCTGATCTAGAAAAAATAATCAGACTTCACAATGAGTTAAACGTGAACCTGGAAGGCATTGATGTCGTGTTTAATTTACTAGAGAAGGAAAGGGAGTTACGGAATGAATTAATTGTGCTGAAAAACAGATTAAGGCTTTATGAGAATGACTAAGTGGAATTATTCAAGCGCTTCTCATAAAGTAAAACCATGACTCAACACAGAAAGAGAAACAAGAATTTAGGATTAGCAGAATTGGTGGCCATTGCTTTGGGTGGAATGGTTGGTGGTGGAATTTTTACTATTCTTGGAATATCGGTTTCAATGATTGGCTACTTAACGCCAATTGCCATAATTATTGGTGGATTAATAGCATCATTAGCAGCCTATTCTTATGTTAAATTAGGTATATATTACAAAGACGAAGGAGCAACTTATTCATTCTACAAACGAACGTATCCAAAATCACAATTTAAGGCTTCAGCCATTGGCTGGTTTATCATATTTGGTTACATAAGCACCTTGGCCCTGTATGCCTATACATTTTCATCCTATGCAATTAGCAGTACTGATTTTGCAGATAATATATGGATTAGAAAAGCCATTGCGATTGGGGTAATCGGACTATTTACCTTGATCAATGTATGGAGCGTGAACGGAATGGGAAAACTTGAGGATTTGATGGTTTATACCAAATTAATCGTGTTGACAATTATCTCAGTAGTCCTAATGCAGCATGGTACTACCGATTTTGGAACATTCATAGATAATATGGCTTTGGATGCCCAAAATTCAACTGTTTTTTCAATTTTGATAGTGGCATCACTGACTTTTGTAGCATATGAAGGATTTCAATTAGTAATTCATGCTATGGATGAAATGTCCCATCCTGAGAAAAACATACCCAGAGCCATTTATTCAGCAATAGTGCTAGCCGTTCTTATTTATGTGGTAATTTCTTTAGGTGCATTATTTGCCATTCCAACAGAAGAAATTGTAAAGAATAAAGAATATGCGCTTGCAGCTGGTGCCGGAAACATTCTGGGTAGTTTAGGAACCAATCTTGTGATCCTTGGGGCAATTCTTGCCACAAGTAGTGCTATTAGTGGAACGATCTTTGGCTCATCCAGATTGATGGCAGTAATAGCAAAAGATGGATATTTCCCAAATTCGTTATCAAAACGGAAAAGCAAAAACCCGCAATATGCTATAGTTACAATGGCAATTTTGTCCAGTATATTAATAATTATTGGTGGTCTTGAACTGATACTTGAATTTGGAAGCATTACCTTTCTTCTAGTGTCATTATTAATGGCTGTGGCCAACTATAAAATTAGAGATAAGACGAACTCTTCGAAATTTCTAACGTCATTGTCAATTGTTGGATTAGGCGCTGGAGGGTTACTTATTCTATATTATGAATTCACTACCAAATGGGAACAAATGCTTTTTATAATTTTATTATATATAATATTAGCTATTGGTGCTTGGAAATATTCCAAGAATAAGAAAGGAATAAGAGTGGAATAAGAGTGGAATAAGAGTGGAATAAGAGTGGAATAAGTAAAAAAGGATTAACACGATGTGTAGTGCATTGCTTCTTAACTTTAGTATCATCATACAAACCGTTAAACGATACCTACAAATTATCCAACTGATTACTGTTATTATCCTCACTGATCGTCCAGAAGAAGCCCACGAAAAAGAACTGATCGGCTGCTGGGCGTAATTGACGTCTGGCAAAATTGCCATTGAGGTCTGGGGTGCTGGCATATTGGTATCCGTTAACGTTCTTGAAACCTAGCACGTTATTGATAGAGAAGTACAAAATTTTCTGTTGATCCAACAAATAGGCCCAATTGATGCTCAAGCTATTATAGGATTTTGTTTTTTGGTTCAAGAAACCTGTTGTATTCGGATTTGTATATGTACGTCCAGAAGCGAAGCCATAGCTAGCACCTACTTGGCTTTTCCAATCGGCGATCCAATATTTACCAACCACAGATAAGTTGTGGGTATTCGCAAAGTTTGGTTGTGCTTCTATTGGATAGTTTCTGTAATTACGCTCAGAATCCAGCAGAGAGTAACTTACCCAATAGTCTACATTCTTGATGCTGTTGCTATCCCTCCAGAACAAATCTATACCCTTCGCAAAACCAGAACCGTTGTTGTTATATTTACTATCAAAGCTCTCAAATTCAGTATCGTATTTGATCAGGTTTTCATAATCTTTATAAAAGACCTCAGCACGAAATATTTGTCCATCATTATTCAATTGGTAATTCAGGATATAATGGGCTGTTTTCTGAGCTTGTAGGTCTTGCTCGAATTTCAAGATATTCGAAGTTGGGTTCTGATAAAAATCACCATATGCCAATGAAACCTGACTTTTGGCAGATGTTTTATAAGCCAATGACAATCTAGGTGATACTTTGAATTCCTTGAATATCTCGCTGTACTCACCTCGTATCCCAGCCTTCATAGCTAGTTTTTTTGAGAAGAAAATATCGGCTTCGGTAAAAGCTGATACAATATTGCTATTATAACCGAAGGTCTCATCTGCGAGCTCATTATTGAAATCTTCATTAAAATCCGTCGAAAAATACTCCCCGCCGAAATTTAACTTGAAACTAGAACTGAATCGTCTTTTGAATTTCAGCTTTACATGTACAGACTTTTCGGTATCATGTATATCACTATCAATGATTCCCATATCGGTTTTCGCAAAGGTATAGCTCATACCTCCAAACATGCTCCATACATCACTCAACATACCTTGGTAAGACCCATTCATGTATAAATTGCGATTCTTCAATTTAAAATCCAAGCCCTCAGGTAAGTTAATATCTTCTTGAATCAACTCAAAATTTGAGCTATCAAAAGCGGTATATAATTTAAACAATCCATTTTCAGTACGATGTCTGAACACGACTTCTCCAGCTGCGCTTTCGAATGGGGTTATCCATTCATTCCTATCAGGAAACAAAGCAATATAAGGAGCAAGATTAATGTAAGACGCATTGACACTAAAGGAACTCTTTTTCCATTTTTGGGTATTACCGAGTAAAGCACCTACGGTCATAATACCTATGTCTGTCTTCTCTTGATCTGGTTCATCTATCGTATTTAACAATAACACACTCGATAAGGCTTGTCCGTACTCGGCAGAATATCCACCAGTTGAGAATGTAATACCATCGAACAAAAAAGGCGAATATCGTCCTCTCGTTGGAATATTATTAGTGGTTGGTGTATAAGGTGTAAATACCCGTAAGCCATCTATAAAGATTTGTGTTTCATCGGCTTCTCCACCACGAACGAATAAACGACCATCTTCGGCAACAGTTGTTGTACCTGGTAACGTTTGCAAGGCCCCAACAAAATCGCCTAAAGCACTTGCGGTGGTAACCACATCGAGTGGCTTCAATGCGGAAATCTTGCTATTATCGCCCGCTTCAAAAGTACCGGCAGACAATACTACGGCATCCAAGGTATTCATATCATCTTTCAGTTTTACCTGAAGATTTTTCATGAAAGACACATCGCCGGTCATCGTAAAGGTTTCAAAAGACAAATAAGAAATAATCAAAGTTTGTGCACCGGTTTCTTCGGTAGAAAATGAAAATTCGCCATCGATACCTGAAGTCACACCATCGTAGGTGCCTTCTAGATACACATTCGCTCCTTCAACCAGCAAGCCCTTTGTGTCGGTGATTTTTCCATTGATGACAGATTGTGAGAAGGAAATGATACTTGTAATTAAAAAGATGAAAGTGATTAGCCGTTTCATGTGATTGATTTTTTGTTTTTGATTGATGGCTCAAAAATCTGAATCAATTTCGCCTCACAAAACTTAAAAAGACCGAACTGTTATTTTTTATAGCTGAATTGAATATATTTAAGGAATGCTAACTAAAACTGAAAAATCCTTCGCGCTTTTATTCGTGTTTGTATTGCTTCTGGACCTGACTAGTTCGAGTACAGATAGCCTTTCACAATTTCGGTACATCACAAAACCAGTGATATTAACGTCTCTTATCATTTACTTTCTAGTCAGTAATAAAGGCTTACATTCTAATACAAAAAATTTCACTTTGTTAGCCTTGGTGTTATCTCTGCTAGGCGATATACTATTAATGTTTGATAATGGATCTCCCAACTTTTTTATCGCAGGTTTAGGATCTTTTTTGTTGGCACATATTATGTACGCCTTTGTTTTCCTAAAAAAAGGAAAAACACATAAGGGTATTTGGATATTTTTGTCAGTCTTGATGTTATACGGTATTGGTCTTTTTTATTTGATAAAAGACGGATTAGGTAATATGCTGATACCTGTGTTACTCTATGTGTTGGCGATATTCTCGATGGCGACAGCTGCTTTTGCCAGAAAAGAACGAGTCGTTAACATTAGCTTCTATTTAGTGCTCATCGGTGCCCTTTTATTCATGCTGTCCGATAGTTTTATTGCGGTTGATAAATTCTATAAACCCTTACCATTTTCCAACATAAGCATCATGCTTACTTACGGAATTGCTCAATTGTTCATTGTTCTGGGAATCCTCAAGCAAAGTGATTGATCTACTATTTTATTTTAACGTGAATACCGTTATCTTTGAGTACTAACCATAATTCTTTTCATTATGAAAACCCTCTTTCTCAGTTTATTTTTCATCTTTTTATGTAGCATATTGTTTGCGCAGAAAAATATCGATAAAACGCTTTCTCAACTCGATTCTAAATCCTCTTTTTACAGTGACATTGCCCTAAGCATCTGGGATTTGGCCGAAATGGGCTATCAAGAGGAAAAAAGTAGTGCCTTACTTCAAAAGACCTTAAAAGATGAAGGTTTCAGCATAAACAAGGGCGTTGCTGGAATACCAACGGCATTTATCGCTGAATATGGTAGTAAAGGCCCAATCATTGCCATTCTAGGAGAATACGATGCATTACCTGGCCTATCGCAACAAGCAGTTGCCAAGAAACAAACAGCTGGTAAGAAAGCCGGACACGCCTGTGGTCATCATTTGTTCGGTACAGCATCTACCGCGGCGGCCATAAGTGTGAAGAATTGGCTAAAAGACAATAAAATGGATGGACGCATCCGATTTTATGGATGTCCAGCAGAAGAAGGTGGCTCTGGAAAAGTGTATATGACTCGAGAAGGATTATTTGATGATGTGGATGTCGTTCTGCATTGGCACCCTAGTTCAGTAAATGCTGCCAATCCAGGCGCAGCCTTGGCTAACAAGTCTGCGAAATTTCGATTTTATGGAATTTCCGCGCATGCGGCGGGCTCTCCTGAAAAGGGACGTTCATCATTGGATGGGGTAGAAAGCATGAACTACATGGTCAATATGATGCGTGAGCATATTCCGCAGGAAGCGCGGATTCATTATGTCATTACGGACGGAGGAAAAGCACCCAATGTGGTTCCAGATTTTGCTGAAGTGTATTATTACGCGAGACACAATAAACGAGATGTCGTGATCGATATTTTCGACCGAATCGTTAACGCCGCTAAAGGCGCTGCTTTAGGTACGGATACAACCATGGATTTTGAAATGATCGGCGGCACACATGAATTGCTGCCAAATTTAACACTACAAGAATTGATGTATAACAATCTCAAGTCTGTTGGTGGATTCACCTATAGTGCTGAGGAAAAAACCTTTGCCACTGAGATCTCGAAAAGTTTGGGACAAGATGCACTTAATACCAAATTTGCCGAAGGCGTGGTGCCATTTACCAAAAATGCTCGCGCCTATGGTTCGACAGATGTTGGTGATGTGAGTTTTGCTGTACCAACAGTTGGTATGGGAGCCGCCACATGGGTGCCAGGGACACCTGCTCATAGCTGGCAGGCTGTTGCCGCTGGAGGAACATCCATAGGCACGAAGGGTATGATGGTCGCGGCAAAGACACTAACAAAAACAGCAATAGACCTTTTTTCCAATACGTCGATCATCGAAAAAGCGAAAGCTGAATTCATTGAAGCACGTGGAAAGGATTTCAAGTACATTCCCTTATTAGGAGAGCGTCCACCTGCCTTGGATTACAGAAACTAGTTATTTTTTAAACGGCCTTATGATCAATCGCGCTGCTTTATCGAAATTAATATAGTTATAGGTCCAGTTAAAAAAAACGATGACACGATTCCTGAAACCTACTAAGGCCATTAGGTGAATGAACATCCAAACAAACCATGCGAAGAAACCAGCGAACTTAAAGTTTTTTAGATCGACTACGGCCTTATTTCTACCAATGGTTGCCATTGCACCCTTGTCTTTATATAAAAATGGTTTTGGCGGCTTTCCATTAATTAGTTTAATAAGATTCTTTCCTAGGAGCTTTCCTTGCTGAATGGCAGGCTGTGCTACCTGTGGATGACCATGAGGATACGCTTCACTTTTCATGAAAGCGATATCGCCCAATGCGAAAATATTATGATAGCCTTGAACTTGATTATATCTATTCACTATATACCGATTAGATCTCTCTACAAGTGATTCACTATTGATACCTTTTACTGGAGCTCCTGTAACTCCTGCGGCCCAGATAAGAGTTTCAGATTGTAACTCGAGATCGGAATTCGTGCTAACGTGTTTCCCGTCGTAATTGGTAACGTAAGTATTGTTATACACTTTGACGCCTAAAGCGTTTAAAAATTGTTTCGCCTTTTTTGATGCTTGCTCACTCATTGATGATAATACTCGAGGACTGCCTTCAAGCAATTTAATTCTCATGTCACTCGCGTTGAGATCATGATAATCCCGGGGCAGTATATGATTTTTCAATTCGGCAATGGCTCCTGCCAATTCAACGCCTGTTGGTCCACCACCCACAATTACGAAATTGAGATAAGCCCTTCGCTCCTCCTTCGAGTCTGCAATGGTTGCTTTTTCGAAATTCTGTAAGATCAAACTACGGATATCCAATGCCTGATCTATCTGTTTCATAGTCATGCTATTGGTTTCAATGGATTCATTCCCAAAAAAATTAGTCTTTGTTCCAGTCGCAATGACCAAATAATCGTAAGGTAAAATTCCTATATCGGTGATGACTTGGCTTTTTTCGGTATCGATATTATTTACATGGGCCAATCGGAAATAGGAATTTCGATGATTCTTTAGGATTTTCCGAAGAGGATATGCAATGGAATCAGGTTCTAGACCTGCTGACGACACTTGATATAATAAAGGTTGAAATGTATGATAGTTATGCTTGTCCAATAACACAACTTGAACATTCTTATTCGACAAGGACTTTGCTAAATTAATACCTGCAAATCCCCCACCAATAATGACAATCCTTGGTAAATCCGATTCAGGAATATTCATAGATAACAGCTGAGAAATAAGTAGTGTAAAAATACGAAATACCACCCTTAAACACTACTTTTAAAAATAGTTTCACCCTTTATGTAACATAACAAATCATTATACTACTTATAAGCAACTAACTTAATGAAATTGACCAAGGATCTCGAACATAGTTTTGTTGACCAATTAGAGAAAAATCAAAACATTGTGCACAAAGTTTGTAGGCTTTATACCAACAATCAGGATGCTCATAATGATTTGTTTCAAGAAATCACCATACAACTATGGAAGGCATATCCCAAGTTTAGGGGTGATTCAAAATTCAGCACATGGATGTATCGTGTTGGTTTGAACACAGCTATAACATTATACAGAAAAGGAAAGCGCTCTATCAAAACACAAAACATGGATGATGTGCTTTTTAGGGTCAAATCAGAAGAATATGATGATACTGAAGAACAACAACTAAAACTACTTTATACGGCAGTACACCAACTCAACGATATTGAAAAGGCCTTGGTCTTTTTATATCTCGAAGATAAGAATTATAGGGAAATAAGCGAAACCATGGGGATAACAGAAGTTAATGCAAGAGTGAAGATGAATCGCGTGAAAACAAAATTAAGAACCATTTTAAATCCGTAAGATTATGGATGAATTAGAGTTACTGAAAAAAGATTGGCAAAAAGATACGGCAGAGTATCCGAAAGTTACGGCAAAGGAAATCTATCCATTGCTTTTGAAGAAATCTTCTTCATTGGTTAAATGGATTTTTTATATAAGTATTGCTGAACTCGTATTTTGGATACTAATAAACAGTATTCCTTATTTTTCCTCAGAAGAGTATCGTACCGATTTGGCAAATATGTATGGGAATAAAACTGTATTGTTAGGTATTACTATTTTCAGCTA
>CBESOB010000119.1:0-9086 GCA_965530995.1 uncultured Flavobacteriaceae bacterium
TGCGGAATCCATATATTCTAAAAAGTGAATTCTTGCTTTCGCAAGAATGACAAATAATCTTATTAAAAATAAAGTTTAAAAGTCTAACCTTATTTCCAATAAGACTATTAAAACACAATAAAGTTACTATAAATTTGAAATAACTTTTAAAGTCACTTCAAATTTTAAGATATTTGTGAAACAACTAATTTGATCAATGGCTCAAAAACCAAGTATTCCTAAAGGTACAAGAGATTTTTCCCCAGAACAAGTCTATAAACGCGACTATATTTTTAACATAATTACCGATAGTTTTGAACGTTTTGGTTTTCAACCTATAGAAACACCCAGTTTTGAGAACTCAGAAACCCTCATGGGAAAATATGGGGATGAAGGGGATAGATTGATTTTTAAGATCCTGAATTCTGGAGATTATTTGAGTAAAGTTGATGATGGATTATATTCTGAGAAAGATTCTAATCAAATTACATCCAAGATTTCGGAAAAAGCACTTCGCTATGATCTCACAGTGCCTTTTGCACGATATGTGGTACAACACCAAAACGACATAGAGTTTCCTTTTAAACGTTACCAAATACAGCCTGTATGGCGTGCAGACAGACCACAAAAAGGACGCTTTAGAGAATTTTTTCAATGTGATGCAGATGTGGTGGGTAGTAAATCTCTTTGGCAAGAAGTGGAATTTGTGCAATTATACGATGAGGTATTCTCAAATCTTGGATTAAATGGTGTAACCATCAAGATCAATAACCGGAAAATTCTATCTGGTATTGCTGAAGTGATAGGTGCCAAAGAGAAGCTTATTGATTTTACGGTGGCCTTGGACAAGCTTGATAAAATAGGTGAGGAGAAAGTAAAAGAAGAAATGCTAGGTAAGGGTATTCCACAAGAAGGTATCAATAAATTACAACCATTGTTTAATCTAAAGGGATCTTTTGAAGAACAAATAGGTGAATTAAAAACAATTCTTTCTAGCTCACAAGAAGGAACAAAAGGTATTGAAGAATTAGAATTCATTGATAATGCGATTAATTCGTTAGGATTGAAATCTGCCAAGCTTAAGTTGGATGTTACTCTGGCACGAGGACTTAACTATTATACAGGCGCTATTTTCGAGGTATCTGCACCTGAAGGTGTTTCAATGGGATCCATTGGAGGTGGTGGACGTTATGATGATCTGACGGGCATTTTTGGGATGAAAGATGTGAGTGGTGTCGGTATTAGTTTCGGCCTGGATCGTATTTACCTGGTATTACAAGAGTTAGGACTTTTTCCAGAGACTGCAATGAAGAATACAGAGCTGTTGTTTATAAATTTTGGTGATAATGAAGCTCTATACGCATTGAAGGCAATTAAAGAGCTTCGTGTGTCTGGAATAAAGGCTGAGTTATATCCGGATACCTCTAAAATGAAAAAACAAATGAACTACGCCAACAAACGAGACATTCCTTTTGTTGTTCTAGTAGGAGAGGAGGAGCTTAAAAATAACGTGTTCACGCTTAAGAACATGACCTCAGGTGAGCAAAATGCGTTGACTCTTAGTGCGCTTATTTCAACCGTAAAAAAATAAAAACCCTGACGAAAAACGTCAAGGCTTTTTAAAGTCTAGAAAAACTCTCTGCTTATGATTTGGGGATTATTTAACTAGAACTTTCTTCGAGATTGTCCCAATCTCTGCATTCAACTTAATTATGTACGCCCCTGTACTTAAGTTGTTTACTTTAATTAGTGTATTAGTTTGATTTGGCACATCATCAAACCTTTGAATGGATTGTCCAAGGATATTGAAAATCTCTATGCTTTCAATTTCAATGATCGTTGGGTTCAAAATGATTAGGCTTTTCTCAGAATTAGAATAATGAACCTCGAATGTATCCGGTAAATCGTAATCATCATTGCCTAATGTTGGTGTTTTAAAAACAATGGAGAAGCGGTCAAGATGTTCACCTGATGTCAAGAATACTTGATAATCTGCAGCTCTTAAGTCTTGATAGATATTGGCTTCAGTATCCAAAACATAGATTTCTACGTCTTGCGGTACATTTTCTAGATGATCGATCGTAATTGTATTAATACCATCATCCCTTACATGGATTCCTAATGGTACAACAGTTTCTTGGGTCACGACATTCGTACCTTGGATCACATATTTTTCATCGTCGATCATCCAATACATATCATCTATTTGTTGTTCATTGATAGTTCCATCATAACCCCAATCTACATTTGCCGTAGCATTTTCGTCAACAGTTAGAAGAAGTTGTCTATGTACCTCATTATAAGAATTGAAACCAATCCTGAACTTCATTCTTTCATCTTCTGAGTAATCAATAGTTCTGCTTGCTGATCTAACGAATGTGGATGTAGCGCCTTCTTTAACAAAGACTCTTTGGTCATTTTCGAAATTAACAGTTCCTGAAGAGGCTCCATAAACGAAGAATCCTTGACTTACTGGAATGTATTGTCCAGGAAGTTTTACTGGTGTTCCTCCAGTTCCTACATCAGGATCATTGGTTCCATAAGATGCAGCTCCTGTGCCACCAGAATAATTGTACTGTGCATAACCACCTTGATAGTCACCTAATAGATGCGAACCACCACCCCAATGTTCCCAGAAGTACAAAGTACCTCCTGTTAAAGGATTGTCGCTCAGGAATTCATGTGCATCAATTGCTGATGGATAAGGATTTCCAACTAAATAGTCGTTTCCAGCTGTAATTGTTAAGCTTATATCACCATTATTCGGTTTACCATCAAACACATAGTTTTGAGGTGTAGAAATACTTCCTGTTCCGGGGCCTTTTAAAGTGAACCCTTCACCCGGTGCAATGTTTCCAGTGCTTCTTACTTGTTGCCATGACGCATAATCATCATCTGGTGCGTTCACGAATTTATAGATCCAATAATCAGCAATACTAATTGGGTTCGTATTTGCTCCATCATATCCGCCTATAAAATTTATAGCGTTTGGAGAAGCAGGATTTGTTCCATCTAAGTAAACATCTGGCATTGTAAAGCTGGTGTTATTGGTTGATGTGTTAACTAATCCTACTGGAGAAGACCAATAGTTATAAGTATATAGATCCGCAGTTCCTTGTTGGTCTCGTTCCAAATGCCCAGAACTTGCCGTATCCAGATCACTACCTTGCGTCTGTATTAATTGAGACTCACCCACAAGATCAATTAGACCATCCACCTTTAGGTAATGCGTAATAGCAATACCGTTGTCAGTATTTACGGTTAGCTCATTTGTTGTTACCTCTAAGGCCAGAACAGACCTTGTATCATTGTTCACCGCAGGCAACGACGCATTATTCATGGTTATATTATGACTTGTTTCCACGATATTCCAATCTACCGTAATATTAGGATCCACAATTGAAGGAGATCCTGGGATATACTGCTCAGCACCGCTTAACCATGTTGCATTGGTATCCCAACTACCATTCGTTGCACTTCTATATGGAAGTGGTGACGATTGAAATTCTAGACTAAATTGGTTTGGCTCAGTCAAACTTCCCCGATTTCCATTGCCTGAAACATCATTTAAATGTGTTCCTATATATGAATTCATAGAATAATATGCCAATAGATTTGTCCAGTTTACAACTGATATGTCATTTTTTGTTATCGTATTCGGGACTACTTGACCGTTCACGAAGCTACCGGATCTCTCCAATTCCTGATTCATTACATAATGAAGTTGGATAGGAGTCAATGCAGAATCCCATACACGTATTTCGTCTATATCTCCTTTAAAATAATCTTGAATATTCGCTTTACCCACATATATTGCTCCTATTGCGAATTCAGATCCATTTGGAGAAGGCGAGGTCATGGCCTTAGAATTGTCTAAAACGCCATCGATATATATTCGTGCTATCGTACCATCATAAGTAACAGCCACGTGGTGCCAAACGTTATTTGGAATCGTTGTGTTTGAATCAATGCGATCTGCCGCAGCATTTCCGACGGAAAAACTAACAATATTACTATTGGTAACAAAGAATTTATAGCCTACCGTTCCGTTATTTTTGGCAACAATGGTTTTGTCCGTTGCTAATGCATTAGAACCATCAGGTTTGATCCATGATGATGCTGTGAAGCTACCGCCAAGATTGACTTTATCTCCAACCAATGTATAGTTATCGATACCATCAAATCCTAAATGTCTGTCTTGAACAGATTCATGAGCAACACCGAAAGTGAAGTATTTGGTTCCATCAAAATCGTAAGTACCTTCTCTGGTCGCTTGGCCATTGAATGTACTAGGATCCATAAAAACTGTTTTCAAATTACTAGTGAAATTTGGATCGTCTGAAACTAACATTACATACGAATCGTTACCTACTAAAGGAGGTAGACCAGCAAAGTCAGTCTCGAAAACTGAAATTTCAACTTTACCGACATCATCGCCCGCTGTTTCAACAATTTTCCATTCTCTATTCATTACATCTGTTACCGTAGTTATGGTCGCAGGACCTAAACTTACAGTTATGGAAGTTGCTGAAGAATTGGTATTCTGACCATTATTGCCCCATACAAGGAACTCATTATCTGTACTGAAAGAATTTGGATTAAGATTATTTGTGAGTTCAATATTGTCTAATGCCATGGCAACAATAGAACCATTATTGACACTTTTTGATTGTTTTTGATTTAGGTCCGACCCATCATCTCTTCCAATACCTGCTATATCGAAGTTGTACCCTGTATTTGCAGATACGTCCCAGAATAAGGAATTGTCTGAGGCAACATAGTCTCGACTTGTACCATTGGTTCCAAGTGTAATGCCATATTTAACAGCTAAATAAGAATCGATTCTATTTCGTTCTGTGGCATCATTTTTTCTTGAAGAAAACGTGATGATCTCGACGAGCCTGCCGTCAAGACTTCCCCGATATCCTTCGCTTCTTCCAAGCCAGTAATTAGCATTTGAAACAGTTGCGAATTGAGGCACACCTACTTCTGTATTCACGACATTACTGCCATTATATTCTAGTTCCTGACCATCAACTGGAGAGTTTGTATTATGTCTAGCATTAATGATGCCGACGTTATCGTAATTAATGGTTGTATTAACTTGAGCGACACCATAACCTCTGCTATTAACTGGAGTTGATCCTGATGGAGTGGTTCCGTGTGCATACGAAAGTACTTCATTATTGAATCGAACGGAATATCTTCCGAGACCAACTCCTGTGCCATCTGTCGCTTGGGTGGATGTATCAGAATCAGCACAGAAAATGTCTAAACTTGGAGTTGCGGAAGTGACATTTAAATCTGGTATTACTACAGCATATAGGTCATTCGAATAAAACCCAGTTGCTCCTTGCATCTCATTTCTTGAGGTATCTGTGTATGTGTAATCTACCGCTGCAGTATTATAATCATTGTCAAAATCAACAACTGCATTAAAGTTAACATTGTAGTTTGCATTATCCCTATATGTAGGTTCTTGCCCTGCAACATTAACAGTAGCATGGTTTGATTTCGCTTGATCATACCAAGTTGATAGTCCTGTATTATCGGCTATTCCTGCTCCATCATTAGCTTTTAACCATAATTCGAGGTTAGCTGTGACTCCTCCAGGTCCATCTGTCAATGGCGTCGCACCATATCCTTGAATATAGAATGTAAAGGATGATTCATTAGAATCGTTATTCAAAATCGTTACAAGTGCACTTCTTAATCCACCAGCAATCGGGTCGAAAATGATACTGAAATTTGTTGAGCCACCGGCAGCAATAGGTGTTGTTGGAGCCATGCTTAGAGTGAAATCTGCAGCATTAATTCCTGAAATATTTACGTAAGGTGCTGCCGCTGTAAGATTTAATGGCAAGGTCCCTAAATTGTTAATTGTAAAAACATGGGTATTGGATCCCACAGGGACATTTATATTCCCAAAATCTGTATCATCAAGAGTAGACGGTGTTGAATCACCATTACCAATGGATAAGGCATTCCCTTGAATATCAATTTCTGGTTGAGGAGTAGTAGAGGCTGTTACACTAATATCGTCAATAGCCATATCACTTCTGAAAGCAGATCCTGTAGTACCTGAGAAACGCAATTTTATTGTTTGTCCTATATATGGAGTTAGATCTAGTACCACTTGATTCCAAGCTGTACCACTGTTAGTTTGTACTTGACCTGTTTGATTCCATAGATTCACAGGGAATGTAGTTCCATTAGTGCTAAGGTCGACGTTAAGAGCTCCCATATTGGATCCATACATATGATAGTAAAATGAAAACTGAGCCGAAGTAGCAGCAGTAAGGTCGAAACACGGGCTTTCTAAATTAGCTGTATTGTTATAATTTCCACTTGCTTCGGTATACAGGTACCAATTCCCTGCACTTGAGCTGTTAGGACCCGTATTGCTGCTAGGTGTGCCTCCAGAACGTCTTCTCCAATCAAAATTATCCGTTGTGGCTTGTACCCATTGTCCAATCCCACTCTCAAAACTTTCTGTATAGGGAAAACTACTTATTGTAGAAGAACAAGATGTCGTACAACCACCGGAAACGTTAAAGAATAATGTAGTTCCTGTTTGTATGGCACTTGCACCAGAATTAGCTAATACAGTGACACCACCTGAAGTAATTGTAATATTTGAAGTACCACCATTCCATCCATCTCCATAGGTATCGTACATTAATATGTAGTAGTTATTTCCATCTGGAATACAACCAAGGCTAGTTACTGTCGAATAACTATCGTCACAGCAACCATCATACCCATTGTCAATAGTTGATAATAAGGTACCACCTGGGTTATAAATTTCAACACGATTCTCGGATGACCAATTTGGCCAAGTTACTGAGACATCAACTGAGGATGTTTGAGAAAATACCTGAAAAGATAAAACTGATAAGAAAATTAATAGCAAAAAATTCTTATGATCAATTTTACCACTAAGAGTAAAAGTTTTCATAAGCGTTCATTTAGGTTAGGGGACTAAATTCAGTTTAAAGATAAGTGTATTCATGCTTAAGGGCAAAATTATTCGATGAAACGCACTCAATAGAATGACTTTTCGATGAAATGCAAAAGCCCCGATTTCTCAGGGCTTTGAAGTTTAGTTAAATTGATACTAGATTTGGGGATTGTTACTTAACTAAAACTTTCTTTGATATTTTACCTAACACTGTGCTCAACTTAATGATATAGGCTCCTGTACTTAAATTGTTCACTTTGATGCGGCTAATGTTTTCAGTTGGTATTTCATCAATTACCTGAATGGATTGTCCAAGTATGTTGAATATTTCCATAGAGTCTATTAAGGTAGAAGTAGGGTTTAAGATCACAATATTCTTATTGTCATTGGAATAATGTATTTCAAATGAATCAGAATTATCTTCATCAGCAATATTTAATGTTGGATCCTCATTGTTGAATACAATTTCGAAGCGATCTGTATATTCTCCGGCCAACAAGTAGATTTGATAATTTCCTTGCCTTAAATCATGGAAAATGGCTAGCTCTTTATCATATACATAAATATCCACATCACTTGGCACATTCTCTAATTTGTCAATAGTAATTTCATTCAGACCTTCATCTCTTGTATGGATTCCTAATGGTACTATTGTCTGTAGATCAACTTGATTAGTTCCTTGAATGATATATTTTTCATTATCGATCATCCAATACATATCGTCCATTTGCTCTTCCTTGATGATTCCATCATAACCCCAATCAACATTTGATGAGGCATTATTATCCACTGTCAATAACAATTGTCTATGTATTTCATTTACTGAGTTGAATCCAATCCTCAATTTCATTCTAGTATCTTCTACCTCAGTCCTGGTATTCGAAGCATTCCCGTCTCTCACGAATACAGAAGTAGCACCCTCTTTAACATAAACTCTTTGATCATTTTCAAAGTTAATCGTACCATTTGCTGTTCCAAAGACGAAGAACCCTTGAGCTACAGGAATATATTGTCCCGGTAGTTTTACTGGAGTTCCTCCAGTTCCTACATCTGGATCGTTTGTTCCATAAGAAGCTGCTCCAACTCCTCCTGAATAATTATATTGAGCATAACCACCTTGGTAGTCAGCTAAGAGATGAGAGCCACCACCCCAATGTTCCCAGAAATATAATGTACCTCCGGTTAATGGATTGTCATCCAAGAATTCATGCGAATCCAAAGCAGAAGGATAAGGATTACCTATTAGATAATCGTTGCCCGCATTAATGGGTAGGCTGATATCATTATTGTTTGGCTTACCAGTAAACACATAGTTCTGTGGAGTGGCAATGCCGCCAGTTCCTGCACCTTTCATTGTAAATCCTTCACCAACTAGCATAGTCCCTGCACTTCTAATTTGTTGCCAGAATGAATAGTCAGTGGCATCATTACCACTTTGGTTTGCAAATTTCCATATCCAGTAATCCGCCACGCCAATAGGAGCAGGGTTTCCGTCATAACCAGTAGTAATGAAATTTAGGGCTCCTGGTGCCGAAGGTGTTGTACCCTCACGTAATAAACTTGGTATGGTATAACTCTGATTGTTCGCAGTTGCATTGATCGCGCCTACAGGAGATGACCAATAATTATATGTGTATAGATCTGAAGTGCCTTGTTGGTCCCGTTCCAAGCTTCCTGAACTGGCTGTATCCAATTCGCTATCATCCGATTGGATCAATTGTGATTCACCATCAAGATCAATGATGCCATCCAAGTTGAGATAATGAGATATCGTTAATCCATTGTCACTTGTTATTGATAATTCATTGGCATCTGCCAATAATCCTAATAGTGTTCTATTATCTGCGTTTCCTAAAGGAAGCGACGAATTATCCATAGTTATGTCATGCAAGGTCTGAGCAATATTCCAGTCAACCGTAATGGTATTGTCTACAATTGAAGCGGTACCAGGTTTATAATACAATGTACCATTGACCCATGCTGCATTTGTATCAAAGTCACCATTGGCAGCACTTATATATGGGAGAGGTGCCGTTTGTGCTTCAATATTGAAATTGTTTGGTACGATAAGACTTCCTCTATTATTATTGTCTGAAACATCATTTAAGTGTGTCCCTAAATAAGAATCCATATTGTAATACGCCAA
>CBESOB010000120.1:0-9032 GCA_965530995.1 uncultured Flavobacteriaceae bacterium
ATAATTGTTAAAAAAGCAGTCATTGTCTTTTCTCTTCTTTAAATATCTTATTAATAATGAAAATGTTCACTTTCCTTCATAAACGGATTGCGCTTAGCCATTAATGGCTGTTTGGACAAGGCCGTAAAAACAAGGAATATGAATAATCCTAAAAACAATAATATGGATCCTATTTCAGGTATTCCAATATACCATCTATCACCAACTGTTGCCGGCATGATCATATTGAATACGTCAACATAATGTCCGACCAAAATTACTAATCCTCCCATTACAACAAACCAAGGAATACGTTTGTAATCACTATTCATCAATATCAATAATGGGAATACGAAATTCATTGCTATCATTCCGAAGAATGGTAATTTATAGTCTTCAATACGAGTTACAAAATAAGTTACCTCCTCAGGTATATTCGCGTACCAGATCAACATGAATTGTGAGAACCATAGATAGGTCCAGAAAATACTAAAACCGAACATGAATTTTGCCAAATCATGTATATGGCTATCATTTACGATTTCTAAATACCCTTTAGACTTCAAATAAATCGTCATAAGTGCTATAACGGTAATTCCACTAACGAACATGCTTGCAAATACATACCATCCAAACAAGGTGCTAAACCAGTGTGGGTCAACACTCATGATCCAATCCCATGACATCATGGATTCTGTGTATATAAAGAACACTAGAAATGCTGCGGATATACGGAAAGTCTTCTTGAAGTTTCTGTTATCGTTTGCATAATCCTGTGCCAATGAGAATTTACGTGAAAAATATCTGTATAAACTCCAACCAGAGATAAAGATAATCGCTCTGATTAGAAATCCTGTTTTGTTCAAGAATCCGGATTTACCATCTATCAAGGCATCATATTCTGGGCTTTCTGGATTAGTCATGTCTGGGTTCATCCAGACAAAAATATGATCTCCTCCAATTAATGCAATAGCCACAACAATAATTGCTCCAGGCAACAAGTAATATGTGATGGCTTCCATCACTCTAAAGAGCACAGGAGACCAGCCCGCTTGTGCTGCCCATTGTACTGCATAGAATGCTAATACCCCAAGTGCTATCATCATAAAAAAGAAAGCTGCAACATACAACGCTGCATAAGGTCTGTTATGAATTTGATGCATCACATGCTCAGCATGCTCATCACCATGATCTGCAGTTGTTTCACCATGATCAGCAGCTGCTTCAGTTCGAGAAGTGTCATCATGATCATTGACGGCATCATGAGTAGGTTCTGCATGAACTTCTCCATGTTCCGAAGACTCTTCAGCTAGCATGGTCTTTACATCCTCCAAAGATTTGTGAGAATCCATAAAACCATAGCCTACCATCAATGCTCCTATTACAAATAATGCGATGGAACCTATTTTTAGTCTATTTGAAAATGTATACATATCTATATATAAACTTATCTAAATCTTATTTTTATAGTACTGACTTTAGTTTTTCAACATATGCCGTGACTTGCCAACGTTCTTCTTCATTTAATTGAGATGCGTAAGATCCCATACTATTTCTTCCATAGTAAATTACATGATATATGCTACCTGTAGTTATTGCTCTACCAGCATCTGCATAACTTGGTATCCCAAGTATTTTTTCACGTTTCACCAAGATGCCTTGTCCAGCTCCTTTATTACCATGACAAACACCACAATAAATCTCATAGAGTTCCTTTCCTCTCTCATAATCAACTTGAGTAGAATCCAAAGGACTTTTTAAATTAGCTTTTGCCGCTTGGTAATCGTCTTCTGTATTCTGGTAATCGTAAGCAGACATACCTCTTGCAATAGCACCTTCGGCTGGCAATAATGCTTCAGAACTATTAGGAAACACCTCATATTCACCATAGGCTTCATAACTAACAGGTTCATACATATTTGGCATATACTGGTAGTTTGGTCTACTATTTTTTTGACACGATGTAAAGGCACCAACCAAAATAGTCATCAACAGTATTTTATATAGGATCTTCATAACTATATTAATGGTCTTTATCTACTAAATTAATTTCTACAGCGCCCGTTTCTTTCAATAATGAAGTTAGATCATTTTCATTTCCATGAACCGAAATTTCCATTAAGAAATGATCGTCAGTTGTTCTAGGGTCTGGATTCTCGGCATTTTTGAATGGCCACATTCTACTACGTAAGTAAAACGTGATAACCATTAAGTGAGCTGCAAAGAATACCGTCATTTCAAACATAATCGGCACAAATGCCGGCATATTCGCTAAATAACTAAAGCTAGGCTTTCCTCCTATGTCCTGAGGCCAATCGTCTATCATAATGTAATTCATCATGATAATTGACACTGCCAAACCCACACACCCATACATAAAAGATGCAATAGCAATTCGAGTAGGCTCCAATCCCATGGCCTTATCAAGCCCGTGCACTGGAAACGGCGTATAAATCTCTTCTATATGATGCTTTTCTGCCTTTACCTGCTTAACTGCTGCAAGTAGCACATCGTCATCTGTATAAAATGCCTGAATAACTTTTGATGATTCCATTATTCTTAGTTTATTAATTTTTTGGCTTGTCCTGCCCAATCATCACGTTCTGCTCTTCCTGGGAAAGTACCTGTGATTGCATCTAACAAGTTGTACTCTTTACTCGTCATTTTACTAACCTGCAAGAATGTATGAATACCAATTTGGTTTAATACTCCTTCCATTTTAGGTCCAACTCCACTAATTTTCTTAAGATTATCAGCAGTTTGCGTATTAGGGTCAAACTTACCGATACCTGATAAAAGATCATCTACTTGCGCAGACATGTCTCCGCTATCAACAATGCTATCCACATCTGTACTTTTTGTAGAATCTCCTGCTATTGAACTAATTTTAGCCAGTCCTCCCGATGTTCTTGCATCAGAACCTGTACCCACTAAACTTTTACCAGCTTCTCTAATATTTTTGTAACGTTCTCCCGAAGATTTCAAGATGGTTTTTACTTCGGCTTGTGCTATCACCGGGAAGGTTCTTGCATACAATAAAAACAATACAAAGAAGAATCCTATGGTTCCAATGAATATCCCAATCTCCACGTACGTTGGTTGGAACATTGTCCATGATGATGGCAGGTAATCCCTGTGAAGCGACGTTACGATAATTACGAAACGCTCGAACCACATCCCAATATTAACAACGATCGAGATAAAGAAAGAGAACATGATACTTGTTCTAAGCTTTTTGAACCACATGAATTGCGGAGAGAATACGTTACAAGACATCATCGCTAAGTACGCCCACCAATAAGGTCCCGTTGCCCTGTTCAAGAAGGCATATTGCTCATATTCAACACCAGAATACCATGCCACGAAAAGCTCAGTGATGTAGGCTACACCCACAATAGAACCTGTGATCATGATAACGATGTTCATCAATTCGATATGTTGTACCGTAATATAATCTTCAAGGCTACACACTTTTCTCATGATAATGAGAAGTGTATTCACCATAGCAAATCCAGAGAAAATCGCACCAGCAACAAAGTATGGCGGAAAGATCGTGGTATGCCAACCAGGAATCACAGAAGTTGCGAAATCCATGGATACAATAGTATGAACGGATAGTACAAGTGGTGTAGCTAAACCAGCAAGCACCAATGATACTTCTTCAAAACGTTGCCAATCTTTCGCGCGACCTGACCATCCAAAACTCAAGATGGAGTATATCTTCTTTTGAAAAGGCTTAACAGCTCTATCTCGAATCATTGCGAAATCTGGTAATAATCCTGTCCACCAGAACACCATTGACACCGAAAGGTATGTAGAAATCGCGAATACATCCCAAAGCAGTGGTGAGTTAAAGTTCACCCACAAGGATCCAAATTGGTTAGGTATTGGTAACACCCAATATGCTAACCATGGACGACCCATGTGAATAATCGGGAACAATCCTGCTTGAATTACAGAGAAAATGGTCATCGCCTCAGCAGAACGGTTAATAGCCATTCTCCATTTTTGACGGAACAATAAAAGTACAGCAGAAATCAATGTTCCTGCATGACCGATACCAACCCACCAAACGAAGTTAGTAATATCCCAAGCCCAGTTTACAGTAGGGTTCAATCCCCATGTTCCAATTCCAGTAGAAATTGTATAAATGATACATCCAACTCCCCAAAGAAAAGCAATAAGTGCAAGGCTGAAAACTATCCACCATGACTTATTTGCCTTCCCTTCTACAGGTCTTGCGATATCAACAGAAACATCATGATATGATTTTTCTCCTGTAACTAAAGGTCTTCTAATAGGTGCTTCGTAATGAGACGCCATAATCCTTTTATAATTGTTTCTTAATTAATTTACGCTTCGTTCGTATTCCTTACTTTGGTATGGTACATCACATTTGGCTTTGTACCTACACTTTCAAGCAAGTGATACATTCTATTATCTTCATGTAAATGAGCTACTTTGCTCTCTTTATCATTAATATCTCCAAATACCATTGCTCCATTACTACAAGCTGCAGAACATGCTGTTTGGAATTCTCCATCCTTTATCTCTCTTCCATCTCTTTTTGCATCAAGAATAGTCTTCTGAGTCATTTGTATACACATTGAACATTTTTCCATTACCCCACGAGAACGAACAACTACGTCTGGATTCAATACCATTCGACCCAAGTCATCATTCAAGTAGTAATCGAACTCATCATTCTCTGCATACAAGAACCAGTTAAAACGACGTACTTTATAAGGACAGTTGTTTGCACAATACCTTGTACCAACACAACGGTTATAAGCCATATGATTCTGACCTTGTCTACCATGCGATGTTGCTGCCACAGGACATACGGTCTCACAAGGTGCATGATTACAATGCTGACACATAATTGGTTGGAAAGCCACCTGAGGATTCTCGGAAGGATCTTCCATTCTACGCAAGGTGGGTACTGTTCCTTTTCCTTGCCCATCTCCGAAAAGTTGGTTTCCAAGACCTAGTCCATCTATACTATCTTTTTCTTCATTATCTCCAGCAAATGATTCTTCCGAAGAATAATATCTATCGATACGTAACCAGTGCATGTCACGACTTTTACGAATTTCTTCTTTACCAACTACTGGAACATTGTTTTCAGAATGACATGCAATTACACAGGCTCCACAACCAGTACAAGCATTCAAGTCAATTGATAAATTGAAATGATGCCCGATAGATCTATCAAATGAATCCCAAAGATCGGCATCAGGTGAAGTCACTGGAATTTCCTCATGGTTCAAAGACACATGCGGCATTGGGTTCCAATATTGTTTGTCTTTTGTATTGAATACTTCTAAAGACGTTTCTACAATTATATCGCCACGACCCATTAAGGTGTTATGCAACTGAGTACATGCAAACTCATGCATGCCTGTTCCTACACTTACTGATACGTTTTGAACTGTATTAAAATCTTGGTAAAATGCAAAAGCATTATTACCGGTCTGTAATTCTTCTTTTAGTCCAGATGTTCGACCATATCCCAAGGCCATGGCAACAGATCCTTTTGCTTGACCTGGTTGAATGATCACAGGAACATTTTCTATAGTTGTATCACCAACCGTTACATTGGCGTAACTACCATTCAAGGCTCCATTCGCTACATTTTCGTTTATCAATCCTAATGCTTCAGCATCAAATTTTGAAACGGCCAAATAATTATCCCATGTTACTTTTGTAATAGGATCCGGGAATTCTTGTAACCATGGGTTATTGGCCTGCTGGCCATCTCCCATACCTACTTTCGAATATAATGTCAACTCCAAATCATCTGTTGCTTTCACAGAAGCCGCTAAGGCTCTTGCAGCATCTCCAGAATTAGGCGATATTCCAGAATCTTCATCAACAGCTGAATCAGCAGTATCTTCAATTGACGCAGAGGCTACACCTACAAAAACTCCATCATGCAATGCTTCATTGAAAGAACTTCCGTTCAGGATATCTGTATTCCAAGTATCTTTAATATAATCTGTATATGTCTTATCATTTCCTATCCACTTCAATAAAGCTTCCTGGAATTGTCTTGTATCAAATAATGGACGAATAGTTGGCTGCATTAATCCGAAGTGCCCTTTTTTCAACTCCACATCGCCCCAAGATTCCAAATAGTGAGGTGCTGCTGCTATATACTGCGTTTGAGAAGACGTTTCGTCCGCTTTCGTTGAGAAAGCGATAGATAATTCGGTATTGTTCAAACCTTCAGCGAAATCTGAAGTATTTGGCATGCTATACATTGGGTTAACACCGCTCATGATAAGGGCACCAACATTGCCAGCCTTCATATCAGCAACTAATTTGGTCATTGCTGCGTCGCTACCTTGTCTTGTTTTTAATGGAATTGCAGAGTTAAATGCCTTACTACCTAGACTCTCGTTAATGTCCAATACAATAGCTTGAGCATTGACATCATCGATGCCTGTCACTAAAACACCATTACTTCCAGCCTTTTTCAATTCGGAAGCGGCACCACGTACAGCATCATCTATATTTTGTGGAAGTGCCCCTGTAACAGAACCTCCCATCACATAGCTAGCTAATTTTGCAAGTGCTAATCTTTGTTGGCTTGGTGTCATAGGCACACGCTTATCAGCGTTTGCACCAGTTAAAGACATATTGGATTCAAAATGTATATGTCTCGACATTTTACCATGATCTGGTACACGCCCTTTAGAATATCCAGCATCGAAACCACCACCTTGCCAGTTAGACAAGAAATCGGCACCCACAGAAACTATAGTTCCTGCTTTGGAGAAATCGTAATTAGCCATTCCTCTCTCTCCATACTTATTTTGGAAAGCATCTAAAGCTGTAGATTCTGAAATCGCATCATAAACTACATGGCGAACATTGCCATAAGCAGAAATGAACCCAGAAATAAGTTTTGAAGTTGTTGGACTAGCAAATGTTTGGGTTAACAAAACGATTTCCTTTCCGGCATTCTTCAAATCGGTCAATTTTTGATCGACCTCTGCATCGAATGTACTCCATGAAATATACTCACCATTTTTTGATGGCCCTTGAACCCTAAGACTATCGTAAAGATCCAATACGGATGCATTGACCCTAGCATTGGCATGCCCATTGGAAGGTGCCATTTTATTACTTCCTATCTTGATAGGACGACCTTCACGTGTTTTTACCAAAACGCTAGCAAAATCATAACCGTTAGCTATAGTCGTTGCATAATAGTTAGCAACACCTGGAACGATAGATTCTGGCTGAACAACATAAGGTATTGATTTTTTAACAGGTCCTTCACAAGCAGCCAATGTAGCTGCAGCAGTACTAAAACCAACATACTTCAAAAAATCGCGACGTGTTGTCTTAGAAGACTCTAAGGTCTCTTTATCACCTAAAAACTCATCCGTTGGAATTTCTGCCACGAATTCATTTTGCTTGAGCGTCTGAACAATAGAGCTGTTTTCGTCTAGCTCTTCAACACTTTTCCAGTATCTCTTGTTTGATGACATATTATGAGATTAATTCTTTTATTATTAATAATGACATTTTCCACATTCCAATCCACCCATTTGAGCAGCTGTTAATTCATCTACACCATATTTTTTGGATAGCTGTTCATGAATCTTAGTGTAATATGCATTGTCTTTTAAATCAACATTGGTTTTTCTATGGCAATCGATACACCAACCCATGGTTAATGGTGCACTTTGGTATACAATTTCCATTTCCTCTATTGGACCGTGGCACGTCTGACATTCAACACCGGCAACAGTAACGTGCTGTGAGTGATTGAAATACACAAAGTCAGGAAGGTTATGGATTCTTACCCACTTAACTGCCGAAGGCGTACCTGAATAATTCTGCTCTGCATCATTCCATCCAGCTGCGGCATACAATTTTTGAATTTCGCCATCATAGAATTCCTTGCTGTATTCTGCTGTAGCCGTTTCAGCTGCAACTTCTCCAATGGATTTGTGGCAATTCATACAGATATTCAATGATGGAATACCTGAATGCTTACTGACTCGCGCGGACGAGTGGCAATATTTACAATCTATCTGGTTATCACCAGCATGAATTTTGTGTGAGTAATGTATTGGCTGTATTGGTTGATACCCTTGATCTATACCTATCTGCATCATCCAGCCATAAGCAAAATAACCACTAGCCAATAGCAAGAATATTGAAGTCACCAATACCAAAAATTGATTTTGAATAAATGCCTTCCATAGTGGAGTACTGTCTTGACTTGGCAACTCAATTTCCTTAGCCTCGGCAAAGCGACGCAAAGTCTTGTTCACTAAAAATAATCCAATTGCCAATAAAGCGAACAATAATCCTAGAGCACCAAGTATAAGTTTATTTGAAATTCCGCCTTCTCCTGAATTCGAAGAAGCGGCAATCGGCCCACCAGCAGCCACAGTAGGCTCTGCTTTAGGCTGAGCAGTGTATGCGAGAATATTATTAATATCCGCATCTGCTAACTGCGGCATAGCAGTCATCGCTGTTTTATTGTACTCGTTATAGATCTTGTTTGCGTAAGCATCACCGGCTTTTATCATGCCGGCACTATTTCGAATCCAAGCACTTAACCAAGCTCTATCCAATCCTTCATCATCAGCCAATCTTTGTTCTACATTACGCAATGCAGGGCCTGTCATCTTCTTGTCTAGTTTATGACAAGCAGCACAGTTTGCATTAAACAAAGCCTTTCCAGCAACTGGATCCCCGTCTTGAGCAAAAATATGAGAAGATGGAAATGAGAGTAAAGCTATAAGACCTAAAAGAAGAAATCTTGAACTGAGGTTGCGGTAAATCACCTTTTTCATAGTATGGTCGGAATTATCTTCTAAACTTTGGTACGATTTTTTCATTAATTGAAATAAAAGTAGAAAAATACAGTTATAAAATTCTCACGCAAAAGTAACATATAAACTCGATTTTAGAAATGTTAGAGAAGTCTTAATTTATAATTTAGAGACATTCTAAATAGATATAAATAGACTGTTTAACCTTTTTAGTTTTACCTTTGCTCAAACGATAAACAAGAATGAATACATCAT
>CBESOB010000121.1:0-8985 GCA_965530995.1 uncultured Flavobacteriaceae bacterium
CCAACACAAAGAGGATTTGCCGTAGCGGGTTCAATGGATTACAGACCGTCTGATAATAAGTTGTTAATTGGGACTCACGGGAATGGGATGTACATGGGTACTGTTAATAGTACTTTGTCTATTGATTCGTTTGAAGGTAAAGGAAATTTGACTTTATATCCAAATCCTGCGACTACAGAAATAGGTTTTAATTTTAGCAATGATTCTTTTTCTGATATTGGCTATTCCATTTTTGACTTAACAGGGAAAAAGATAAGCAGTGGTCTTCTAGATGGGGAGAATAAAATTGACGTTGAGAGTTTGAATGCGGGCATCTATATCGTTGAATTGAAATCGGATAATAATACAAGTACGGGTAAATTCATTAAAAAATAGAAATTTTAAGATATAATTAAATCTATTAAAGAGTGCCTTAACTAAGGCACTCTTTTGTTTTCTATTGATTATTAAAAGTCATAAAAAGCGACGATTTGTAATAAAAATGTAATTTAATCGGATTTATTTGCATTTAATCGATTATTGTTATACATTCGCTTTCAACTGAATAACTATAATTATTATTGATTGTAATTATGTAGCTCATTAACAAGCTAGTTCGATTGCAAACCCAAATTAAAGACCTTAACAAAATGAAAAAGAACCTACTTTTCGCTTTAAGTGTATTTGCTTTGACTGTTTCTGGATTACTGGTTTTTTGTGAAACATCTGAAACCACGAGCCAAGAAACCATAGAGAGTAATTCTATACAAGTAGATGATGAAAAGGCAATCGCAGAGTTAAGACAATAATTTCCGAATTTCATTTACAATTTTAGTAGGAGTCAATTCTATTGACAACAATAATTCTTCCAACGAACCTTGCTCTACAAAAGTGTCAGGAATTCCGAGTATTTCAATATGTTGCTTGTAGTGGTGCATATTGGCAAATTCAAGAATTGCACTTCCAAATCCCCCCTTGGTACAGCCATCTTCAATAGTTATAATTGATTCATGTTGTTTAAATATATTGTGAAGTAATGCTTCATCTAGAGGTTTGACAAAACGCATATCGTAATGCGAACATTTTTTAATTTCCGTATCAGTTAATTCGTTTAGGGCTTGCTTTACCATGTTTCCCATCGTGCCAAGGGATAGAATGGAAATTTCATTTCCCTTATTTAAACATTTCCCAGCTTTACCAATATCAATTTTTTCGAATGGCTGCTGCCAGTCAAGTATATCTCCGCGACCCCTTGGGTATCGAATGGCAATTGGATGATCCAGTCCTAATTGTGCTGTGAACATAATATTCCTTAATTCAATGGCATTCATAGGGGCGCATAAAATCATGTTTGGTATGCATCTTAAATAGGCAATATCGAAAACCCCATGATGCGTTGCGCCATCTTGGCCAACTAAACCGGCGCGATCCAAACAAAAAACTACAGGTAGATTTTGCAATGCTACATCATGTATAACTTGATCATATGCACGTTGCAAAAAAGTGGAGTAGATATTACAAAAGGGAATAAACCCCTGAGTCGACATACCAGCAGCGAGAGTCACAGCATGTTGCTCGGCAATACCCACATCAAAAGCACGGTCAGGAAATTCTTCCATCATATACCTTAGTGAACTGCCAGTGGGCATTGCAGGGGTTATGCCAACAATTCTCTTGTTGACCTTTGCAAGTTCAACAATGGTATGCCCAAAAACATCTTGATATTTCGGTGGCAAACCAGTCTCCAAATTTGGCTGTAATTCACCCGTAGACGCATCGAACTTACCTGGAGCATGATAGGTAACTTGATTTTCCTCAGCTTGTCTTAGGCCTTTGCCTTTTGTTGTAATGACATGTAACAATTTTGGACCTTTAACCGATTTCAATCTTCGCAATTCTGAGATAAGACATTCCATATCATGACCATCGATAGGGCCTGAATAATCAAAATTAAGCGCTTCAAATATGTTGTCTTGTTTTTGGGTGCCAAGTTTTACATTGGTAAGATATTGCTTTAAAGCACCAACACTAGGGTCGATGCCAATCGCATTATCATTGAGAATGACCAACAGATTTGCATCGGTCACTCCTGCATGATTGAGACCTTCAAAAGCCATTCCGCTGGCTATGGACGCATCTCCAATAACGGCAATATGTTGTCTGTCTTCTCCTTTAAGTTTCGAGGCGATTGCCATACCTAATGCCGCTGAAATTGATGTAGAAGAATGGCCTACACCAAAAGGATCAAATTCACTTTCACCACGTTTCGGGAATCCACTGATACCACCGAATTGTCGATTAGTGTTGAAAATTGCTTTTCTACCAGTCAATATTTTATGGCCGTACGCCTGATGCCCAACATCCCAAATAAGTCGGTCTTTGGGGGTATTGAAAACATAATGTAATGCTATAGTCAATTCTACAACACCGAGACTTGCCCCTAAATGACCTTCTTTTGTTGCTACAATGTCAATGATGAACTCGCGTAACTCTTTGGCGATTTGAAGTAATTCGTCAAAGGATAGTTGACGTAAATCATCAGGATCATCGATGTTTTTTAGCAATTTTTGCATAGGCAAACAAATTTACGAGTTGAAATCGTATTTTTGATGCCATTATTCAAAAGTTTATATGATCAACCCATTTGATGATACATATTTCATGAAAAAAGCGCTCCAAGAAGCGGAAGTTGCTTTTGACAAAGGTGAAGTGCCAGTTGGTGCGGTAATAGCCATTGATAATCGAATCATTGCTAGAGCACATAACTTAACGGAGACTTTAAATGACGTCACAGCTCATGCTGAAATGCAAGCTATCACAGCTGCTGCTAATTTTTTAGGTGGTAAATACCTTAATAAATGTACGTTGTATGTGACGCTAGAGCCTTGTCAAATGTGTGCGGGAGCTTTGTATTGGAGTCAAATAAGCAATATTATATATGGTGCACGGGATGAAGACCGTGGTTGTATCACTATGAAGACCAAACTTCATCCTAAAACAAAATTGGTGGGTGGTGTGATGGCCGATGAGGCTTCAAAATTGCTGAAGCGTTTTTTTATTGAAAAACGAAACCTTAATTAATAAAAAACGCGCTACCATGGAAGCGCGTTGCAGCAATCAAGATACAAATATATTTAGTCGATCACTTGAACTTGTCCAGCGACCGTTCCTTTTTTCCCTTCTTCTTCAACATATTCTACTTTATCGCCTTCGCGTATTTCAACACCATTTAGTGCTGAAACATGAACGAAGAGATCTTGTCCTGTCTCATCGTTTGTAATGAATCCAAATCCTCTAGACTCATTGAAAAATTTAACTGTACCAGTCATAATATGAAAAATAATAAAAGTTAAGGTATAAAAGTAGTCTTAAAAATTTAATTAGAAAATCTTTAAATAATTTTTCTAGAATTAGGACTAAGTGTTTTTATTAATTATTGTCTTCACGCATTTTGTCAAGATTCTCCTTGGTCAGCATATAATCATTGACGTTTCGGTCTTTCCAGCGATAATAAGAAAAGAGAGGAATGACAATGATAAATAGACCAACTGTTCCCAAACCAATGAGTTTTTCTGACCATTCATGAGGTTGTAGTACAAAACCACTAATAATGCTTGTAAGAGAAGTAATAAAAACTATCCAAAGAATGAATTTGATCATGATGTAAATTTAATCAATTGCCGTCTATAGGCAGTAAGCAATTTTGATTTGGATACAAATCCAAAGTATTTTCCGTTTTTAATGACAGGAAGGTTCCAAGCGCTGGAATCCTGAAACTTGTCCATGACCGCTTGCATATTATCCTCTTCGTATACTATGATATCTGGCGCATTATGCATGTAGTCTTGGACTATTGTAGTCCCATACAGTTTTTGGTCAAACATGATTTCCCTTATGTCATCTAACAAGATCACACCTAGGAATTCCTCGTTTTCACTTATAACAGGGAAGAGGTTTCGCGTTGATTTTGCCACGCCTTGATGTAACATATCTCCAAGTGTCATGGAAGGTTTCAATGGCATAAATTTCTTTTCGATGACTGAATCCAGAGTCATTAAAGTCAAAACACTTTGATCTTTGTCATGAGTGAGCAGTTCGCCTTTTTCAGCTAACTCTCTTGTGTAGATAGTATGCTCAATGGTATTTTTCGTGATTATAAAGGAGATGGCAACGGTGATCATCAACGGAACAAAAAGCTCGTAACCACCAGTAAGTTCTGCAATCAAGAAAATGGCTGTTAGTGGTGCATGGATCACACCAGCAATCAACCCTGCCATACCGATCAGGGTAAAATTAGTTTCGGAAACCTGAAATCCAAGTCCAACATTATTAATGATTTTTGCGACAACATTCCCTAAGGCACTTCCCATGACCATGGTTGGAATGAAGATTCCTCCAACACCACCAGCGGCAAAAGTGGTTGTCATCGCAACAGCCTTAAAGATGGTGATGCCGATAAGCAATGCTATTATAACCCAAATATTATCCTTAAATGCATCAAAAGGGGTGGTGCCAAGTGCGTCTAAATGATTCCCGGAAAGCAAGTTATTGATGAATCCGAAACCTTCCCCATAAAGTGGTGGAATAAAATAGAGCATCACACCAATGGCGAGTCCGCCAATGATCAATTTTTGAAATCGCGTTTTAAAACGGTCAAAGAAGGCGTGAATGGCAAAATACATTTTGGTGAAGTAAATGGATGCAAATGCCGTTGATACGCCTAAGAGAACATAGAACAACGTGTCTTTTATTTCAAACTTATCTGAAAAATCAAAGTTGAAGAGCAAGTCGTCTCCAAGAAAAAAGTAGGATGTCAAGACCGATGAAACCGATGCTAATAGAAGCGGTAGTAATGATACAAATGTAAGGTCTAAACTAAATACTTCCACCGCAAAAATAATTCCTGCAATCGGCGACTTGAAAATTGAGGAAATAGCTCCAGCAGCGGCACAACCAATAAGTAATGTTCGTGTTTTTCTATCTATATGAAACAGTTTTCCAATATTGGAGCTCAAGGCGGCCCCGGAAGCCACTGCCGGACCCAGCAGTCCAACAGACCCTCCAAAACCTACGGTCAAAGGTGCTGCAATTAAAGGATAATAGATCTTGGTTCGTTCTAGGATGCCACCTTTCTTGGATAGGGAGTAGAGAATAGAAGGAATGGCATGGCCTATGGGCTTTTTTGCAATGAATTTGGTGAACAGATACACGAGTAGTAAACCGATAACGGGTAATATGAAGTATAATTGATAATCCGTAAAAACAATACCTTTTTCTAAAACGGACTCTATCGTGAACGTGATGTTCTTAATGGTCACTGCAACCAGACCAGCCAATAATCCTACCAATAAACTCATCAAGAAAACAAAGTTCTTTTGGGAGATACGTTTGTATCTCCAAATCAAGAACCGCTTTAATAATGATTTTTTTGACATGACCTCGATTACTAAAAAATCCTGCGAGTTGCAGGATTCTTAATTTATGATTTTAGATTTAGTTTTAAACTTAATTCCTTTAATTGCTCATCGTCAATCGGCGCAGGAGCATCTATCATGACATCGCGACCTGAGTTGTTTTTCGGGAACGCAATGAAATCTCGAATGGTTTCTTGACCACCAAGAATTGCAACCAATCTGTCTAGGCCAAATGCTAGGCCTCCATGCGGCGGTGCACCATATTCAAAAGCATCCATTAAAAAACCAAATTGTGCCTTGGCTTCTTCATCAGAAAAACCTAAGTGTTTTAACATTATAGCCTGTGTTGCTTTATCGTGAATCCTAATGGATCCACCACCGATTTCGTTTCCATTCAATACCAGATCGTAAGCATTGGCTTTAACTTCTCCCGGTTTAGAATCCAATAATTCTATTTGTCCAGGCTTAGGGGATGTGAACGGATGGTGCATGGCATGATAATGACCCGTTTCTTCATCTAATTCTAATAATGGGAAATCAATGACCCAGAGAGGTGCAAATACTTTTGGATCTCGCAGGCCTAGGCGTTCGGCTAATTCCATTCGTAAGGCACTTAATTGAGCGCGTACTTTATTTTTTTCTCCTGAAAGCACACACACCAGATCACCAGGTTTAGCACCAGTGACTTCTGCCCATTTTGACAGATCTTCTTGGTCGTAGAATTTATCGACTGAAGATTTATAGGAGCCGTCTTCGTTACAACGAGAGTAAACCATGCCCAAAGCTCCTACTTGCGGACGCTTTACCCAATCGACTAATTTGTCAATGTCTTTTCTTGTATAACTATTCCCGCCAGGAACAGCGATACCTACAACCAATTCAGCAGCATTGAAGACATTAAAATCTCTATGCTGAGCTACTTCGTTAAGCTCACCGAATTCCATCCCAAAACGGATGTCTGGTTTATCATTACCGTATAACCGCATCGCGTCGTCATATAACATACGGGGAAATTTATCAACGTCTACACCATTTATTTCTTTCAATAAATGACGTGTCAAACCTTCAAAGGCATTCAAGATATCTTCTTGCTCAATGAACGCCATTTCGCAATCTATCTGGGTAAACTCAGGTTGTCTATCAGCTCGAAGGTCTTCATCCCTGAAACATTTCACTATCTGGAAATATTTATCCATACCTCCAACCATAAGTAATTGCTTGAATGTTTGAGGGGACTGAGGAAGTGCGTAGAACTGCCCTTCATTCATTCGGGACGGCACCACAAAATCTCGCGCCCCTTCAGGCGTTGATTTTATGAGATAAGGTGTTTCTACTTCAATAAAACCCTCTTTTGACAAATAATTACGAACTTCTTGAGTGACCTCATGCCTGAATATCAAATTATCTTTAACTGGGTTTCTGCGAATGTCCAAGTAGCGATATTTCATTCGAATATCTTCTCCTCCATCAGTGTTATCTTCAATCGTGAAAGGAGGCAACAAAGCTTCATTTAAAATTGTCAATTCTGAAACTAGGACCTCAATATCGCCAGTTAGCATTTTAGGATTCTTTGAAGCTCTTTCGATAACAATCCCTTTGACCTGAATAACGAATTCACGGCCTAGTTTCTGTGCTTGTTCTAAAAGTATTTTTGATGTTCGCTCTTCATCAAACACTAATTGTGTGATTCCATAGCGATCCCGAAGGTCAACCCAAACGATGAATCCCTTGTCACGAGATTTTTGAACCCATCCAGCAAGGGTCACTTCTTTATCGATATATGATGATCTTAATTCACCACAATTATGACTTCTATACATATCCGTAATTTGATTAGCACATCGTCGCTAAAGCTTTGATGTATAAAGATGCAAATTTACATAAGTTATATGATTATAGAATAAAAGCCCCAACATATGTCGAGGCTTTTATTCATTCTTTCATTTCTGAATTAATTCTCAGCAAACCTGATCTTGGCTCTATTCAATAAATAGAACATAACATTACAATTTCCAGTGTTAGGAATACAGCTGATTGAGGTAATTATCTTGGAGCCATGAATGACGCCTCTATGGTGAATGAGGTTCTCAAGCAAAGACGCTAATGTTTCTTGAGAGAAGGTCATAGATGTATTGATATGAGACCTTATGATAAAATAGGTGATTTGCCAAATGATAGAGCAGGAGATAGCGTTCCACCTGCAGTGCCAATTACTAATAATGAAAATCAATAATCACATCAATTGATCACATAAAAAAAGCCTCAACATTTTGTTGAGACTTTTTTCTGCTATTAACCAAACCTTATGAAACTGTCAAGGTTTTTCTTGTGCCAATCTCTTCATGAATCTGGCTTTTTGTAGTTTTAGATTTTCTGATCCACATTTTAAATCGACTTATCAGATAGAACAAAATTGGAACCACTATTAGAGTCAAGAAGGTTGCAATAAATAAACCATAGATCACGGTCCATGCTAGTGGTCCCCAAAAAATAACATTGTCACCTCCAACATAAATATTGGGATTGAACTCACTAAAGAGCGTAAAGAAATTGATGTTCAGACCAGTTGCGAGTGGGATCAACCCAAGGATTGTAGTGATCGCGGTTAGTAATACAGGTCGTAAACGTGCTTTTCCGCCCTTAATTATAGCTTCAAGTAAATCTTCATTTTCAAGAAATTCGTCATCTTGTAAATTGCGTTCTATTTTCTTTCTGTCTATTAAGAGCTGGGTGTAATCAAGCAAAACAACGCCGTTGTTTACAACAATTCCGGCCAGGGAAATTATTCCCATCATGGTCATCATTATAACAAAAGGACTCCCAGTTGCTACGATACCTCCAAATACGCCAATCAAACTAAGGAAAATGGCAATCATGATAATGCCTGGTTTAGACACGGAGTTGAATTGAAAAATAAGAATAAAGAAAATAAGGCCAAGACCCGTAAAGAAGGCTCCCATTAAAAAGACCATTTGTTTGTTCTGCTCTTCTATTTGCCCAGTATAATCTATTTTAACAGAAGAAGGTTTCTTCGTAAAACTTTGCATCTCATTCTGGATTTGAGATACTATAACACCAGCGTCCGTATAGCCTGGAGCCAAAGCTGAATAAAGAGTCACAACACGTTTCACATCTTTATGTTTTATTGCACTAAATCCTGAGGCATTAGTTTGATGCGCAACTGCAGAAACAGGAATGGCTTTCACTTGACCAGATGCCATATCCCTAAAAGTGATTTTCTGATTGAAAATAGCACTAGTATTATATCTGTTTTCTTCATTAAAGCGCACATAGATATCATAATCATCTCCAGCTTCTTTATAGGTTCCTGCCTTAGCTCCAAAAATAGCATTACGAAGTTGTTGCCCTACTTGACCAGCATTCACACCTAATTCACCTGCTTTTTTTCTATCTACCTGAACTTGCATAGATGGCTTTGACTTGTTAACATCTATTTTCAATTCATCGATTCCCTGAATGTTTTTTGAATTGACAAAGTCTTTCATTTTTTCGGCAGTGGCAATTAGCTCAGAATAATCATCCCCTTCCAACTCTACATTTATCGGATAACCCGCCGGAGGTCCAACCGCAT
>CBESOB010000122.1:0-8956 GCA_965530995.1 uncultured Flavobacteriaceae bacterium
TGAAGTTGAAATGAAAGAGAAGAAAGACCGTGTTGATGATGCCCTGCATGCTACAAGAGCAGCTGTTGAAGAAGGTATTGTTGCAGGAGGTGGCGTTGCATTCATAAGAGCAAAACCGTTGTTGGAAAAATTGACAACCGAAAATCTAGATGAAACGACTGGCGTGCAAATCATTGCAAAAGCAATAGAGGCGCCACTCAGGACCATTGTAGAAAATGCAGGTGGTGAAGGCAGTGTTGTAGTCGCTAAGGTCATGGAAGGCAAAAAAGATTTTGGTTTTGATGCCAAAACCGAAACATATGTCAATATGATAAAAGCCGGAATCATCGACCCTACAAAAGTAACACGTATTGCATTGGAAAATGCGGCTTCTGTTGCAGGAATGATCTTGACTACAGAATGTGCCTTAGTAGACATCAAGGAAGATGCTCCTGCTATGCCACCAATGGGTGGAGGTGGAATGCCTGGAATGATGTAAATAAGAGATTGAATTATCAATATGATCAAAAAAAAAAGCGCCTCAATATTGAGGCGCTTTTTTTGTTTATACCTTTCATTATCGTATTTCTGCAATATTGGCTACTTGAACACTATAGTGCTTTAACCCATCTGCTTGGTTTTCTGTATCGCCATACACTACATACAAATAGTCTCCATTTACTCCAACCTGTTGTATGGCCTTATGATTCGCATCATTAAAGGGAAGATCTATTTCAGTGAATTGGTTAGATGAAGTATCAAAAACTCCTAAAAAGGATTCAAAATGATCGACATCATCAAATGACGCATCTTCTCCATTAACATCCAGCCATCTAGAACCACCCACAAAAATCAAGTTTTCTATACTACTAGTGAACGTATGAATAACATTCGTTGGCAATTGATATGAAGTATTGAATGTACCTGTTGCCATATCATAAATATAAATGTCGTCGGTACCAAGATGATCCATGGATTGACTGCCTCCGAAAACGTACATCTTGTCGTTGACAATGCTTGCGTCCGCAAAGAATTTACGATTTGGCATTATTGCTTCAGTCTCGAATCTTTCAAGAGTTGTATTGTATTTAAGGATTTGGTTAGCTTCAACGCTATCCCCGTTATTTTCATTCTCGACAATGCTGTTACCCCCTCCTATTACGTATAAGTTATCGTAATTGGAAGTTGCACCATATCTATAAAGATTTCTATCGTGAGGCACAGATTTTGGATCATAGTCAACTGTAGTACGATATCGATTAATTACGGAACCGCCTACCAAGTATACCGCATCACCAATGACCTCTAATTCCTTATTGACCCGATCAGAGTGGTCAAAACTATATTCTGAAAAATTATCTGTTCCAATATTATATTTCAAGATTCGCTCATCCTTAGTGTCAGTCACCATTTTACGATGCGCGATGTAAATCGCATTTTCATTTTTTGAAATGGTCATACCCAATCCAAGGAAATGCTCACCATCTGAGGTGAAAGTGAATAATTCATTAAGGGATAATCCTGTTCTACTCTGATTGGATATTATAGAATCCTCATCGTTGTTAGCAGGTTCAATTGAACAACTACTAAAAATGATCATCGCAGAACATGCCGATAATAAGAATCTTAAGGTTTTCATAAGTAGGTTTTTAATTAAATAATTTGACGCTTTCGAGGGCGGAAAGCATGCGAATAAACCATAAGATTTAGAAACACAACAATTTTTAAGTTGAAACACATCGATTTTCGTTAAAATGCGAGGAGATCATAAGAATACCTTGTATTGGGCTGATTTAAAGTTGAAATCGATTGAAGACAATTAGAGTATGACCTTACAATGCTAATTTGAGATAGAAATGTCATCATAGAAATATTCAGCACGCAGATATTTTTTGTTTAATGAATTGTCAACTCTGTAACTTTTTCTATACTTATTGAATATTAATCCTGTTATTTTCTGAAACTCCAAATTCTCTATTAAACTCTTATGATCTGCTAGTACCACAGAATTTGCAATGAGTAAGTCGTCATCATTAAAGTAATAACGCCATTTGTCTGATTTATTGTCATCTCCTTGATATTTTACACTCACCGTCTGGGCTAATGTCGAATCATTCAATTCCGTATTAGCCTCCATGGTCAACACGGTATTCTCATTAAGTAACTCAAAAGGTTGGAAAAATACATAAGCAGCAGCTTTTGCAGCATTTTCTGCTTTGACGACCTCTAATGAATCTTTCAAGACCTGACCATCAATTGTCTTGATGGCTTTCTTTCCATCGTAGAATATCACATGATTGTTCCCATTTCTTACCCACTCGATTTGCACTCGATAATCAGGTTTTAACTGAAATGACTGATTTTGAACAACCTCAGACTCCAAACTTCCGTCTTCTAAAAACAATCTTGATGTTTTTAGAAAACTAATGGCTTTTAAATTTTCGTACGTCTTCTGACCGCCATGAGCTTTAATACTCTTTTCTACCAATTCTTTGGCTTCATTTTCGGTCTTACCCGAACAACATAGCAGAAGAAACAAAAAAAGCCCGAAGATTGTCTTCGGGCTTTTAAATAAATAAAGTAAGTTTTTCCTCATAGGATAAATATACAAATAATGCTACATACCCCTAATTTTCATGATCGTCTTTAACATCATCATCGCGATATTTACAACACGGATGCACAGAATTATAAGCTTCCTCAGTGGCCTTTAATTCTTTGGTGTCATGTCCTACGGCTACAATATTGTTTTGGATTGTTGCTAAATCCGTTTTACGTGCGTCAAATATCAGTTTCAGTTCGTGGGTTTTCACGCTCCAAACAGCTGATTTCACACCTTTGGTCCTTATCGAGGCTTTTTCAATTCGTTCTTTGCACATCACACAAACACCATCTACTTCTAAAGATGCCTTAGCATTTTTATCTTGAGCAAAAACAACCACTGTAAACAACAATAGCCCTATTTTTAATAAATTCTTCATCTTAATTTAGTTTATATCTTAATCCGGTATAAAACATACTTCCAAAAATTGGCCCGTATACAAAAGTAGTATCAAAATTTGAACCAAAAGGGTTCTCTGCACTTAAAATTGGATTCGGTTGTTTCACATTAGTTATATTTTCTCCTCCCAAATATACTTCAAATTTGGCTGAAAACACTTTTGTGATTTGCGCATTCAAGGTTCCAACGGTAGGAGAATCAGTTGGTAACTGATATTGAATTGGATTTGAATTAGTTGAAGAAAATCGTTGTTCGCTCAACCAATTATAAGTCACATCAAACTTCCAAGGTGTTTCTTTGCCTTCTTTTACTTGAGTTTTATATGATGCATTCGCAAAGAAACGATGGTCAGGAGTTAAAGGTTTGGTTAACTTCCCTGACCTATAATCTGTTTCTACTTCGTAATATTTGTAGGCAATGCGTAAGTCAAGATTTTCCTGAGCGTTATAATTCAATTCCGCCTGAAAACTATTGGCATAGCTTTCACCTTCTAGGTTATAGAAGTTCACTTCTGTAGGCGTTTCATAATCTACCACCACTTGATTCTGAAAATCGGTTATATAATAATCTAAAGTAATATCTGCTTTTCTTCCGAAAAGATTAAATCCTTGCAAATAAGACACTCCATAATTCCAAGCGATCTCAGGATCCAATCCATATATCACACCGTTGGTATTCAAAATATTAATATTTCTCGACGTTGCAAACATTTGTTGGTTTTCGGTAAAAACATTGGCACTCCGCTTACCTCTACCAATAGATGCCCTTAAAGCCGATTTTTCAAAAGGCGTGTAGCGCATATGTAATCTTGGAGTGATAAATTCCCCCAACAAATTATGAGTATCGAATCGCAGCCCAGCCGTTAATGTCAATTTATCAAGGTCATCGTAAGAATATTCAAAAAAACCGCCAAACGAACGTTCGCTTCTTTCAAAATCTTGGCCTATTGCAAACTCATCGTAATGATCATAAGTAAAACTTAATCCTGTCTTGATCTTGTGTCTTGAATCGCTAATAATGGAATTATAAATAACATTAGAGTATATGCTATTATGTGTAATGTCATATTGATTCAGACCAAAATACGATTCTTGAATGTGATTGCTATAAGCAAACTGAGCGCCTATACTCTGCCAAGGAATTTCCGGATTTACATAACCCAATTTTGAAGAAACCTCGAATCGTTCTGTTTGTATTTCGCTTCCCCAAGCATTGGTTGTCAACCTATCCGTATCGGGGTCAAAATTAACTTGCCCAGCTTGATTGTTATCATTTAAATATCTAAGATTAGTAAAGCTCACGAATCCTTTTTCCAGATTGGTATATTGCCAACGATTCATGATGTTCACTTGTTTTTTTAATGGCACATCTAAAAATGAATCATCATTCTTATCAAATTTCTTGTCTCTAGTGTTGCCATGAAGATATAATCCAGTACTCCATTTATCCGACACTTGGGTATTTAAATGCGTGTTTAATTCCAATCGGCCATTTGCGGCACCATAGAGATTCACAAACAGTTTATTATCGGTAGTGGGCTTCTGTAGTTCTGCATTAATTTGTCCTGCAATGCTTTCAAAACCATTCACCACACTTCCTGCTCCTTTGGTAATTTGAATACTTTGCACCCAAGTTCCTGGAATAAAACTCAAACCATAGGCTTGCGAAGCACCTCTTATGGAAGGTATGTTCTCTGTGGCAATTAAAATATAAGGGCTTGAAAGACCAAGCATTTTTATCTGCCTAGTTCCTGTGACAGCATCAGAAAAATTGACATCGATCGATGGGTTGGTTTCAAAACTCTCTGATAAATTACAGCATGCCGCTTTTAATAATTCATCACTGCTAACTGTTATAATGTTCTGCGCTTGCAAATATGATTTAGAGGTGGCCTGTCTTCTAGAAGCCACTGTAACCTCATCGAGTGTACTAGTGGGTTGCAACCAATAGCGTACCATTTTAGGATTTGCAATGGTTAAAGTGTCTGTTTTAAATCCTATAAAACTCACTATGAGTTTCACATATTCCTTTTGATATGGAATCGTGAATTTTCCATCATTATCCGTGACGGTACCAACAGAGGTATTTAACCAATACACGCTTGCACCTACCAAAGGTTTCTCATTATCATTTTCGGTTGCTTCTAAAATAACACCTTCCAAGTGGTCTTGAGACAACAAAGTTAATGGCACCAAAAAAAGAAGCAAAATTAATACACTTTTTATACGCATCAAGATGATCATTGGCTATTTAATTTCGGTGCCAAAATACACATTTGTTTATTGGTTATTCACTTTCAATTTACCTTATTGATTCATGGTCATTGTATGGTCATATTGACAACAACTTGGTAAATCTTTGTAGGCTTCTTCACTTCCTGAAACTTTTTCGGTATCATAACCTGAAGCCGCTATAGCCTTATGAATTGCCATTTCGTTAGTCTTTTTATCATCAAAGGACACATCAATTTTCTTTTTGTCAACATCCCAGTTTGCGCTAGCCACTCCTTCTAAACCATTTACAGCTTTATCTATGGTTGTTTTACACATACCACAGTTTCCCCTTACACCAAAAGATATGTCTGTCATCGCCATTTCTTTAGACACCTCTGCAGTAGTTGTTTCTGTTGCTGTTTTAGTTTCATTTTTACAGCTTGTAAACCCTATAGCTACTATTATAGCTACACTTAAAATTACTTTTTTCATTGTTTTTGATTTTTGTTACTATTTATACTCTATTAAATTTTTTGTATTCAATTCCCTTATCACTTACCCAAATATATATTATGCTATCTTCTGTGGACAAAACCTTTGCTGAAGTTCCGTTTCCAATCTTTTCAGACATAGTCATCGGCTCATGAATTGCCATTACCTCATCACTATTTGTATATACAATACTATAATTATCAAGGTTTCCAGAAATTGACGGCCCTCTTCCTTTCCCTATTAGTTGTTCACTTAGGTCTGAATTTGCGGTATAAACTATTCCCTCTCTTTGCCATACAGACATAAGTCCTTTGCTACCAAAACTCGTCAATCCGCCTCCATCCATTGGACAACCATTTATCTTCCATGTTCCTGATCCTAATTTTTGAGGCATTGAAAACGAAACACCCTTATTGGTTGATTTTGTGTAGTATAAATCTCTTGAACCAAGAATATTATTTCTGAACATTATTACAATATTGCCTTCCTTATCGTTTACAATTGAGGGTTTACAGCATTCACATATAGAACCATCTGGCGACTGGTAAACGAGTTGGCTTTTAGACCATGTTTCACCTTCATCTGTAGAAGAAGAAACATAGATTTTTCCTTGTGGTTTTATACGTTCACCATTTATTTTTTTAAATTCTTTATAGGCTTCAATGTTTTCTGCCTTGATAACTTTTCCATCGTCATCTTTAAAAACCCATAACAAATTCCCTTCTGTATCATTATGGAAAGCCAAATGACCATTTTCAGGCACATCTCCAATTTTATCAAACAATTGTTTTTTTGTAATGCCTATTGGAGTCATTGCATTTAAATCATCTTCCTTTTTTTCATTCATTTTCATTTTTTCATGCTTTTCTTCTGGGACTGAGTGGTTTTTTTTAGCACTATTTTCTAAAAAACGAGTATCTATCCATGTAATATATAGAGAACCATCATTGGCTGCAGTTATTGATGAAAGACATTCTTCAACAGATTTTTCTACATCATTTATTCTAAATGGACCTCTCCAGGTTCCTTCCTTCTTTTCTTTTAACCAAGAATATAAATTTCCATTTCTAGAAGAAGCAGTTATGACTATATTATCTTTCGCAAATGCTATTTGAGGGCCACTTGAATAACCTAACATTAATCCTTTTAATGTCCCTACAATTTCAGGCTCACTAAAGGATTCTCCAACATCTTTAGATTCAGAATAGTAGATTGTTTCTTTATCTCCATATGAAACACCAATAATGTTATCTTCACTTTTTGATATAGTTGGCTGGTCTTTAATAGAAGAAATTATACCAGACTGATAGTTTTGCCTATCAACAGCCGTAATAGAATCAGAAGTAGTTTTTGATTCCTCTTTACATCCAGATATAATAAAAACAATAATTAAAGACGTTGTAAATACTAATTGTTTCATTTTATTTTAGATTTATAGTTAGTTATTACTCAATTACTTGTTTTACTTCTCCACAAGTTAGCATTGCATCTCCAAAGTATGGATTGATTACTTTCTCTTCTCTGCTCAACCAATAGGCTCCATTGTTATTATCTGCCATAGGACAAAACTCTACAAAAACCTTTTCATTGACACCAAAAAGCTGAACAACATTAATTAAATGTGAGGATAGATGTTTGAAATGGTTTCTTTGCGACTTTATATCTGATGTACTTGAAATTGAAGTTGCAGATGCTTTTATTTCTTTTTCCAATGACATCCATTGATCATGAGCCTCTTCATCCATTAATAGTTTCATATCAACTTTAGACAAATTAGCTAATAGCCTTTTTGATTCTACCATTACGTTATTTGAATCATCTTTTACTAAAGCATCTTTCAATTTGATATAATCATTAAAAACTGCTTTCAATTGATTTTGAAAGTTGGTTGACACTTTCACTCTTTCATTCATATTGGAATGAATCTCATTGTTCACAGAAGCAGTCTCTTCCATACCAAGATGTCCCTCGTGGCCAGTCATGACTTTACCACCTTCTTTATTCATCATCGATTTTTTACCTTGTAATTGAGCAGCTGCATCTACTGTAAATGTACCGTTGGTTACTATTTCATCGCCATTATCCAAACCTTCGGATGCCTCATAACTATCACCAATTTGATTACCTAATGTGATTTCACGCATTTCAAAAACAGGCTCATTTGGATTGGCTTTTAAATACACAACAGAGCGCTCTCCTGTCCATAAGACAGCTGATGATGGAATGGTTAATACTGTTTCTTTACTTGAAGTGATTCCTTTTATTTTTCCTTCAACAAACATTCCTGGTTTAAATGCATCATCTTTATTATTAAGCACCACTCTTAATTTCACGGTTCTTGTTCTAGTATCTAAAACAGGATCAATAAAATCTACTTTAGCCTTAATCTCTTTGTTTGCATAGGCATTGGAAGTTATAGAAATCTCTTGGCCTTTTTTAAATAAATCAATTTGATTTTCATACACATCAAAATTTGCCCAAACGGTATTGAGATTTGCAATTTTAAGTAAAGGTTGACCTTGTTTGATATAGTCGCCCTGTTCTACTAATTTTTCTGATACTGTACCTGAAACTGTTGCAAACACAGGAACGTTTTCTTTGACCTTACCAGATGTTTCAATTTGATTGATTTGATTTTCGGAAAGCTTCCATAATTTCAATTTATTACGAACCGCTTTGTATAATTTAGGTTGCGATTCTTTTAAAGACGCTGCTGTAATTAATTCTTGCTGTGCCGCATACAATTCTGGTGAATAGATGGTTGCCAACAATTGACCTTTACGGACTTCTTCACCTGTAAAACTTACATTAAGTCGTTCTATTCTTCCTGAAAAATAACTGACTTGAACCGCATTAGCTTCTTCATTTTCTACAATCTTTCCAGATAATTTAATAGCGTTATCTTCTGTTTTACTATTACCAACAATAGACGTTTGAATATTTGCTAATGCCATGGCATTTTCGGTTAGTTTGAATTGGTCTGCTAATAATCCTTCTGAACTACTTTCAGCAGGAATTAAATCCATGCCGCAAATAGGACAATCCCCAGGTTCTGGCAACATTATTTGTGGGTGCATTGAACAGGTCCACATTTGATTAGTTTCTGCTATTTCATCATGATTGTGCTCTGCTTTCGTGTTAGATGAACTACCAAAAAATAGCCATCCTAAGAGTAGCCCAACAACTAACATTCCAATATAAATTAAATACTTTTTCATAATTAATTCTTTATTTTAAAATTGAATTTCAGAGATACTTTTTCCCAAGCCAA
>CBESOB010000123.1:0-8943 GCA_965530995.1 uncultured Flavobacteriaceae bacterium
CCAAGTGCTCTGAACCAACTGAGCTATGCGCCCCAAATATTGGAATGCAAATATAGATTAGTTTTCCTTTATAGAAAACTTTTTTATTAAAAAAATCAAATAATCTCGGCGACTACAAAAGTGCTTCCACCGACATAAATTATATCATTTACATCTGCGTTATTCATCGCTTTGTCGTAGGCTTCTTTTGCACTTGTATATGCTTGACCTTTATATCCTTTTTGAATAAATGACTGTTCCAATTCCTTAACATCCATTCCCCTTTCTATATTTGGTTTGCAGAAATAATAGACCGCTTCACGAGGGAATAATTGAATTATGGGACCCAGATCCTTATCATTCACAAAGCCCAATACCATATGAAGCTTTTTGTAATTTTCATTGATCAATTGATCGATGGTATAGCTCAATCCTTCTTTATTATGAGCAATATCGCAGATAACTTTTGGACTACTTTGAAGCACCTGCCAACGACCTCTTAAACCAGTATTAGTAATCACCTTTAACAAGCCATTTTTAATATGTGACAAAGATATATTGTATCCTTGTTTTTGCAATTCAGTAACTGTTTGTAAAACAGTCTTGATATTGCTGTTTTGATAATTACCCTTTAAATCACTTTGATACAATTTCTTGTCGCCTTCGTCGGCAAAAAATAATTTAGTTTTCCGCTCTTTGGCAATTCTTTCAAAAATAGGTTTCGTTGCTTTGTTCGATTCCCCTATAACAACAGGAACATTATTTTTGATGATTCCTGCCTTTTCAAAAGCAATTTCTTCTAAAGTATCCCCTAAAAATTGAGTATGATCCAATCCTATATTCGTGATCACAGAAACTACAGGGGTTATAATATTCGTTGAATCCAAACGACCACCAAGCCCTACTTCAATAATGGCGATATCAACATTCTTTTTTGCGAAATATTCAAATGCCATACCAACGGTCATTTCGAAAAATGATAATGAATTAGTTTCAAAAAAAGTTTTATTTCTTCGTATAAATCCGATGACAAACTGCTTACTTATTTCCTTACCGTTAATTTTGATACGTTCCCGAAAATCCTTTAAATGTGGTGATGTATATAATCCAACGGTATACCCGGACTCTTGTAAAACAGAGGCTAACATGTGACTCGTAGAACCCTTGCCATTGGTACCTCCTACATGAACAGATTTGAATTCTCTCTCTGGATTATTAAGATGATTTGCAAGATCAATTGTATTTGACAAGTCTTTTTTATAGGCTGATGCACCCTGTCTTTGATACATTGGTAGTTGTGAGAACATCCATTGAATGGTATCCTTATATGTCATGTGAGTTATTGGCCTAATTTGAAGTTTACCTTGACAAAACCGATTTGTTTTGATGGTGCTTTAGGATCTGGCCGCCATTTATGGGACAGTGCAATTTTTTTTGCAGGATTAAGTAAACATGCTTCCTTATTAGTGGTTCCTTTAACACCGGGAATCGCTTCAATAACCTTTCCATCCCTATTAACTATGATCTTAACGATCACCATACCCTCTTCGTTACAATCTTGCTTTTGCGTTATATACTTAGCTTTACCTCTCCCCTTAAGTCCGTAACCTAAGCCTCCATCACCCGATCCTGGCTGACCATAATAGCTATTGGCATATAGATTACCATCTATCTGGCCCTTATCGCCTGGAGAATCATCATCACCTTCACTACCTGAAGCAGACCCATCAGACGTATTCAAACCACCCATCATCTCATCAAGAGCTTTCTTTTTAGCCTCTTTGGCTTTGCGCTCTTTTTCAGCTGCTTCTTTCTTAGCTTGTTCTTTACGTTCTGCCTCGGCTTTCTCTTTTCTTTCAGCTTCCTCTTTTGCTTTTTGCGCTGCTGCTTCTTTTGCCTTTTGCTTTTTCATAGCAATTTCCTCGGCATTCTCTTGAGTTAAAACCTCTTCAGCTTTAGTTTCTGCTGGAGTAGATTCTTCAACTTTGGCCTCTTCTTGAGGAGTCACTTCTTCAACAGGTTCATTTGGCACTTCTTTTACTTCTTGTGGTGTAGATTTTATGGGCTCTTTTGGTTGAACCTGACCACTACCAAAATCTGTTGTCCCAAAGTTTACGGCAACACCATACTCCTCAGGCGGGTCTAAATATGTCTGACCAACGATGAACAAGAGAAGTACTATGATCACAGTAAACAATGCCGTGATCTTAGCCGAATCCCTCTCATGTTTGGTCTCGAAATATTTCATTCCTTATTTAATTAGGCTTTACCGCCAAGATAACCTTGAGTTTATTTCTATTTGCTATATCCATTACCTTCACTACATTCTCAACCGGAACCGATTTCTCTGCCCTCAACACAATAGTTGGTTTTTCTTGATTAGACAAAGCTTTCAGTAACTCATTCTCCAAGACACTGGAACCCACTAGTTTTTGGTCTATATAATAATTCAAGTCCTTCGTAATGCTGACCGCTACCGATTTCTTGTTTTCGGTTTTGCCACTGGCTTTTGGCAATAGGATATCAATGGCATTTGTAGTGACCAATGTTGAAGCGATCATAAAAAATATCAATAGCAAGAATACAATATCTGTCATGGACGACATATTGAATTCTGGCGTGACTTTATTTCTACCTCTAATATCCATACTACACTGGTTCGTTCAAGTGATCCAAGAATTCCAAGGAATTAGCTTCCATTTGGTACACCACTTTATTCGTTCTTACTACTAAATGATTATAAGCAATGTAACCTACAATACCCACTATCAATCCAGCGACTGTTGTTGTCATTGCCGTGTATAGTCCACTCGCTAAAGTATCCATCTCAATGGTCCCTCCGGCATTTGCAAGCTCGAATATGGCTAATATCATTCCAATAACGGTACCAAGAAAACCTATCATAGGTGCTGCACCAGAAATAGTTGCCAAAACACTTACGTTCTTCTCAAGACCATAAATTTCAAGACGTCCTGCATTTTCTATGGCCGTATTGATATCTTCAAGAGGTTTCCCTATACGAGAAAGGCCCTTATTAATGAGTCTTGAAACTGGTGAATTTACTTGAGCACATAACAATTGGGCAGATTCTATTTTCCCATGAGTGACATGATCCTTTATTTGATTCATGAAATTGGCATCCACTTTAGATGCTTCCTTAATGGCAAAAATGCGTTCAAAATAAATATAAATAGCCACAATGAGCAGAACGAAAAGTAGGGCAATAATTATTTGACCGGCCAATCCCCCACTAGTAATAAGCTCAATAATGGAAAGGGTTTTCTCAATTTGTTCCCCATCCGTCACTAATTCAGCCCCATCTTGAGCTGTATCTTGTAATAAAACGTTCAACATAGTTTGAATTTTGTTAAAGTAATAACGCCTATTTGTTAAATTAAGTATCTAGAATACGCTTCTGGTAGCTATAAATACAACGGACCCAGCTAAAAACCCAATAAGGGCCAACCATGATATTTTTTTAAAATACCAAAAGAAGTCAATTTTCTCCATGCCCATGGCCACGACTCCAGCAGCCGAACCAATAATTAGCATACTACCACCGGTGCCTGCCGAATAGGCTATAAAGTGCCATAATTGATCATCGGTGCCCTCAGAGAACATCCCTAAACTGGCAGCCACCAAAGGTACATTATCAATTACTGCCGAGCCTACACCCAGGAATAATACAACCATGTCCGAAACGACCGTACCCGCAGGTTCGGTACCTACAAGTGGCATCGATTGCTTAAGGTTTTCAGCAAAGCCAAATAAAATTCCCAAGGACTCCAAGGCCGCCACGGCCATTAAAATGCCCAAAAAGAAAAGGATGCTTGGTAGCTCGATCTTCGATAATGAATGATGCACCGGACTATGATGTCCCTCTGGGTCGCTATCTGGCGATTCAAAGGTTGTCATACTGAATTTTGTATTACTATATAATTCCGCAAAAGTAGCAACGACTCCCAAGGATAACATCATGCCTACATAAGGTGGCAAATGTGTGACTGTTTTGAAAACAGGCACAAACACTATAGCGCCTAGACCTAGATACAGCATCGTACCGCTAAATCTATTCTTCGGTTTTTCAACCTTAATTTCATCAATATCAAGATCGCCTTGAAATGGTTTCAAAAAGGAGGCCACGAAAGCAGGAAGCGCCATACATACCAATGAAGGAAGTAGTAAGAACTTTATCAGATTCAAGGTAGTCACCTTATCACCGATCCAAAGCATCGTTGTCGTCACATCCCCTATTGGTGACCAAGCACCACCGGCATTGGCCGCAATGATGATCAAACCGGCATACCATAATCGCATATTGCGATCGTTCACAATTTTTTGAAGTATGGAAATCAATACGATGGTTGCCGTTAAATTATCTATGATCGCAGATAAGATAAATGCCAAGATCGAAAATATCCAAAGTATTTTTTTCTTGCTTTTTGTCTTGATAAAGTTCTTGATTGTTGAGAACCCGTCAAAATAATCAATGATCTCTACGATGGTCATGGCCCCTAAAAGGAATACCAATATCTCAGCGGTCTTACCCAAATGGTGAAGAAGGGTCTCATCCATCAAGTGCATTTTTCCTTCGTGATCAATAGCTGAAAAGCCTTCAACTAATCCATGATTCGCCGAGTCGAACCACTCGTTAAAACTATCTATTCCCAGAGCGATCAAGGCCCAACTAATGGCCATCATGATCAACGCTGGAATCAGCTTATCGATTTTAATACTATGCTCTAAGGTGATTGCAAGATATCCTGCTACAAATACAATGATGATTATTGATTCCATATGGTGTTGGTTTTAATTAAGAAGTTGCGTTAAGGCAATTTCAAATGCAGTTTTACTTATTTCAGTTTTTCTATTTTTTGTATCATACACATTTTTCAATGCGCTGCGTATGGTCTTTGACGTGTCATTAAATATAGATTCATCGGTCATTTGCACACGACGCTCCATAAAATAGGCAAATACTCTTGCCATTCCGCAATTACTTATAAAGTCAGGGATCAGACTTACTCTTTCATCTGTATGTTCCATGATCGGTCCAAAGAAAATTTCCTTATCTGCAAAAGGCACATTGGCACCACATGAGATAACTTCTAGACCCGTTTCGATCATTTCATCAATTTGCGCTTGCGTAATTAATCTTGAGGCAGCACATGGTACAAAAATCTCCGCTGGTAATCCCCATATTTTTTCGTTCATTTCCTCAAACGGAATCATGTGATCGCTCATCAGTATATTCCCCTTTTTATTCAAGAACAATTGCGTGATCTCTTCAAAAGAAAATCCTTCTTCTTTAATGACACCGCCAGAATGATCGATGATCCCGATAACATGAGCGCCCATTTTAGCTAAATAGAATGCTGCGGCAGAACCCACATTGCCAAAACCTTGAACAATAGCGCGCTTACCTACAACACTGCCACCGTAGATCTCGTAATAATGCTTCACTGCTTCGGCAACACCAAAACCAGTGATCATATCAGCAACGGTATATTTTTTAGAAACATCTGGAGAATATGCAGGGTTTTCAATCACTTTGATCACCCCTTGACGTAATTGCCCAATACGATTTATCTTATCTGCTTCTGTGGGTTTAAAATGCCCATTAAAAACACCTTCTTGTGGATGCCATACGCCAGATTCTTCCGTAATGGGAATCACTTCATGAATCTCATCGACATTAAGGTCACCGCCAGTACCATAGTAACTTTTTAATAATGGAGACACGGCACGATACCATCTCTCTAATACCCCTTTTTTCCTTGGATCATGTGGATCGAAATTAATTCCGGATTTAGCACCGCCTATTGCGGGTCCTGAAACCGTAAATTTTACCTCCATGGTTTTGGCTAGAGATAAAACCTCATTCATATCCAATCCTTTGCGCATTCGTGTTCCTCCGCCTGCTGCGCCGCCACGTAATGAATTTATAACCGTCCAACCTTCGGCATCAGTTTCTGGATCTTTCCAATTGAAAACAATTTCAGGTTCTTTGTTTTCGTACTTCTGAAGTAGTTCTTTCATTAATTTTGGTTGGTGGTTGTTGCTAACAAATATAAAAAACTATACACGGCTTTGATTAAAATTGAAAATATTTTAGGGCATAAATATGTTTCCGGAGCTATGGTCATGAGAAGCACCAGTGACACTGCTCAAACAATTCATTTCATTTCTTAGTTTCAAGACACCCAATACCCCAAAGATCAACGCCTCTTTATATTCAATGATTTCCTTAGAAGGGATACGTATGTCACACTCTGATAAATCCCTGATCCTCAATATCAAGAAATTATTATAGGCGCCTCCACCCGTCACTAAAACATTGCCCCTATCTTTTAAAACATAGCAAATTTGAATGGCTACATGTTCGACAAACGTTCGCAAAATATCACTCGTGGTTAATTTATAAGAATCGATCAATGGAACTGTTTTTTCTTTCACCCATTCCAGTCCCAAGGATTTTGGCGGCTTTTGTGCGTAGAATGGTAAATGATTCAGGTCCTTGAGCAATGCCGGGTTTATGTTACCTCTAGAGGCCATCTGTCCTTTATCATCATAAGGCAAGTTTATTAATTGGCAATAATGATTCATCACGATATTCACCGGACAAATATCAAAAGCCGAACGTCCCGTATTGCTTTCAAACGACACATTGGCGAAGCCTCCTAAATTAAGACAGTAGTCGTAATCTGGAAACAACAATCTATCACCTATGGGCACCAAAGGCGCTCCTTGTCCTCCCAACATCACATCCTGAACCCTAAAATCGCAAACGACTTTCTGTCCGATCATCGTGGCTAATTCCGGTCGATTGCCAATTTGATAGGTCACTGCATTTTCCGGTTGATGCAAAACGGTATGACCATGGCTACACACCGCATCTATATCATTAATGGCATAGGTTTCAATGAAGTCTGTAATGGTCTTCGCCAACAATTTTGTATACCCGGCATCCAGATCCATTAGTTGCTCTTTATCTAAATGAATGGAACCCTGTAGGTCGGAATGCCAATTCGCAGAATAGGGAATGGTATCGGCATGATTAATGGTATAACGCCAATCTGAAGTAGAAAAAGAGACATAGACCAGGTCCATACCATCCAAGGACGTTCCAGACATAACACCTATAACTTGATACTCTTCTTTTGTCATATCTGTAAAAATAACAATTCATTATTGAAAATATGATTGCAAAAAAGTATCTTTGAGGACATTTTTTAACAATCTTCTAATAACTTTATAACAATGGATTTCAGTCTTAGCGAAGAACATATCATGATTCGAGATGCCGCGCGTGATTTTGCGCAAACAGAATTATTACCAGGTGTTATTGAACGCGACGAAAAGCAAAAATTCCCAAATAGTCTCGTCAAGAAAATGGGGGACTTAGGGTTTATGGGTATAATGGTAGATCCTAAATATGGTGGAAGTGGCATGGATGCGATATCATATATCATTATTATGGAAGAATTATCTAAAGTGGATGCGTCTGCCTCTGTAATCGTATCGGTGAATAACTCCTTGGTGTGTTATGGTCTTGAAAATTATGGTAATGAAGCCCAAAAAGAAAAATATCTCACCAAATTGGCTAGCGGCGAATTTGTAGGTGCCTTTTGTTTGAGCGAACCTGAAGCCGGCAGTGATGCGACATCGCAAAGAACCACAGCCATCGACAAAGGCGACCATTATATCATGAATGGCACGAAGAATTGGATCACCAACGGTGGCCGTGCAGACGTCTACATAGTGATCGCCCAAACCGACAGGGACAAGGGGTCGCATGGTATTAATGCCTTTATTTTAGAAAAAGGCATGCCAGGTTTTGAGATTGGACCCAAAGAAAATAAACTGGGCATTCGCGGGAGCGATACGCATACCTTACAATTCAATGATGTTAAAATACCTAAAGAGCAAAGGATCGGCGCTAACGGTTCCGGTTTTCGTTTTGCCATGAAAACCCTATCCGGTGGCCGTATTGGCATTGCCGCACAAGCTTTGGGCATAGCACAAGGTGCCTATGAATTGGCCCTTAAATACTCTAAGGAGCGTAAGGCTTTTGGTACAGAAATATACAACCATCAGGTTATCGCATTTAAGTTAGCCGACATGTACACCGATATCTCCGCGGCGCGACATTTGGTAATGAAAGCTGCCTGGGACAAGGACCAAGGCAATAACTACGACCTATCCGGTGCCATGGCTAAATTATATGCCTCTAAGGTGGCTATGGAGCATACGGTGGAGGCGGTGCAGATACATGGCGGCAATGGCTTTGTAAAGGAGTACCATGTGGAGCGCATGATGCGCGATGCCAAGATCACCCAGATCTATGAAGGCACTAGTGAGATACAGAAGATCGTGATCTCGAGAAGTATTACTAAATAAATTAAGGTTATAATACAGAAAAGTCCCGCTATTAAAGCGGGACTTTTTTCAACCCATTTTATGCCTTAGTTATTTCTTCTAGAACCAATCGAATTTCTCCATAGGAAAACTTATCGTCCAATTGATACTTTAAATCTGAAAGGTTTTCGAATGATTTCTTGGGAATTAATTTTTTCAATTCTTCGTAATGACCTTCTGAAATCAAGTCGGTAACCTTCACCTCACCTGACCGAATAAAACTTGCAAGATGTCCAGAAATCGTATTGACATTCAGTTCCCGCTCTAATGCTACTTCTTGTATCGTTTTGCCAGATTTAAACAATTCTAAAGACACTTTTTTCGTATCACCTTTTTTTCTTTTGGGTTTCAAAGCTTCAAAAACGGTGGCTTCAATTGATGTTTCAAGATCGTTTTCGTCGCAATAGTCCCTTATAACATTTAAAATTTCAGTTCCATATTTTTCAACACGCACCTTGCCCATTCCGTTAACCGCTTTTAATTCTTGTTTATTTGTGGGGAGCGTTTCACACATTTCGTAAAGTGCTTTCTGAGTGAAAATCTGAT
>CBESOB010000124.1:0-8870 GCA_965530995.1 uncultured Flavobacteriaceae bacterium
TATTTTAAGGAACTTGCAATTTAAGTAATAAAAAATAGATAAAAAAGAAGAGCGCACTTCATCCAAAAAGCGCGCTCATTAAAAACAACCTAACCAATAATAAACCAAATTAAAGGTACTTTCTAACTCATTACCACACTTTCGGATTTTGAGTCTTTCATATATAATTTATAGTTATTCACTATTACTTTAGATCCTAGGTCATGCAGTAGATTATACAATCCGAAGAATGTCCTATTAATGTACAAGAAGTGTTTACTACCTCTATTGCCATTCATCTTACGAATCTTGGTATCGTTAGAGAATTGCTCGCTAAGAGACGCTATTTTAGACCAAAATGTTTCATCCGCAAAATCAAATTCTTCATTATGGAACGGACTAGTTAATAAACTCAACATTTGATGGAAAAGCTCCGAGAAGAATTTAATTTCTTCTGGAGAATCATCTTCTCGGAGAATTTCCAATTCAAACATCTTCTGCATGAAAACATCTGGATTATTGATGCTCTTATACTTCGCTAATTCAAAATATGGATTATAGAATTCATCTGGCACATGCTTGATGCAGCCAAAATCAATGGCAATGAGATTAAAATCTTCATCCACCAAGAAATTTCCAGGATGAGGGTCTGCATGCACTTTTTTCAGGCCATGGATCTGGAACATATAAAAGTCCCAAAGCGTTTGTCCTAATTTATCGTTATTCTCTTGTAATGTTTCTGTATTTGTATATTCTGACAGATGCTGTCCTTCCATCCAATCCATGGTAATGATCCGTTCGCTTGAAAGGTCTTCATAATACTCAGGGAATTCCAGGTCAGGAATGTGAGCGCAAGCTTCCGTAATTTCTTTACTTTGCTTTATTTCCAATAAGTAATTCGTCTCTTCAATCAGTTTATTTTCCACTTCCTTGAAATACTTCTCACTATCCTTGCCCTTCAAATTAAACATCCTGATGGCGATCGGTTTCACGATCGCCAGATCAGAACTTATACTGTCTGCCACTCCCGGATATTGAATTTTCACAGCAAGTTTTTTCCCATCCTTAGTTGCTTTATGTACCTGACCGATACTTGCGGCATTTATGGATTGAGCGGCAAACGTGTCGAATATGTCTTCTGGGTAATTCCCGATGTATGTTTTAAATGTTTTTCTAACTAGAGGTGCCGACAATGGTGGTACAGAAAACTGTGCCAAACTAAAACGCTCAACATAGGCATTTGGAAGAATGTTTTTTTCCATGCTCAACATTTGCGCAACTTTTAACGCACTGCCCTTTAAACTCTTTAAACCATCATAAATATCTGTCGCATTATCTTCGTTCAACTGGTCTTTATTGGTCTCAGAATTCATGAGTTTAGACCCATAGTATTTTAAGTAATTGCCACCAACTTTTGCGCCAGTCTTAACAAGTGTGGTTGTACGTTGCAATTTTGAAGTCGGTATTTTATCTAGAGTTTTCAATAGGTCGTTGCTACATCATTTTTTCTTTCCAAAGGAATTTCCCAAGGTCTAGAACAGATTCTAATGGCTTAGTTTCAAAGACATCAAACACTGTATTTACAGATTTTTCAATAATCACATCTGTTTTCTCAAAACCAGCGGACTCATCGTCCATCCAATATTTTAATATGAATAAAAATTGCAGCCAAGCACCTTCAGAAAAAATCGTCGTATGATGCTTTGTAATTTTCAATTGCTTATTCTCGTTGCTTTCGTCAATCAATTCCAAAGCGAATGCTTTCAGATGTTTTCTTATACCTTTTAATTGCTCTAAGCTCTGCATCATATTCTGCGCGGCATGGTCTTTCAATGTGAATAGCACATAACTTCTATTCAATTTCAATACTTCAAAAAAGGTGTAATAGTAAGTCAGCATCTTCTCTTTATTGGTGTAAGAGGCATAGTCCTTGTTTTTAAGAAGTACATTAACCGTATTCTGATGAAAGGCATTCCAAACAGCTTTACGAACGGCATCCAACGACCCAAAGTGATTATAAAAGGCGTCCTCGTCCATCTTCTCTTCCTTACAAAACTTGTATCCCGAACTTGGTATACGGTCATGCTCTAATACATGATGCGTATAGGCAGACAAAATAGCCGCTTCGGTTGTAGCTTTCTTGGTGGTTGTATTCGTGGTGGTTGCTTGTTTTGCCATAATTTCTAATTGAATGGTATCATCCTCAACAATCTATACAAAGATATATTATTGTTTAATCTATTAGCAAAATGTTTAAACAAAGTTTTGTTAAAATTTTACGTGTCAGTTTGTCACTTTTAACGGCTTGGCATTTTTGTTGACTAGTAGTTTTCATAAATTAATAACACTAATGTCGTTAGTTCGAGTTGAGACGCAGTCGAAGTGACGCAAAAAACATAAAAACATGGCAAAAGGAACTATTAATGTTTCGGTAGAAAACATTTTTCCACTCATCAAGAAATTCTTGTACAGTGATCACGAGATCTTCTTACGTGAGTTGATCAGTAATGCGACAGATGCTACCATGAAATTAAAGCACCTTACCAATATCGGTGAGGCCAAGGTAGAATACGGCAATCCTCAAATTGAGGTGAAGATCGACAAAGACAAGAAGAAACTTCATATCATCGACCAAGGATTGGGGATGAGCAAGGAAGAAGTGGAAAAATTCATTAACGAAATTGCTTTTTCAGGAGCTGAAGAATTCTTGGATAAATATAAAGACAAGGTGGATGATGCTGGTATTATAGGCCACTTCGGACTAGGCTTCTACTCCGCTTTTATGGTGGCTGATAAAGTGGAAATAAAGACCAAATCGTATAAAGATGACGATGCGGCTCATTGGACCTGTGATGGCTCACCGGAGTTTACCTTAGTAAAAGGTAAGAAAAAAGATAGAGGCACTGAGATCATCTTGCATATCGCGGATGACTCTACCGAATTCTTGGAAGAAGCACGAATAACAAGCTTGCTGAATAAGTACAACAAGTTTATGCCAATCCCGATCAAGTTTGGCACTAAAGAAGTAAACGACCCAGATCATGCACCGGCAACAACGACCGATAAAGATGGTAAGGAAACAACAGAACCTCACAAGCAACTAACGGTCGATAACATCATCAACAATCCCGATCCGGCTTGGACCAAGCAACCGGCCGATTTAAAAGATGAGGATTACAAAAGCTTTTACAGAGAGCTATACCCAATGCAATTTGAGGAGCCATTGTTCCATATTCACTTGAATGTGGATTATCCTTTTAACCTTACAGGTATCTTGTATTTCCCGAAACTGGGGAACGATATGAATATCCAGAAAGACCGTATCCAATTATATCAAAATCAGGTATACGTCACGGATAATGTAGAAGGTATCGTACCTGAATTCTTGACGATGTTACGCGGTGTCATAGATTCGCCCGACATTCCATTGAACGTGTCTCGTAGTTATTTACAGGCCGATGGTGCCGTTAAAAAGATCGCTTCTTATATCAGCCGTAAAGTGGCTGATAAATTGAAGTCACTCATTAACGACAACCGTGAGGATTTCGAAGCCAAGTGGAATGACATTAAGGTAGTGATCGAATACGGAATGCTTTCTGAAGAGAAATTCTTCGAGAAGTCAGATGCTTTTGCCTTGTATCCAAGCGTAGATGGCAAATACTTTACCTATGAAGAATTGGAAGCCAAGATCAAAGACAATCAAACTGACAAGGATGACAAATTGGTCATTCTCTATGCTTCCAATGTCGAAGAGCAACACTCCTATATTGAAGCTGCGAAGGTCAAAGGGTACGAAGTCTTGTTATTGGACTCCCCTATTGTACCCCACCTCCTCCAGAAATTGGAAAGCACAAAAGAGAACATCTCATTTGTGCGTGTTGATGGGGACTCTATCGATAAATTGATCAAGAAAGACGACACCACAATTTCCAAACTCTCTGACGAAGAAAAAACAAAGTTGGACGAGCTATTGAAAGAAGTGGTCCCTTCTGAAAAGTTCATGGTGCAGTTAGAAGCTATGGACAGCGATGCTGCTCCATTCATGATCACGCAACCAGAATTCATGCGACGTATGAAGGAGATGCAAGCGACTGGCGGCGGTGGCGGCATGAACATGTTTGGTAATATGCCAGAAATGTACAATTTGGTGGTTAATACCAATCACGAATTGGTAGGTGAGATCTTGGGCACAAAGACCAAGAAAAAACAAGAACGGTTGATCAATCAATCACTAGACCTCGCAAGATTGTCGCAAGGCTTATTGAAAGGTGAAGAACTCACCAATTTCATTAAGCGTTCCTATGATATGATAAAATAAGCAAAGTGCAATTCCTGGCTTTCGACTATCGCTCAAGATAAACTCCAGCGGGAATCATATTAAATTGAATCAAAACCGCCTCTACCAAGAGGCGGTTTTTTGTTTTGCCGTTACCAAAAAAATATGCGACCTTAGTTACATCCATTTAATAACCATTAAACATCCAAAATGTCTGAGACCATAGACGATTATTTAGACAATCATTATATCCACCGAAGCAATTGGCTAAGAGCCGCGGTACTTGGTGCCAATGACGGCATTCTATCAACTGCCAGTATTGCCATAGGTGTTGCGGCAGCTAGCGATATGAGAGAGCCCGTTATATTGGCGACCTTGGCCGGATTAGTAGCTGGTGCATTGTCCATGGCAGCAGGAGAATACGTTTCTGTAAGCTCACAAACAGACATAGAGTCAGCCGATATCGAGCGCGAAAAACAAGAGTTGGAAGAGCTGCCCGAATTGGAGTTACAGCGATTGGCAGAGATCTATGAAAACCGAGGCCTGAAAAAAGAAACAGCACTTACCGTTGCCAAGGAAATGACAGCACACGACGCTTTGGGAGCCCACGTTAGGGATGAGTTAGGCATTAATGACATCAGTCAGGCCAAGCCCATACAAGCCGCTTTGGCCTCTGGTGCCGCCTTTACGGTGGGAGGCATACTCCCCTTTTTAGTGACGCTATTCCTACCCTTACAAAGCATGGAGTATTATCTCTATGGCTTTGCCACTCTATTCCTCATTATTTTAGGCGCATTAGCAGCAAAGACTGGTGGCTCCAGTATAGGAAAAGCCATAATAAGAATCACATTTTGGGGGACGGTAGCCATGGGATTGACCGCCTTGGTAGGGTACTTTTTTGGCGTTAATGTATAAATACGGAGCTCTAAACAGCGAATAGCTGTGCTCGACGTGGCACCGCAATCGCATCCACAAAACAAACCACACCCTTTATTATTGACCTTTAATGCTTTATTGTTAATAATAAGTGGGTAAAGCCTCTTTTATTTGTGGGAATAAGGGCGTTCTTTATTGATAATAAAGGGGTTACAAAATACTAGAAACAAGAACTTTTGTACATCAATATCGAGTTGTACAACTAGAATAATTAATTAACCCATAAATGACTTTTAAAATGAATCCGTCCAATCCAAAGTGGCCAAAGACCACTAAGTCTTACAAAGAATTAAAAAACCAGATCAAGAAGGACAAAGTTTTCTATGTTGCCCTTCAGTCTTCCTTAATGGTAGCACAAAAAAGAGCCTGGAACGAAATGCACCCTGACCTTTACAATGCGCTGGATAATTTATTTGGAGGTGAAGGCTGGCCAATTACACCAGATACATACCTAGAATATATGGCGCAATTCCTGGTATTAATACCCGATGAAATGGATGATCCCAATTATCCGAATGCTTGGAGCAGTGATGACACACAAAATGGGTATAATCAGAAAGTATATGACTTGTTGTGCCAGTTCTATTTTCTGGTAGATCAGCCATTGCCATTTATGAACATTGCTAATTTACAGGACTACAAAAAAGAAGATTTTGTTTTTGCTGACTGGTTGCGGGAATTCGCCGTTGACTGGGGCAAATTTCTTGATACCAAAGAATCCCTCCCATTAAGCGCGATGGCTTCATTTATGGCGGATCCGATGTACAATATTCCGCTTTACAGTGAAAACTCAAAAAATTGGAAGACCTTTAATGAGTTCTTCTATCGTGAGTTTAATGGTGCGGATGCAAAGGGTCAAACACCATTACGGCCAATTGCCGACCCTAGGAATAATAATACGATAACTTCTGCAGCCGATTGCACTTACAAAATGAAGTATCCTATTGACGATAAAGGAAATGTGCTTGGCATAGATGGGCGTCCTACCAGCCTGAAACTAAAAAATACGCATTCAGTATATACCGTTAGTGAGTTGTTGCAGGATGATACATTGGCCGAAGCATTCAACGGAGGTACATTCGTTCATTATTTTCTTAGTCCGTTCGACTACCACAGATTTCATTCACCTGTAGATGGTAAAGTCAAAGAATGCAAGGCTGTTCGGAGCAAAGTGTTTCTAGATGTTAATATAACTTCCGATGGTGAGTTTCATGCGCCCGACAGTTCAGAGGGCGGTTATGAATTTCAGCAATCCAGAGGTGTTTTTGTTGTAGATGCAGGGAAGTCAGTTGGCCTTGTAGCAGCTATATCAATTGGTATGGCACAGGTTTCTGGTGTAGACATGTACACAAAACTTAAAGGAAAGCAAGTAAAAAAAGGCGATGAGTTCGGGAAATTTAAGTTTAGCGGCTCCGACATGATCCTACTGTTCCAAAAGAATCCTAACTTGTATTTATGGGAACATGATCCAGGACATAATCCTATCCACTTCCAGTTTGGCCAGGCATCTGCCTATTGGGATGTGAGGGAATAAGCCATAGAAATCATGGCACAAGCATGTAAATCTGCCGTAAAAATCAGTCTGTCATTCCGTCCCGAGTTCTCGGGACTGCCTACCGTACAAAACCGCTCAACCAAAACAAAATCGTGCACAAACACTTAATAACGCTGAGTTATCTGTAATTTAGATGAATCATTTTTAATAATAAACTATTATAAAACACCTCTTTTGTAAAGGGCGTTTAACAAACTATAATTAATATGAATTTTGAAAGAATTATTTTATCTGGTATCCTATTTACGTTTTTTGCTTGCCATCCTAAAAGCCCCAACTATGATACGACTGCCCCAAAAAATGTCATACTTTTAATTAGTGACGGCACTGGACTATCACAGATATCTTCTGCCTTCTACTTCAAAGAATCTTCACCAAATTATGCTCGCTTTAAGAATATAGGTCTTATAAAAACTTCCTCTTCTAGGGAGGATGTAACGGATTCTGCAGCTGGGGCGACAGCTTTTGCATGTGGGGTCAAAACATACAATGGTGCAATCGGAGTAGCAGATGATTCAACAGATGTGAAAAATTTGGTAGAAATAGCTTCATTAAAAAATATTAAAACAGGGATGATTGCCACTTCTTCAATAACCCATGCTACGCCAGCCAGTTTCTATGCGCATGCATTTAATAGAGGTTCTGCGGAGAAAATAGCCTTACAATTGGTACAGTCGGAAATAGATTTTTTCGCAGGTGGAGGACTGCAATTTTTTAACAACCGACAAGATGGACGCAAATTATTGAATACCTTAAATGAAAAACAATTCACTATTGATACTATTGCTCTCAATGATTTCTCGAAAATTAAATCTAGCGAAAAGGTAGGTTATCTATTAGCAAAAGACGCTATGCCGCCAATTATCCAAGACAGAGGGGACTTTCTTTCAAAAGCAACAGAACTAGCCATTCGATTTTTAAGTAAAGATGATTCAGGCTTTTTTATGATGGCTGAAGGCTCTCAAATAGATTGGGGTGGCCATGAGAACAATGCATCGTATTTGGTATCGGAACTGATCGATTTTGATGATGCTGTAGGTAAAGCATTGGATTATGCTGAGAAAGATGGCAACACAATCGTAATAGTAACTTCTGATCATGAAACGGGCGGCTTCACATTGTCCGCAAAAAAGAAGAAAAGAGAAAATGGAGAAGAGTATAGTGATTATAGCGAAATTGGGATGACCTTTGCTACTACTGGACATTCTGCTGCTTTAATTCCTGTATTTGCTTATGGCCCTGGATCTGAAGAGTTTGTAGGGACCTATGAAAATACCAATATATTTGAAAAAATATTGAAAGTAACAAAATGGGGAGAGCAAGACTAGCTAAATAAAAACAATACTTCAGCGAACAACGTTCATAATCAATTCGCCTTCGCGCACCTAACAATCAGCTTGTTAAACCGGTCTTTATTTTATAGGATCTCAAAGAAATTGGAGATATAGGTCTTTGTCGTTTTAAACTCCTTTTGGTCATCGAACATAGGCTCACAGGCCAACCTCCGCCATAATCGCTTCTTTGTTACTTAAGTATTCTTGTCGCATGTGCTCAAAAATAGCATCAAGGCTTTTAACTAAATCCAGTTTTAGTCGCCCATAGAGGGCAACCGTATGCCATCAGCGTACTAAAAGCAATTTGGTCAGACTTCTCAGATTCCTAATAAAATAAAGTGATTCAATCATCGGGTTTTTTTCAGGAAAAATCCCATAAACGAGACGGATAATGGCTATCGAACTACCGCTCGACTTAATGTATCAGTATCTTCCACTTTTTGTATCTTCGTCTTCAAGGCCAAGCTGCGTTTAGTAGATCGTTAGAGTTAATTTACCACGAGTACCAATGAAGAAAGAGACATGGATTTTAGTTGCCTTTATAGTTTTAAAGTTTTTACTACAATACATCTTAATAAGCCCTGAATACGACTTGCAACGAGACGAATACCTTTATCTTGATCAAGCTCATCATTTGGCATGGGGTTATTTATCTGTTCCACCTGTTACTTCTTGGGTATCCAGTATTATTTATCTTCTGGGCAATTCAGTTTTTTGGGTTAAATTCTTTCCCTCATTGTTTGGTGCATTAACAATTCTTGTAGTTTGGAAAACCATTGAAGAGCTAAAA
>CBESOB010000125.1:0-8725 GCA_965530995.1 uncultured Flavobacteriaceae bacterium
TTTTAGTTGAAAATTAGATAATGAAACCCTACGATATCATGAAAAGGAATTATAAGATCTTAATGTTTGTGTTGTTGCTAGCATTTGCTTCGTGTAGCTTTACCACAAAGACTTTTACTGATCCTGACAAGGATAAAATGCTCATTCAAATCATTACTTATGTTCTTGAGAGAGGACATTTTGACCCGAAAACTGTAGATGATGAATTTTCAGAGGAAGTTTATGTTGATTTTTTGGAGAGTTTGGACCCTTATAAACGATTTTTCTACGAATCTGATATCAAGGATTTTGATAAGTATAAAACTGAAATTGACGAGCAATTGAAAGCGTATGATATTTCATTTTTTAAGATAGCACATGAGCGGTTATTAAAGCGAATAGGAGAATCTCAAGAAATTCAGGCTGCAATCTTGTCAAAGCCTTTTGATTTTTCTAAAGAAGAAATGTTCAATTCGGATTATGAAAATTCCACGTATGTAAGATCCAAAAAACAAATGAAAGAGCGTTGGAGACTCCAATTAAAATACAGTACACTTTCTGATTATAGTGAGAAAGTAGAAGAGGAGGAATTGAATTTCAAGAATCAAGGAGTGAATGAACTCAATGCGACATACGTTAAGAAATCCTTGACTGACATTGAGTCTGAAGTAAGAGAAGAGACAAAAAAGTCTTTTGAAGAGTGGTTTGATCTCACAAGTGATCTTGAACAAAAAGACTATTTTTCTAGATATATAAATGCCATAGTTGAAGAGTTTGATCCGCATACATCCTATTTTGCACCTGTTGACAAAGACCGTTTTGATACTCAAATGAAGGGAAGTTTTGAAGGTATTGGTGCGAGACTTCAAAAGAGAATGGATAATACCAAAATTGTCGATATTATTTCTGGCGGTCCAGTATGGAGACAGAATAAAATTGAAGTCGGCGATATTATCATGAAAGTAAGACAAGAAAATGAAGAGGAACCCGTAAATATTGTAGGAATGCGATTGGATGACGCCATTAAGCTCATTAAAGGCCCAAAAGGATCGAAGGTTATTTTAACCATGAAAAAACTTGATGGTACCTTAGAAGATATTGAAATAGTGCGAGATGTCGTTGAGTTAGAAGAAACCTATGCTAAATCATCGAAAGTAGAAAAGGATGGAAAGACCTTTGGTATTATCAATTTACCTAAGTTTTACGTTGATTTTGAAGATTATAAAAATAGAAATGCTGCATCGGATATAGAGAGGGAGATAGAACGACTGAAATCAGAAGGTATGGAGGGACTCGTAATAGACCTGCGGAATAATGGTGGAGGGTCTTTACAAACGGTTGTAGATATGGCGGGATTATTTATTAAGGATGGTCCAATAGTTCAAGTTCGTTCGAGAGATGGTGAACCTCAAGAAGTATTGAAAGACTTAAACTCAACCATTTCATGGGACGGTCCTTTAGTGATTTTGGTTAACGAGCTTTCTGCTTCTGCTTCTGAGATATTAGCCGCAGCAATGCAAGACTATAAACGAGCAATTGTTATTGGTAGTGAGCAGACGTATGGCAAAGGGACTGTGCAGAATGTTATTGATCTTAACAGAATGGTACGTAATAATCAGGGAACTGACATGGGTGCTTTAAAATTGACCACACAGAAATTCTATCGGATTAATGGAGGTTCTACTCAATTAGAGGGGGTTAAGAGTGATGTGGTTGTTCCAGACAGATATAGCTTTATTGATATTGGAGAGAAAGACAATGAGAATCCATTGCCTTGGGATAGAATTGCAGCAGTAGACTATGACATTTGGAATAGCTATTTTGATTACGATGGTACCATTGCCAAAAGTAAAGAGCGCATGGCAAATAATGAGCAATTAAAATTGATTGAAGAAAGTGCTAAATGGGTCAAGAAAGTAAGGGATGTTGATACTCATTCTCTGAATTATGAAAATTATAAAGCGAAAGTTGAACTGAATGAGCAACATGCAAAACGCTACGAAAAGATTACAGATTATAAGACCAACTTGACATTTGAGTCTCTACCATACGAAATGAAATTGGTAGAAAATGATACTGTTTTAGGAGAAAAAAGAAGACGTTGGCATGTTAGTTTGAGTAAGGATGTATATGTTGAGGAAGCGATTAATGTATTGTATGACCTAAAGTTAACATATGGAATCAATAAGGTTGTAGAAGTAAAAGACTAGATAATCCATGAGCCAATTGGCTAAATCATTATCACAATTAGCGCTCCAGAAGTTCAAAAGGAATTTCTGGGGCGTTTTGAGTTTTTGGTTTATTGTAATGATAGGCTTGATTTCTGTTTTTGCATATGTGCTTGCTCCTGATGATTCACAATATGCCAATCAAATGCATTTGTCCATACATTCAAAACCTCCTGGATATAAGGTTATGATGCTGACCATTCCTTCGGGTTTGAATTCGGAACAAACTTTCTTGGGTAAGCTATTCTACGGCAAGAAGAATGGCGATACGGAAATCCCAATTACAGATTATTCTTTGGATGGTAAGGAACTTACCTATATAGAATATACTGCTGATGAATTGGATGGAATTACCAAAACCATAACCGCCGATTTCATCGGTAGTCCTGATACAGAATTTATAAAGGAAAGATTATTCATTTTCGGAACGGATAAGTATGGCAGAGATCTGTTGAGTCGGGTTTTAGTGGGTGCTAGAATATCTTTTTTCATCGGTTTCATAGCGGTGTTCATTTCTTTGGTCATTGGTATATTCATGGGAAGTATTGCGGGATATTTTGGGGGCAAGGTGGATACATTTATCATGTGGATCATTAACGTCACTTGGTCCATACCAACCTTATTATTGGTCATTGCCATTACATTGGCTCTAGGCAAGGGCTTTTGGCAAGTATTCATTGCCGTTGGGTTGACAATGTGGGTGGAAGTGGCTCGTGTTGTTCGTGGGCAAATAATGAGTGTTAAGGAGATGCAGTATGTTACCGCGGCGAGGGCTCTGGGATTTACTGATTTCAGAATCATTGTAAAACACATATTGCCTAACATAATGGCTCCTGTCATTGTGATTTCTGCTGCCAATTTTGCTGCAGCTATTTTAATTGAGAGCGGATTGAGTTTCCTTGGTATCGGTGCGCAACCACCCATGGCAAGTTGGGGAGCAATGATCAAGGACCACTATAGCTATATCATTCTCGGCAAACCTTATTTGGCTTTGATTCCAGGACTTTGTATTATGAGTTTGGTCATGGCCTTCATGCTTATTGGGAATGCTTTAAGAGATGCTTTGGATGTGAAGAGTTAATCCTTTGACTCAGTAAAGTGCCACATTAGTAGGTGGCTTATTTTATTGCCTTGCGACATTTTTATTGTTTTATGTGTAGCTTTTAGTTTAAGCAATTGCTTGTAAAAGGTGTTTAAATGATCTTTTTTAGAAACTAATGTTGTAAAAAAACCTACTTGCGTTTTAAAAGAAGCACTTTGTTTAATCATACGTTTAATGAACAATGCTTCACCACCATTACACCATAGCTCGTTACTCTGACCACTGAAATTTCGTTTTAATTCAGCAATAGTTTTATCAGGATTTAAATTTTTCAATTTCTGAAATGCGATTTTATTCGCTTCTTCTTCCGAAGAATAGAACGGTGGATTACACATTGTGAAATCGAAATAGTCATCTTTTTGTATGATGCTTTCAAAGATATTTGCATTTGTTTTTTGATGCCGAACCTCTATAAATTGTTTTAACGATGCATTAGACTTGACAATTTTAGTTGCTGATTCGACTGCAATAGCATCAATATCCGAACCAACCATCTGCCATTTAAACAAGCTTACGCCTAGAATTGGATAAATGGAATTAGCCCCTGTACCAATATCAAGACCTTTTACTTGCCCACTTTTTTTTTGGTCAAAGTCCTCCATTAGGTCTTTTACGTAAAAAAGATAATCAGTCCTTCCGGGAATGGCCGGACATAAATAATTCTCTGGAATGGTGTAGTATTCAAGTTTGTGATGATGGAGTAAAAGTGCTTTGTTTAACTCAAATACGGCGTTGCTATTTGAAAAATCAATCGTTATGGTATCAAACTTATTTGTAAACGTATGCTTTTCAAGTTCAGCATTAACAAGTATTAGTGCTGGGATATCATATCCGTTGACATGTGGGTTTTTGGGATGCAAGATTTAATAGTTTTTTGACAAGGTAGTATTTTGTAATCAACTACCATTCATTGATCCTGTTACTATCCAATCGTATGAAAATAAATAGTAATAAGGTGTAAGCCAAAATACCGGACCCACCATAACTAAAGAAAGGTAATGGAATACCTATGGTAGGTATCAAACCCATGACCATTCCTATGTTAATCAAGAAATGAATGAAGAAAATCGAGGCTACAGCATAGCCATATACGCGACTGAATTGACTTTTTTGTAATTCTGCACGTTGTAAAATTCGTAAAATCAATAATACAAAAAGGATCACGACCAATGCACTACCAATAAATCCCCATTCTTCACCGACTGTACTGAAGATATAATCGGTATGTTGCTCAGGTACAAATTTCCCAGTCGTTCTTGTGCCCTCCATGAATCCTTTGCCTGTGAAGCCACCAGATCCAATCGCCTTTTCTGATTCGTTGAGGTTATATAGAATGGTTTTCTTCATCTTCTCTAATTTCACTGGGTCTTTTTCCAACCTTAGCCAAAGACTGATTCTGTCTTGTTGATGAGGTTGTAAAATACTGCCGTAAAAGAATTTCACTCCAAAAGCCAATCCGATGGAGAGGATGATGATGGCTATAGGTTGTAAAAGGTTAGGACGTTTTTTAATGCCAAAGAAGTGAATAAGGAATATCACGGTTGTTGTTATCAACACAGCTGACAAGACCCCAAATTTTAGAGTGATTACAGAGACTAAAATCAAGAACACGGCCACGAGCAAATACCATTGTGGTAGTCCTTCTCTATAGAAAACGAAAAAGAAGGCGCCATAGACAATCGTACTACCTGCATCATTTTGTAGAAGTATTAAGATTGCAGGAATACCGATGATGGCGAATAATCGAATCTGGTCCCTGACTGTTTTTATATTTGTTTGAAGGTCACTTATATATTTCGCTACTGCCAATGATGTCGCTACTTTGGCAAATTCACTGGGTTGAATGGTAAATCCACCAATTCCGTACCATGAAGTAGCACCAGAAACAGTCTTTCCGAACAAGAAAAGACCTATTAATGACAATATGGAAACTATGTAAATAAGGCTTGAAAATCGTTCATAGAATTTGGCTTCAATAGACAGAATGAGAACAATTAATACGCAAGATATAATAATGAATATGGCTTGTTTCCCATAAGGCTGACTTATGTCAAAGTAGCTATTTATTTCTCCCAAATGCGATGCCGATAGAATGTTGATCCATCCAAAACCAATAAGCAATAGGTATATGAGTATGGAAATCCAATCAAAATTGTAATTTCTATTCCTGTCCTGACTCATCTTCAGTAGGTATTTCTATGACATTGAATTTACTGCCATCATTGATCGAGAAAGATTCACCAGAGAATGGTTTAGCATATTCTTCCTCCAGGCTTCCTTCAAGTACAAAACGTTCCATCTGCTTTTGGGTGACTTCTCCTTTTATATATTTTTCTATCATTAATCCAGCTATACGTCCAGCCCAGCGGCTTCCCCAATAGCCATTTTCAACGTACACGGCTATTGCTATCTTTGGGTTGTCTTTTGGTGCGAATGCGACAAAAATAGAATGGTCAGTAAGTTGAACTTTTTCACCATTGATTTTAGTGAAATTCTCTGCAGTACCTGTCTTTCCACAGATATCAATACCAGGAATCTTGATGTATTTGGCTGTTCCTTTATTGTAAACGTCGAACATTCCTTGAACCACAGGTTCAAAATGTCGTGAATCTATGGTCGTCTTTTTGGGAATAGTGTAATTTTTGTCAATTCTTTCTTTTCCTTCGATATTCTTAATGATATGCGGTGTGTAAAAATATCCGCGATTGCCTATCGCTGCGACCATATTTGCCAGTTGTATAGGAGTAGCCAATACTTCTCCTTGACCAATTGCATTAGAAATAGTAAATGTCGTAAACCATCGATTCTTTCCATATGCCTTATCGTAATAAGCCGCAGAAGGAATCAATCCTGATGATCCGACTTTTAGATCGTAGCCCAAATAGTTGCCGAGGCCAAAACTTTTCACATGATTACTCCATGTATCCATACCCTCAGCAGGACTTGGAAAAGCGTCAATAATGCGACGATAAACGTTTGCGAAATATGCATTACATGATTCATAGATGCCAAGATTCATGTTCACAGGACTCCTATGTGCATGGCATCCCATTGGTTTCTTACCTCCGTAATTATATCCTCGTCTACAAACGAATTTTTCTTCAGTGCTGATAACTCCTTCTTGGAGGGCAATGAGTGCGTTCAGCACTTTGAAAGGGGATCCTGGTTCATACATGGCTTTTAACCCACGATCGAATAATGGTTTTGCGATGGTGTCGTTATGTAGTTTTGTATAATTTTTGGATCGGATCCGACCAACCAATAAATTCGGATTATAATTTGGTGCAGTAATCATACTAAGAATTTCTCCAGAACTTGGTTCAATGGCGATGATACCCCCTCGTTTATTGATCATCAATCGTTCACCATACTCCTGCAAATCTCCATCGATGGTAATGGTTATGTCCTTACCTTGCTGTGGTATCGTATCTTTTGTACCATCTTTATATGGGCCAATATCCTTGTTAAAGCGATTTTTCTGAATAAACTTGATACCCTTAACTCCACGTAATTCCTCTTCATAGGACAATTCAATTCCCGCCTTACCTATGAGGTCTCCCATTCGGTAATAAGGATTACTCTTTATTTGCTCAGGATTAGCTTCTGCTATATAACCAAGAACATTTGCGCCAATGGAGGTTTGGTAATCTCGTAATGATCGTTTTTGAATATAAAAACCATCGAACTTGCGCATTTTTTCCTGAAGAGATGCATAATCTTCTTTTGACAAATGAGAGAGGAATACCGACGGTAGTCTTGGTGAATAATGATAGGCTTTTTGGTATGTTTTCTTGAAATATTCTTTGTCGATTTTCAAAAGAAGGCAGAACTCAAGGGTGTCCAATGGTTCTACTTCTCGAGGAATGACCATCACATCGTATGATGGTTGATTGGAAACCAATAGTTTGCCATTTCGATCGTAAATATAGCCTCGCTTAGGATAGTCAAAAACCTTTCTTATGGCATTATCTGTAAACAAGTCCTCCGATGGTGCATTATAGACTTGAAGATAGAATAACCTGGATAAAAAGATAACGCCAACAGCGATAACAGAAAATAATAGTAAAAGTGGCCTCATTTCCGCTTACTAAATAGTATGGTAGTCAATATACAGAGTATTATAGTGAATACACCTGAGAATAACGTCTTTTTCAGTATTAAAATTACTTCAGATGTGTTAAAAATTTCCAACGAAAATAAAATGGTATGATGAATGACCACCAAGATGGAAATATAGGTCAGGTTGGATATGAATTCGGCGGTAGCAAGCTTAACGGTTTGATGGTCGTACATGGCTCCAAAAGCAAACTTCAATGCAGCGGGTCTTAAAAAAGCAATAGTAACACAAGCAGCGGCATGAACACCACCTGAATCGGAGAACATATCAATGGTCAATCCTAACAAAAAACTAAGAAAGATGAAAAGCGACCTATTGTTCTTTATAGGATATAGAATAATGAAGAGGATATATAAGTAGGGGCTTATAAAACCCATAAAATTAATATTGCTCAGCACAAGTACCTGAACTAAGACCAGTGCAACAAATCGGATAATATTTGTTGTTACAGAATTATTCATCGTCGTTGAGTAGATTCATTATTTCCTCTGCATCAATATTCTCGATCACATAAACGTGACCAATATTCGTCATGTCGTTGAAGAGCTTGACTTGAATGGTATAAAAATCCTCAGCAGAATCTAAATTAAAACCTGTCACGTGACCTATCGGAATGCCTTTAGGGAAAATTGTGGATCTTCCGCCAGTGATTATAGTATCGCCCACTGTAAGATTGGTTTCTGCAATTTTTGGAACATCTACCAATTGAACGAATTCAGGAGATTGGGTATCCCATTCAAGGGTTCCGAAATGATCCGTGTTCTTTAACTGTGCATTAATTTTACTATTAGTATTCATAATGCTAATAATACTTGAATAACTGCCACTTAAATTCTCTATGATCCCTATGATGCCTTTAGAAGTCACAACCCCTAGGTCTTCTTTTAATCCATCTTTCACACCTTTGTCGATAAGCAACATATTAGTAGTTGACGAATAACTGTTCTTAATGACAGAAGCAGGTGTCAATCTGTATTTAGAATTGAATGACGTACTATCTATATATGTCGTATCAGAATCAGTGATACTTAAATTATACAGTATTGCCTTAAGACGATTGTTTTCTTTTAATAGAATCTCATTTTCCTTCCTTAGGCCAAAGTATTGCGAAATACTATTGGAGCTATTATATATGCCTCCAGACAAAAAATTAGCGGAATTAATGACCTTACTTTTGTGGTAGGAGTGTGATTGAATAGTAAAGACAACTGAGAGGGTAAAGAGCAACAAAAACAAAAGAAAACTTTGATTTCTAATGATAAAATTAATGATCCGTTGCATGGGTTATTTTCTTATTTT
>CBESOB010000126.1:0-8604 GCA_965530995.1 uncultured Flavobacteriaceae bacterium
GACATTTTAGAGTCGATTATAACCCCTATGGAAAACAATAGGGATGTTCAACATATCATTCAGAGTCACTTAAGACGGAATAAACGTCTGAAAGTGATTCAATTGGAGAAACAACAATAGATTTAAAAACTTTTTTACATTTACCATAATAAAAACGATTCCTTGGATATATCAAAAAATAGCTGGCGCTCGAAACTACATGTCATAATTTATGGCACAAATACACCCGCTGGAAAACTATTCGACCTTATCCTTCTAATCGTCATCCTTGCGAGTATTGTTTTAGTGATGCTGGAAAGTGTGGAAGAAATTGATACGAAGTACCATAAGTTCCTGAATATTGCAGAATGGGTAATTACAGTTCTCTTTTCATTCGAGTATCTCGCAAGAATCATCACAGTCAAAAAACCCATCAAATATATCACAAGCTTTTACGGAGTTATAGATTTGCTATCGACCATCCCGAAATATCTGTCCCTAATTTTTGTGGGCACACATTCTCTAGTGGCATTGCGAGCACTACGATTATTACGTGTCTTCAGGATTTTGAAATTAGCTCGTTTTCTAGGAGCATCCAATACGATTGCTAAAGCATTAAAGGCAAGTAGAGCAAAAATTTTCGTTTTCTTATTCGCTATCGTTATCGTGTCTATTATACTTGGTACCATTATGTACATGGTGGAGGGTGACGAAGCTGGTTTTACAAGCATACCTCGAGGTGTATATTGGTGCATTGTCACGCTTACTACGGTTGGTTATGGAGACATATCCCCTATCACACCATTAGGGCAATTCATTGCTTCAATAGTCATGATCATGGGTTATGGTATCATTGCTGTCCCTACGGGAATAGTCACTGCGGAAATCGCCTCACAGAACAAACAAAATGATCAGGACTTGGAGCCGCATAAAGTAGAAACTTGTTTGGGATGTGGTGCAGAAGATCATAAGAGAAGCGCTGAATTCTGTTATAAATGTGGCGATAAGATGAGTAATGAGTAAGGTCTTGATTTCAGTGGTAGGCCCTACCGCTATTGGGAAAACCTCCTTAGGTATCAAATTAGCGCAACATTTCAATACTGAGATCATCTCCGCCGATTCTCGGCAATTCTACAAGGAAATGTGCATTGGCACCGCTGTACCAAATGAGTCAGAATTGGCGCAGGCAGCACATCATTTCATACAACATAGAGGTATAGAAGAGGATTACAACGTCGGCATGTTCGAGCGGGATGCCATTGAAAAATTGGAATCATTATTTAATATACATGATGTGGTAATCATGGTTGGTGGTTCTGGTTTGTATAACGATGCTGTTATAAAAGGCTTGGATGATTTTCCTAAGGTAGACCCAACCATAAGGGAAAACTTAAATACTAAATTAGCTCTTGAAGGTCTGAAAAGCCTTCAAGAACAATTGGAATATCTCGACCCAAAAGCATCTTCGATAATTTCCATTGACAATCCACATCGGGTAATAAGGGCCTTAGAAGTCTGTTTGGGCTCAGGACTGCCTTATTCCTCATTTCTAAATAAAAAAGAAGCAGAGCGTAGCTTCAAGGCAATTACAATTGGGTTAAATGCTGATCGCGAAGTGATTTACGATCGTATAAACCATCGTGTGGACATGATGATGGAAGAAGGTTTACTTGAAGAAGTAAAATCTCTCCTGCCATACAAGCATCTTAATGCATTGAATACTGTTGGTTATAAAGAGCTTTTTAAATATTTAGAAGGTGAATGGGCACTCGATTTTGCAGTCTCAGAAATCAAAAAAAACACGAGACGCTTTGCCAAACGACAAGTCACATGGTACAGGAAACAAGAGAAAATAATATGGTTTGACTATCTGATCGACCCCAAGGAAATTATTAAAGCGGTAACTAAACTCATGTATTAAAAAACCCAACATCTCTGCTGGGCTCTGTATTTAGAAAGTTTATTTCATTAAGCTTTGGTATTAACCACCAACCTGAATCCTTCTCCGTGAATGTTCAATATCTCCACAGCATCATCCACTTTAAGATACTTACGTAATTTCGCTATATACACATCCATACTACGAGATGTAAAATAGTTATCATCTCTCCAGATTTTAGTAAGTGCCAATTCACGAGGCATTAGATCATTTTCATGTAAAGCCAACAATCGCAATAATTCATTTTCCTTCGGAGACAATTTAATTGGTTCTCCACCTTTGTGTGTTAAGAAACGTAATTTAGAGTTCATGTGGAAATCACCGATCTTGAATTCAAACTGTTTACTGTCCGTAATGGTATCCGTTGCCTTACGTTGTATGATCGCTTTGATTTTCATCAAAAGCACTTCACTATCAAATGGTTTGTTCAAATAATCATCGGCCCCAACTTTATAACCTTTCAACACATCTTCCTTCATGGCTTTCGCAGTCAAGAAAATGATAGGTACATCTTTGTTTTTTTCCCGAATTTCCTTTGCTAAGGTAAATCCGTCCTTATACGGCATCATGACATCCAAAATGCAAAGATCGTAATCGTCTTTCTTGAATTTTTCAAAACCTTCCATTCCATTCTTTGCATGAACGACTTCATAATCATTCATGGTAAGATAATCCTTTAATACAGTTCCAAAATTTGGATCGTCTTCTACTAATAAAATTTTTTTATTTTGCTCTTCCATTGCTTTATGATATTAATGGCAGTTTAACAATAAAGGTACTACCGATTCCTTTTTCACTTTCTACAGACACATGACCTTGATGGTCATCAACAATCCGTTTCACGTAGGCCAACCCTAATCCATGACCTTTTACGTTATGTATATCTCCTGTGTGTTCCCTATAGAATTTTTCGAACACTCTTTTCTGTGCAGCTTTACTCATCCCACTGCCTTGGTCTTTTATTTTTAGTATTATGTTTGTGCCTACATTTTCTGTATACACATCAATTTTGGGCGCATCAGTCGAATATTTGACTGCATTATCCAACATATTAACTATAACGCTAGTAAAATGTGTTTCGTTTGCCAGTACTGAACATTTTTGAGCTTCAAAATGTGTTTTCACATAGCCTTTCTTGTCTTCAACAATTAATTCTATGTGGTTGATGGCATCTTCAATTAAGTCGTGCAACTTAACACGTTCCTTACTAATGTTCAATTCATTTTTTTCAAGTTTAGATATTCGCAATACATTTTCTACTTGAGCATGCATTCGTTTATTTTCTTCTCTGATCATTCCCAAATACCGATGCACCTTTTCTTTATCATCAATGATCTTAGGGTTTTTGATAGCATCTAATGCAAGATTGATCGTTGCAATAGGTGTCTTAAACTCATGGGTCATATTATTAATGAAATCTGTCTTTATCTGCGAGATTTGCCGTTGCTTGATCAATTGATAAATAGCACTTGTATATGCAATAATAATGATTGTCGTAAAAACGATTGATAAAAGCATCATCCCTAGTATAGACGACAAAATAAACTTCTTTCGTTCAGGAAAATTTGCATATAAGGTAAAATCACTTTCGTCGTTATTATCCAAGAAAATGGGCACACCATACGTCGATGTCTTATCCAATTCAAAATTATCAGACTGAATCTTGGTTGCTAGATCATTATCATATATAGCATATTCAAAATCTATTTCTACACCATCTTCTTTTAATTTTTTACGCAACATTGATTGTAATTCACTTTTCGAAGTACGCTTATGTATTGGTGTAAATTTAGCATTGTCCTTATAAGAAGTTTCAAGTTGGATCTCCCTTACTTTTGTTTTCTTATCATATTTTAATAATGTTTCAGGAGTAATGTCTAATTTATTGTCTAACCTATCATTCTTAATGACACGCGTTTCCCGTTCATTAATTATTCTCATTATGGTTATACTATCTAAACCTATGTCAAAGAGCGATGAAGATAACTTATAGTTTTCTTCTAAAATTGCATTTTTATAAATGAACGTTTCATTGGTATCATCATTTTCCTGGAAAACAAACAACTCTCGAATGTTTGTAGAATCCGCATCAACATTGGCAAAGGCTTCTTGGAATTTCATTGTCCATTCCCTGAATTCCCTTTCCTCAATTTCCTTTGAAACATAACTCAATCCCCTTTGCACATTAAAGGTAAATTGTTTCTCTTCGTTCTCTACAGTATTATTGATGTAATAGGCTTGTACGAAAATGATTCCTATTAACGATAAGCTCATCAATACAACAAGTAAAACAAAAAGTTTTTTGCTCATCATTCAAAATTAAGATTTTAACATTTACGACTCAGCCCATTTAACCTTACATTAACACAAATGTTAAAATTCAGTGTTTTTAGGCCTTACAAACAAGTTTTTCGTGAAGTTTCTGTACTTGTTTGTGAGTTTCTTCTAAGGATGTATTATATATAACGTAATCCGAATGCTTAATCTTGTCAGTATCGTCCCATTGGTTGTTCATGATTGCCTTTATTTTCTTTTCTGAGGTTGAATCTCGCTTTATAATGCGTTTCATACGTTCTTCTTCAGAAGCAATAACAGTAATTATGCAGTCATAGTTTTTCTGTGTATTATTCTCAAAAATGATAGCAACTTCGCTTATGATATATGGAGCATTTTGCTTTAAGGCCCATTTCTTGAACCGCTTTCCAACTTTAGGGTGAATAATGGCATTCATCTTTTGAAGCATCTCCTTATCATTGAAAATTTTGGAAGCTATCAATGGCTTATTCAACATTCCATCTATATAGGTATCTTCACCAAATAATTGCATTAATTTTCGTTTGATGACTTTTGATGATCTCATAAGTTTCTTTGCCTCGACATCGGCAATGAAAACAGGAACACCAAGATCCACGAACATTTTGGCGACCGTTGTCTTGCCACTGCCTATTCCACCTGTGAGTCCTACCAGCATCATTGTGAGATTATGATTTCTATTTTAGTTTGATTGATCTTTACGGATCTAACAATATCGGGTTTCTTGATCATTCGCGGCACCAAGAAGGAGCTTTGATCGGAAAAATCATTAAAATCACATTCAACCAAGAAATCACCAACTTCCACTGAAGAATAGTTACTCAATGCCGTATTGAAAACAACGGAGACTTTCTTTGGAAAGTAATTGACACTGAGATTCTTTGGCAAGTTTCTGATAGTGATAGGAACTTGAACAGTACCCTCTGTGAATTTATCCACATCTGCTTCAATATTAACCCGTTTTGAAGACATTGCAATTGTTTCTATTTGTTCTGGAAGTATTAAATCCAACATCCGTAAAATATCGGTTTTTACATTATCCAAAATCAAGGTATCCGTGTTAATCTCATTAATTTCATCAACAATTACTCTTGGTCCAATAAGTCTGACAGAATCTGGTTGCAAAACATAATCTTCTTTTAAATTGTAACCAGGCGCAAAATTGACATTACTCAACAAGATTATTGGGACTTTTTTTACGTAATTAACATCATAATTGAAAATGATAGTGTCTGGTTGAATTCCTTCTACTATAACATTATCGATAAATTGTGCCTTGATATCGCCTCCATTGTTAAGAGCGGTCCATAAATAACTCTTATTAATGTTTTGGGTCTTCTCTAAGTCAATGGCAATTTTGGGATCGGATAAATAATACCTCATCAATTTAAACCCATAGGTTTTTATCAAAATGTCCAATTGATGTGTCGAATCTTTAATGATTATTTGTTCCTCTGGAAGATTAATCACCTTGATATCGAAAGACACTGTTTTGGTGTAATCTTTGGATAACTTAGATAGAAGTAATATACTGAAAGATATAACCAAGAACAGGAAAAACTTATTGATCTTCCCACTCTTTACTGCCGATTGTATTTTAGATCTTATGGATGCCATGCTTAAATTTCAAAGAATAAATGTGGAAATAATTTTTCAGGACTTTTTCTGCTCAATGCGAGAGTCAAGGTAGATTTTAAGAATCCCCATCCATATCCGAAAAACTGCATGACAATAGTCGGAATAACCATTAAGGCAACTGATACATTGTTTTTTGATAAAGCGAGTATAAAAGAAAGTCCAAAATATATTACAAAAAGCATTATTGGCAGCTGATGACCCAGCATAAAACCAATCAGTGCACCAATGAAAGTGAGGCTAAAAATCGTTGGAAACCAATAGGTCAATTTTCTTGTTTCTGGATACCACGAATTCAGGATTGGACGTGTCATTCCGAATTTATTGACTTGCTTATAGAATTTAGACCACGAAATACGACGCTTATGAAATACAAAAGCTTCGGAAATCAATTTTGTCTTATAGCCTAACTTCTTCAGTCTGATAGACAGGTCTGGATCCTCACCTGGATGAATATTCCCAAAACCCTTTGTGGCTTCAAAGGCTTCCTTGGAAAGCCCCATATTAAAACTCCTAGGTTGAAACTCGTCTACGCTTCTCTTATTTCCTCTTATTCCACCTGTGGTAATGAACGATGTCATAGCAAAGTCAATGGCTTTCTGAAGATTGGAAAATGACTCATGCGCGGCATCGGGTCCACCAAAGCAATCCACATATTCTTTATCTAAACTTTTAACGACATTCAATAAATAATCAGGTGGCAGAAGGCAATCTGAATCTAGGATAATAAAATAATTACCCTTCGCTTTTTTCATCCCGAAATTACGAGAATCTCCTGGGCCCGTATTTTCTTTTGAATAATATGATATATTCAATCGGTCCTTGAATGTTTTGGCTATCTCAGCGCTAGTAATGCTAGACCCATCTTCAATAATAACGATTTCGTGATTCTTTGAAGAATCCACATCAAGAAAACTATCCAGTAGTTCCTTGATTTCTTCTGGCCTGTTATACACAGGAATAATAAAAGAAAATGAAAGTTCACGCATCTCTACAAAGGTAATCAAGATAATACAAAGATATTCGTAAAGCGTATTGACTTTTGGTCACTACTTAATTCACCAATTTAAAAACGTTTAGCTTGTCATTATTACTAGTAACAAATACATGTTCCTGATTACCGATTTTAATTTTTGAGACCGTCCGCATATCTGTATTACAGCTAATGCCACTACTATGATTTGCAGCAAATGTACCATCTCCATTCCCCAATAGCACATATCCTTTTGAGGCGTCGTAACGCACGGTTTCCACTTCCGTATCATACATATTGCCTACGCCAATAATATCCTGATATCCATCTTTATTTACATCCAATATTAGAATATCCGTCGTAGGACCAATTTGGGCATAAGATGGTAATGGTGTCAGTTCAAAATCGCCGTTGCCTTTGTTTTCGACATAAAGACTTTCAAAATTATAGACTTGTAAATGATTGGAATTCGAGATATTATCATTCCCATAAATACCTTCCATATTCAAAGAGGCGAATTCCTTATAGGTGCCTATTTTGTCGTTCAAGAAAGGTGTTTGTTCAGAGGAGCATTCCTTGCCCCTAACCGGTACCAAATTTCCATTATACACTTTGCTCAAGGCAATATCGTAACTTCCATTATTATCAAAATCATTACTGAATATATGTAATGGCTTCTCTATGGTAGGGTGGAATTTATTATTCGCACCAATATTACCAACAACTAGATCTTCATCGCCATCATTATCAAAATCATGAGCCACAACAGATTGGTACCACCCTTCGGATTTCACTAAACTCGTGAATCCCTCTTTAATGAACTCTCCGGAATCATTGGTAAAAATGGTAATAGGCATCCATTCTCCAACAACCACAATATCATCCAAACCATCAGCATTATGATCGGTGATCTCAATAGCATTCACCATGCCGACGTGTCGTAGTTCAGGTATCACTTCGTCTGTGACATCACTGAATTTACCATTATCGTTTTGCAATAAATAGGATCTAGGTGATAAAGGGTATTTGCCCGGAATAATGCGACCTCCTACTACAATATCTAGGTCGCCATCATCATCAAAATCTATGGCTTTGACCGCTTTGGTACTTGTTAACATTTTGGGCAAGGCATTGCTCTTTTCAAAGTTTCCTTTACCATCATTCATATAGAGCCTATCCTGCAGTAGTGGATCATTTTCTGTGAATTCATAACCACCGCTTGTCACATAAAGGTCTTGATCACCATCATTATCAATATCGAAGAATAAGGCTCCAACATCTTCTTGGTTCCTATCACTATTCAAAACCACATTATTGGTTTTATTAAATCTTCCATTACTTGTCTGAATATATAATGACCCCGATTGCCCCATCGCACCGCCCAAATATAGATCTTCAAGTCCATCTCCATTTATGTCAGCCACCGCACTGCAAGGACCTAGAGTCGATTGTTTTTGGGGAAGTAACAACTGTTTTGAGAAGTCATCGAAATCATTCTCTTTATGTGTATACCCTAAATTTAATTGTTCGGGTTCTATGGATGTAAATAACTTACTAGGTTCATCTAAAATCGAATTTGTGGTTTGTGAATCTTTATAGTCAATGACAATGGTTTCGTTGGCTGGTACATTTTTTAAAGTACTCACTTTACTATTTGGCCATACCACTTCTATGTCTTGGATGGTCGCATCTTTTGCCAATCCAAAATTCAAGATGTTTGAAACTGAGGACAAATAAACCCTATTCACAAATAACTCTTGATATT
>CBESOB010000127.1:0-8518 GCA_965530995.1 uncultured Flavobacteriaceae bacterium
TCTAATTTGCCCATGGTTCTTTGAGTAATTTAGCGATATCTTCCTTTAAGATACTGATCTCCTCTTCCTCACCATCATCATTAAATTTCTGTTCCTCAGTAACAGTCCCTCTATAATACACCTTCGGATTACCAAAATCATCCTTACGAGAACGAATGAATCCATTTTTATCTATTAACGCAAAATAGCCCGAATGCTCAAAACCTCCTTCAGCTTCACTATCTACAGCAGCATACAAATTAAATCCAGCATTTGCTAGTTCATATATATTTTCTTCACTGCCAGTCATTAAATGCCAGTTAGAATTCTTCACACCGTAGTCGTCTGCATATTCCTTTAGTATTTCTACCGTGTCATGGTCTGGATTGATTGTGAATGATGCGACTCCAAAATCCTTAAAATTCTCGAATTTATTTTGGATCTGGATTAAATTGGCATTCATTAAAGGGCAAATGGTGGGACATGTCGTGAAAAAGAATTCAACCACATATACTTTCCCATTATAATCTGTATTGGCAATGGTTTTGCCGTTTTGATCTTTAAAACTAAAATTAGGTACTTTCTTTGGTTCGCCGTTGATTTCTATAAAAGCTAGATCACTTAATCCGTTATCCGCTTCTGATTTACTTAGTCTATCCTTTTTAGTAATGTCATTATTGCTAATACGATCAATAATTCTCGGAATGAAAATTATCCCGAATACCAAAATGATAAATGAAATACCTATATATGAATAATTAGTCTTGCTCATTATTTTCTTTTAAATCATTCGCTCTTCTGGTAGAAGAATCAAAATTCCCTTTTCTTTTTTGACGATACTCAGTAAATAACACTCTCATATCATCGGTCATTTTATTTTTTAGGACATCAATACTGATACAATCATAACCTCTTAGTTCATAAGGTCGGTCATTCTTTTCAATTTCTTTATCTGTCCTATCATCTAAACGACCTCTAAGATTACGATCCTTATCAATTATATAGATTATATCAGATGCCAGATTTTCATCGAGCTGCGAAGTTACACCTAAACTTGCATGAATTTTCTTGATTCCCTGAGGATGACCAAACACAAACTTCCAATATTTTAAGTCATCGTATTTACCAATTTCTTGTTTCAATTTTTCAAGGTCATTTTCAGTCCCCTGCGGGACAAGGGAAACAATCTGGAATTTTTTGAACCCCTTGAATTTCCCATATATCATCTGGCTTAAATTCAATATGGCAGTACTCTTCTCCATTGGGTTAGTGCCCAGGAAATTGAGAACCGTGATATTACCTTCAAGTGTAATATCATCTCCTGACTCTGAAGTAAAAGCATCAACCTCTTCAATATTCTTTTGAACTGTTTCCAGTACGTTATAGTTGTGCTTCGCAGGGTATAAAAATAATAAGAATGTTACTGGAAGAAAGAATAGGATTCCAAGTACAACATTCTTTTTAAGTGCCTTTTTTTGCATAGTGCAAAAATAAAAAAAGCCACGCAAGGCGTGGCTTTAATATTCGTTAAATTTCTTAGAAGTCTCGTTTTATAAATCCTGATTCATAGACCCTTTCAATATATCCTCCCTCTTGCAAAAGAATGAATACCAAATAGAAGATCAAGAACACTGCCGTCCAAACGACCATTCGTCTTAAACTAGCCTTTTCATCACGCATATGCATGAAATCCCAAGTAATATAATATGCCTTTACGATTGTCAGGATGATGAAAATCCAATTCAGGGCTTTCATACCCAAAATCTTACCTAACAGCGCTTCTGGCTTATAGATACCCAATGCAACCTCAACTCCTGTTACTATGGTTAGAAGTACTAGTACACCCCAAATCTTTGAAGTGTTGGACTTGAACTTCACTAAACCTCTTAATATTTCTAATTTATGTGCTTCAGCCATTACTAACTATTATTATCTTATTAAACAAGATAGAAGAAGGTAAATACAAATACCCATACTAAATCTACAAAGTGCCAATACAATCCAACTTTTTCAACCATCTCGTAACTACCTCTACGTTCGTAGGTACCTAAGATCACATTGAAGAAAATTATGATATTGATCACAACTCCTGAGAATACGTGAAACCCATGGAAACCCGTTATAAAGAAAAAGAAATCAGCGAATAAACTTGTACCATATTCATTGATTACAAGATTGGCACCGCCAACAACTTGCTTGCCATTATCCTTGATCATATCGAGACTCTCTGTACGAGACAATATCGTTTTCTCACCATCGGCATCGATTATCTGGGTACGAGCCACAATATTGCTATTAGCTTGCATACCAGAGAGAACATCGCTCACCGTGAATTCTGGCAATGCCTTCTCATCAGAATACCATATACCATTTTTACTTTCATGCTGTGTCCTTTCAGAAGCAGTTGCTGTTGCGAAATCTGCAATGGCAACACGCTTGAATGTTTGTTCACCATCTACATCAACATATTCCCCGAATTGAATAATATTACCTCCATTCGTTTGCACGGCGCTATAATCTCCTTTAATAAATGTAGCCCATTCCCATGCTTGAGACCCTACGAAAATAGCACCTCCAATAATGGTCAGGAACATATAAAAAGTAACCTTGGCTTTTTGCATATGGTGTCCTGCATCCACAGCCAATACCATTGTTACGGAAGACATAATCAGAACGAATGTCATGAACGCCACATAGATCATCGGATAATTCCCGTGAAAAAATGGGACGTGAGTGAACACCTCATCCGCTATAGGCCATGAATTAATGAATTTGAATCTGGAGAAGCCATAAGCTACCAAAAATCCAGAAAATGTCAGGGCATCTGACACTATGAAAAACCACATCATCAACTTCCCGTAACTTGCGCCTAAAGGTCTATTACCTCCACCCCAAGCTTTTCCGTCTGTACCAGTGCTTACAGCTGTAGTATCCATAAAAAAAATCTATTTTTTAAAGTTGCACAAAAATAATCATTTTATTTATCTCATGAAATATAAAAACAAAAAGAGATAGAGCCATAGTATATCTATAAAATGCCAAAATGTCGCCGCTAGCTCGAAACCCAGCATATTACTTGAATTATATTTCTGTTTAAAATGATTATAAATAACGACTAGCAAGCAAATCAAGCCAACAACAACATGCGCAATGTGCACTGCTGCTATCAAGAAAATGAATGTCATGGTGATATTACTAGTGGGTCCAGTAAAATTATATCCTGACGCCATCATCTGATCAAAACCCTGCAATTGAAGGACAATGAATATCAAACCTAAAATCAATGTGACAAATAAATAAATAGTTGTTAACTGATGATTATTAGATTTTAATGCTCTCTTGGCAAGAATGAAAGAGCCACTGCTTATCAGAATTATAAGTGCACTCCATATGAACGCTTCGGGAAGATCGAAATCACTCAACCAATCCTTTCTTGTCCTACTAACCACAAAAGCGCTTGTCCATCCTGCAAAGGACATAATGAGAGATGCTATCCCAAACCACAACATCATCTTTTTTGCACGCTTATTTTTTTCCTCTAAACTCCCTTGTGTTAAATCCATTTATCTTATAAACTTATCCAATACATAAACTATTTGTATCAACGTAATATATGAAACACTCGCTAACATTAGCTGTTTCGCTACCTTTGCTGTCATTTTCTTAAACAATAGAATTGCGTAATATAGCATCCCTAACCCGAGCAAGAACACAATAACCGCCGCTACTGGTGTTAAATATAATTCCCCTGTAAATCCGAAAACCGGGATAATGGAAACTAAAATGGTCCAAACGGTATATATGATAATCTGCACAGCGGTGGCTTTATCTTTCTTTCCAGTTGGCAGCATAAAAAAACCTCCTTTTTTATAGTCCTCATATAAAAACCAACCAATAGCCCAAAAATGAGGGAATTGCCAAAAAAACTGAAGTGCAAACAAGGTTCCCGGTTCTATGCCAAAATTATCAGTGGCAGCTACCCATCCCAACATAAAGGGTATTGCTCCTGGTATTGCCCCCACAAAAACCGATAATGGGGTCTTGGTTTTTAATGGCGTGTATGCGCTTACATAAAGAAATATTGAAATAGCCCCAAACATAGCGGTTTGAGGATTAATTATATATAAGATGACAATTCCTAGGATGGTTAAAACTGAAGCAATGGCGAAAGCCGTGTTGACAGACATCCTTCCAGCTGGAATCGGTCGATTCTTCGTTCTGTCCATAAGGGCATCTAGATCACGTTCAATTATTTGGTTATAAGCATTAGAAGCGCCAACCATGCAATACCCTCCAATAGCTAACAATAACAACGTCTTGAAATTTACAACTTCCGCACCCAGAAGATATCCTGCAATTGAGGAGAACACAACACTAACAGCCAATCTTATCTTGGTTATTTCCTTAAAATTAGATATTGCCGAAGCGATTGTAATCGATGAGTTGTTCTTGCTCAAAAGTGATCTCATTTATAGCTTTGAATGCGACTGCAAAGATACTTTATAAAACACATTTCCACAATGTAATAGAACGCTTAATTTAAGTTTAGTGACATTTAACAACCTAAGATTTTGTAATTTTCGTTTTCTAATATCAAAACAAATTAAAATGACACTTTTCAAGACTTTATTTTCGGGGCTTATGCTCATTACTTTTACATTGTCTTTTGCACAAAACAACCAAGAAGTAAAGATTGAAATCAATAAAATTGCCGGCAATGTTTATATGCTTATAGGTCAAGGTGGTAACATCGGAGTTTCGATTGGAGAAGATGGTGTTTTTGTTATTGATGACCAATTTGCCCGTCTCTCTCCCAAAATTATTTCAGCAATTCGAACATTGAGTGATAAACCTATCAAATTCTTAGCTAATACGCACTGGCATGGCGACCATACAGGAGGAAATGTGAATTTCCAAAAAGAGGGTGCTATCATTATGGCACATAAGAATGTTAGAAAACGACTAGAAGAATCCACAAACAGAGATGGGTCAAAAAATCCGAAAGAAGCATTACCAGTAATAACCTTCGATGATAAAATGAGTTTGCATATGAATGGTGAAGAAATCGCTATTTTTCATCCGGACAATGCACATACAGATGGTGATGCCATCCTATATTTTACAGAAAGCAATGTACTACATACTGGTGATACCTATTTTAGGGGTTGGTACCCATACATTGATCTAGAATCAGGAGGCAGCGTAAATGGTTATATAGAAGCCGCAAAGAATACCCTCATGCTCATAGATGATGAGACAAAAATCATTCCTGGACACGGGCCTGTTTCTAATAAAAAAGAGTACAAATCATTTCTAACCATGATGGAAGGTTTAAAAAGTATTATTCAAGCAGAAATAGAAAAAGGCAAGACAGAAGAGCAGGTAACCAAGGATGCCAGTTTAACGAAAACCTACGACGACCAAGGCTATAGTTGGAATTTTATTACTTCTGAGAAAATCAGGAGAACTTTTTATAAAAGTTTAAAGCAATAATTAAAAGTCGAAATACCAATTAAACAAATCCGTACGAACCCCTATGTTGAACCATACGGTATTGTTCTTTATAACATCAGCGGTTTGGGCTTCTGGATTAAAGTTTCTATAGCTCACGTATGTAAACACCTTGAGATTCGTTCTAGGATTCAAAAGGTATCCCGCTTGCAATTCGGTATGAAAAATATTGGTTTTGTTGCCTTGACCAATTTCAATTCCAGAATCACTAGGTCGCTCTCGCTCATCTCCAAAGATATCACCTCCATAATTCGACATATCATCTACGGTATTAAAATCAAATCCCTTGACCCCTATGACTATTTTGGCATCAGCGCTCCATCTTTTATAATGATACCTTCCAATCAATATGGTCTCCTTGAAATTAGAATTCCATAAATGTGCCATACTTTGATAATTATGGGCATAATTGAGAACGATTGAATTATGTGAATATGTATAAGGACGAACTTGATTATGCTCGAATTGCAGCATTAAATTTTTTAAATTAAATGCGTTATAATATTTAACTCCTAATTGAAACCCAAATTTGTTCTTCCAACTCTTATTACCATCCTTAACATCGCCAAGCGAGAACTCATCTAAAATAAATTGACCATAAATATTCACTTTGTCATTCCACTTATATTTTGAGGTCAGCCCAATAATGGCGTTTCCTGCATCTGGACCAGTAGCGAATTCAATAGTTCGATAAAAAATAATCGGATTCAAGTAGTTGATATCAAACCCCCTTCCATTAGTATTAGCCCACATCACAGACTCGAATAACCCGATGTTTAACTTCTTTGAAACATTCCAACTCAGATAATGATTAGCCATATACTTGGTTAAAAATGCTCCATCCTCGGTAACTTCAGGTCTTACATCACGCAACCACATCCATGTATTAGTGTACTTTATTTTCCAGAATTTAGTGTTGAGCTTAAGATATGTGTGCGGGCTAGCATTATCACTCAATACTAAAGATCGATAACCGTCTCCAATGAAATTCTTAGCATAACCAAATTGTATATTCAAGAAATCTGCAGGTGAGTAGGACAAATACCCTTCAGCAACCGGATAATCATAAGCATCTTCTTTGAACCGCTTGGCAATACCCCTACCAGGAATAATGCCTGGGTCTGGTCCAAAAGGTTTCAGTGACTCCGCGAATTGATTGAAGTAATCAGGAAAACGACCTTGACTTTCTAAAATAGTTGCTGAGTAATTCAATTTTTTGCCCAAGCCTCCTTGTATGAATAAACCCCTGGTGTTATTAAAAGTACCATCATGGTCTGAATTGGTGTTCTTACCTACAGAAAAATCAACAACCGGATCTAATGTAAACCAATAATCCTTGCCCTTTACCTGCACTAAATGTTCATCCCATAATTTGCGAGACCACCAGGATTTGCCACCTTTTAACAATGCATCATTTTTAGCTTTGAAATCATGATATTTTACAACATCATTATAAGCATAAGGCTTGGATGCTGTATGACTATTAGTTCCAACTAAATTCATCTCTCTGTCAAAACGCGAATATCCTGAATGGGTAAAAGGAATATTCAATTGACTATGATACTCATCATCAGTGTAAGGAACCAATTTAGAATTAATACTATCGAATTCCTGTTTTGCCTTTTCCTCAAGTTCTGTCAGCTTATTGATCTCTGTGACGTCATTTACAAGTTGAGTACTCGATTGGTAATCTTGCAAAGGAATTGATATTTCAATGGAGTATTGAGAATATGTAATATTCCCATTATACGTTGGAGGCTTAATTTGAGGCAACAATCCAAACACTCGACTGGCCTCAGTTTTTAGCTCATCATAAATGGCATCTGCGTATAGCATATTGAATCTACCATCTTTATCCACTTCAAATAGCACTACAATCTGTCCATTATAATTTTCGCTTTCAACTATTGATGGAACATTGTAATTCTCATTAATGAAGTTATAAAGTGTTGCATTAAAACATTCATTTAGATCATCAATTGATTCAGGCTCACATTCAGGAAAAACGGGAGGTTTTTCATAATAATTTTCATTTTGGGAAAATGCATTTATACTACTAATAAATACAATAAGTAGGATTAGTCTCTTCATGCTAGTCGGATGAAAAACATTTGTTTGCCCGAAGATACTATTTTTTTGAGAATGCAATTCAAAAAAAACCGCCACACTTTATGTATGGCGATTAGTAATTAGTCTTAGAAGCACCCTAGTTTTGCACTCTAAAGATAATCGGCAAAGAATATACCACGTCAACCGGTATATTGCTTTGCTTACCCGGTTGCATTTTAGGCACTTTTGTCATTACCCGTTTCGCTTCTTTTTCTAAACTTTGATGCGGCGCACGAGCTTTAATATTTGTAACACTTCCTGTTTTGTCAATAGTGAATTGAACAGAAATTCGTTGAATGCCTAGAAGGCCTTTGTCAGCTGCTAAATCTCCATTAAATTTTCTTTGAATGATTCCCTTAAGTTTATCTGACATACACTTGATCCTTTGGTCATTGTTAGATAACCCTTCGCATCCAGGGAAAACGGGCACCTTCTCAACATTCGTTGTATTATATTTTTTGTTAGGTGGAATCGCTGGAGGCACTGATACCTATAGCGGACTCTTTCTAGATGGTTTTAATAATTGAGGAGTCTTGTCCTTTGGAATATTAAAGTCATTAGGCTTAACTATTGGTGGTTTAATTAATCTACTAGGACTTAATTCAACTTTAGGCTCTGCCTTGGCAATAAAGATCGGTTTTTTCTCAATTAAAGGAGGCATTGAAAATAACACGTCATCTACAATGTCATCATAGACAATAGGATTCGGAATTTTCGTTTCAAAATACATTTCGAATAAGACATTGGTAAATAGTAAACAAATTATCAACCCAACCTGAAAGTAGAGCGTTGAGTTTTTTTGTAAATTGGCAACATGCTTTTGTGATTTCTTCACGATTCGCTCCTTTTGCCGAAGGAGTTCGTGGATTTTTGTAAAAAAATTCATAATAATTAAAGTTAAATGTTAATGTTATGAACA
>CBESOB010000128.1:0-8493 GCA_965530995.1 uncultured Flavobacteriaceae bacterium
ACAAAGTTTTATGATTTCCGAAATTCGCTTCTGCTTAGTTTCATCGCGTTTTGCGCTATGCAACCATGACAAGTAGCTTTTTCTGTAACCTCTTGAAAAATTTAGATAGTTTTCAAATGCTCGCTTATTTTTATCAAACGCTTTTTGAAGATCAGGCGGAATAATGCCTTTTTCAACATCATCCATATAAAACCACATACCATTTTCTCTGGCAACTTCAATGGTTTTGTAGCCAGCTTGTTGTATCAACCCTGCGGATTTCAATTCAATTATATAGGATTTGTTAAGGGCGCTCCAAGAACTTTTTGGGTTTCTGGGAACAAAGTATTGACGACGTTTCCCATCGCCAAGACTTTTTACAGTGCTATCAATCCATCCAAAACATAATGCCACTTTCACTGCCTCTTCCCATCGCATAGTTGGAACTTTTAATTCTAATTTATAGAATACGAGATATACACCCTCAGAACTATCATGATTGGTAAGTAACCAGTCATACCAATCGACATCACGTTCAAAAAAAAGTTCTGGTTTAGTCATACATGATCAAATTGACGATGTGTTCAATAGGTTCAAGGTCTTTTTTGTTATCACTTATAGATTCCAATAAGCTAGATCCAACGATCTTAAATTTTGCTTTAAGTTCCATTAAACATTCTTCAGCTTCTTTAATACTTAGTCCATTGGAAACCTTATAGTATGTTTGGTCGAAATCTTTTGGATCCAGGCAATCCAGATCGAAATGAAGATAAAGATGGGTTAGTTTCTTCTTTTTAAGAGTTTTTACAAGGTGATCAATGTGCAGTGTTAAAGGCGCATAAATATGATCTTCAACGATCTTGTCCTGCTCTTTCGAATCTATATCTCGTAAACCAATATAATGGATCTGAGAAGGTTTGATGGGAGTAAACAACAAATTTTTGAGTACCCGATCTCCTTCATCCAGTAAGGTGCGTAATGGCATCCCATGAAAATTATGGCTTGATGATTCTTCAGGGAGATTGATGTCTGAATGGGCATCGAACCAAATCACCCCTAAATTCTTGTACTGACTTGCTAAATAGGATACTGGGATGATTTCCAACCCACAGTCTCCACCTATTGTTTCTATGGTTTTTGGCTTGTGCTGAAATAGAATCTGTTTGAACGTTGAAAGTTGTTCAACTAATGCATCATAACCGTTGATGTTGTTCTTTTTATGTAATGCCTTTTTTGATAGGGGTATTGAAACCATATCGGGGTCATTAACGAATTCCTTCAAGGTCCTAGCGCCGGTCATGATTTCCTTTCCGGTTCCTGAGCCTTGCCATTGAGGAAAATAGAATTTCATTTTAGTTCCTTAATATAGCATTAGGAAATGTGACCACACTTTCATAACCGTCTTTGCCAACCGCTGATACCCCAAAGAAAAAATTATCAACCACAATGCCTTCCAATGTGAATTCGGTCACATCACCAACATTACGACTGTGACCCCAGGTTGGAGAGGTTGTATCACGCCAATGGATCTTGTAACTAATTGCACCGTCTACCTTATCCCATTTGAATTTTGCCGAGGGTTGGACAATGCCCCCAATGGACACACTTTTTGGCGCAGGAGGTGCTGAAGCAATGCTGGCTAAATTGATAGCATTTACTGTGGTTAGTTTTTTGGCATAATCAAAATTGACATGCTCAAAGGTATCACCATAATTGATTCCATTTTCCGTTCTGATATCTTGATGTTGTTGGGTATAGTTCTCATGTGCTTCCATGATACGTATTCCGGCAAAACCAGCATCATTAAAAGGCCTATGATGGCCTCCTCGGCCAAAACGATCCAACCTGTAAACCATCATCGGGTTCATTTCTGGCATGTAGGTTTTTGTTGTTTTATGCACATAACGGGCTAGTTGTCTCGATATACCATCTACTTCGCCACCATAAAAGCGTCGAGCATTTCTCTGTTTTTCTGTTTCGGTTGGTGGCACTGGTTCAGAAAATATCCTGAATGTGCGATTGTCAATAAAGCCATCAACGCCAGAAATATTTCCGATCATGTCATTGTTCAATATACCGACTATTTCCCAGCCTTTTCCTTTTGCATAAGCGGCTAATCCTTTTCCACCAAATAAACCTTGTTCTTCTCCAGAAAGCCCTACATAAATAACACTACTTTCAAACTTGTATTTTGAAAGAACGCGAGCCGCCTCGATGGTTCCAGCCATACCTGAAGCATTATCATTTGCTCCTGGTGAATCTGATGTGAAATTTGCTGGATCCGATACTCTTGAATCAATATCCCCACTCATAATGATAAATCTATTCGGATATTTTGTACCACGTTGAATAGCAACCACATTGACGACCATGACATCATGAACAATACGCTGATTCGTACCTTTTTTAACCAGATCTGATTGATAGAATACCTCAAGACAACTATTACAGCTGTTCGATATGTTATCGAATTCTGATTTTATCCAACGTCTTGCTGCGCCAATGCCTCGAGTATTTGATAGGGTATCACTTAGAGTATGCCTTGTGCCAAAATCGGCCAGAGTTTTAATGTCTTGTTGTATGCGATCAGCCGAAACGGCATCTATGATATCATAGATTTTTTGGTCGGTTTGCGCATTTAGCGTAAATGCGACAATTAAGAAAGGGATTAGGATGGAATTGGAATTTTTCATTTATAAATATTTTATTAATGATAGATTTGATTTTCACAGGATATGATTGCCTAATGCCCATTATGGGCTCATTGTATGAAAGTTACTTTTTTAATTAGTCCGTTCTCAATTTCATAGATGGCAATCGCATTGAATTTTTGTCCATTTGCTATGACTTCTTCTTGGTCTATGACTTTATTACCCAGAACAATACGTTTTTTAATGACCGCTCTGAGGTCTTTGCTGCGCTCAAACCAGGATAAATAACTTTTACGCATTGCTGCTTGCCCATCGGTTTGAAGATCATTGGGGTACTTATAAAGTTTTATGTCTTTAGAATACGTGTTCATAAAAGCATCTATATCTCTCTTATTATACGATTCTAATTGCTTATCCACAATTATTTCTGGATTTGTTGTTGTCTTTGAATTTGACACAAATGTCATAGACTCAATACCATCATTACCTGTTCTGTAAATGGTGACATGTCTGTTCATTCCGTCATTCTTGGTTGAAATTTCATCATCGATCACCATATTTTTCAAGACCATACGATTATTCACCTGAACACTGAGATTCTTATTAACCTTGAAGGAGCCTTCATAGTTTCGTTTCAATTCTTGCCTGCCTTCATAGTTTTTTTCGTTAGGAAACTTACTCACGATTACATTTTCTGAGAAGGCATTTGCAAAGGCTTCCAAATCACCGGAATTGTATGGCTCGATATGTTTTTGAACGATGGCCCCTGCATCTAGATCTGTAGTGGGAGTAGTTTGTGTATTGGCATCATTATTTCCAGTATCACTAGCTTCTTTTGCATCTATATCCGCCGCGATCAATAGCTTCGATGAAATTGCATTGGAAGCAATACGGGTAATTCTGTTAACGCCTATTGTTTTTAGATCCATAACTTCTTTCCAATCAGAATTCTTTTTGGTATCCATTGCATAAAGCAGATTATCCTTTGCAGATAATATGGTGCCATTAATAAGCCAGCAAATATCTTCGACTCCTGGAAGCGTATTCGCTATAAATCTTGCAGAACCTGTTAGAGGGTCGAGCGATTTTATTTGCCAAATGCTATCATTCTCTTTAGAAATATAACTCACCAAATTGCTGTTAGGTATCTTTTGAAATGATCTTCCAACTTTTGTTTGGTATTTTCTGCTAGTACCTTCTGTAAGATTGGTTGCGTAAAGATTTAGTTCTTCTCCTTCAATAACGGCAGATACAATTAGATGGTCATTGAACCACGTATAATATGCGACAACCAGATCTTTTATCAATTCAGAATTTTCGCCATTTCTTAGATCGTAAGCATATAATCGCTGTTTCCCGTCTTTATCCAATCTTACCGCAGAGACTTTGTTGCTATTCGGAATCTTTAGTGGTGTATATTCTCCACCTTCCGTAAAACAAAGCCATGTTTTTGATCCATAATTGTCTCGATACTCAAGGATATCTGTCTGTCCATTTCGCGTTGAGGAAAACAAAATAGCGTTATCATTTATAAATGAAGGTTGATTATCATACCCTTCATTATTAGATATGTTTTTGCCGTTTAAAAGCTGCAGTTTCCCTGAGTCGTAGGTAGCGTCGAATAAAAATATTTCAGTGTTTGGTTGTGCTAATAATAAAAATGAGTTAAAAATAATGAGGTACTGAAGAAATCGACGCATACTTATAGATGTTTCTATAAAGATAGGAAAGTTTTGAGAGAATTTTATGATGACAATTTACACATTTTGAGATGATACTTTATAACATGCATTCTAAATAATTGAAAAAATATCACTAAATTTAGAAAGCTAATAATCAATTAATTATGAAAACAATTTACACTTCTATTGCTAGTGTGCTCATTTTTTGCAGCACATTTGCCCAAACAGGAATTCCCGTATCCGAGATGACCGTATGTGATACACAATTTCAAGATTTCATTTCAACGTATAATATTCCAGGGATGACGGTAGCCGTGGCACTTAATGGTAAGTTGTCATATGCTCGTGCTTTTGGTAAAGCAGATATTGGATTGACCGAAGACATGCAGCCGCATAATATGCTCCGAATAGCTAGTATTTCAAAACCCATTACGTCCATCACACTAATGAAAATGATAGAAAATGGAGAATTAAATCTTTCAGATAAGGTTTTTGGGACTGGAGGCTTGTTGGAAAATCATTGGTATTTTTCTACGATTAATATTACCGACCCAAGAATTAATGATATTACTGTACAAATGTTATTGGAACACTCGGCGGGATTTGACAGTAGTCAAGACTGTTATCCGAACCCAACGACACCCTATCCATACTTTTTCTCTGGATGTAACCCAATAAATGCGCCGCTGCATATTACGCAAACTTTAGGGGAAACCAATCCAGCCTCTGAAGAAATGCTAATCACGTTTTTACTAGAAAAAGGACTCAATTTTGATCCTGGAACTCAATATGCTTATTCAAATATGGGTTTTTTAATTTTGGGTGAAGTTATTGAAGAAGTCTCAGGAATGAGTTATGAAGATTATGTAAAGCAAACAATATTGCATCCTTTAGGTATATATGATATGCATCTAGGTAAAAATTTACTAATCGATAAAATGGAACGTGAAGGAGAGTATGTAGGTGAAGGCTACACAAATTTATCTATTTATGGTGATGGCAGTGTTGTCCCATGGGAATATGGGGGTTTTAATTTGGAAGCATTTGGAGCTCACGGAGGGTGGATAGCTACTGCAAGAGATATGGTAAAACTTTTAGTTGCTGTCGATGGATTCACAACGTCGCCAGATATATTATCTTCTGCATCAATTACCTCTATGACAACACCTTCGGCAACTCATCCAAATTATGCAAAAGGTTGGTCTGTTAACCAATACAATAATTGGTGGCATACAGGAGCAGTCGATGGTACTGCTAGTGTTTGGGTAAGAACAAGTGGAGGTGGAGGTTATACGTGGGCCATTATTATGAATAAAAGAATAACTTCTGCTCAAGCCAATAGTTTTTGGGCAGCAGTCGATAATTTAGGATGGAACTGTATTTATGGGACGACTGCCATCCCTGCACATGACTTTTTTGAAGCTCCGACAGCCAATGCTAGCGGGCTTGTTGCAACAAATATAACAGATACGTCTATGGACGTATCGTGGAGCAATGGAAACGGGTCGAATAGAATTGTGGTTGCAAAAGAAATAGTTACCACTGGAAGAGTCGGGGAATTTAGTGCTTATCCTATGGATGGCAACGATTATACCGCCAGCAATTTATTCGGGACAGGTGATGATCTAGGCGATGGTAGTTCTGTTGTCTATGATGGAACCGGTGAATCAATTTCATTGGAAAATTTAAATCCTGGCAGTGAATATGCCATTCGGGTCTATGAGTACACTAAAAATGCAAATTCCGGGAACAATGCCCTTTATATGCTAAGTAATACGGCAGAATTACAAACTACCACATTAGGTTTAGACGCTAATGAATTCAAGGATAGTATAAGTATTCATCCAACAATTACTTCAGATTATATTACAGTGAATTTAAAGAATGGATTGGAACATGCCGACTACATTGTTTATAATATTTTGGGTCGAGAAATACAAAATGGTAAAATTTCTGATTCTGGAACAATCAATGCAACATATCTAGAATCTGGATTATATATACTTCAATTTAAGATAGATAGTAGAAAAGCTAATTACCGATTCATCAGAAAATAGAAATTGATTCTCATTAAAAAACCCGATTCATTAGAATCGGGTTTTTTGTTTGAGTTAGTCTGAATTAAAAACAATATTTATTCTCTGCCTTGACTTTTTCGGCAATCTCTATACGTAAATCCACAATATCTGGATAGTTTGCATATTTTGTGAATCGCTTAAGTCCCATAAGCATCATACGTTGTTCATCTCCTTCAGCAAAAGATATTATACTTTCTTTCCCTTTTTCCTCCACGATGTCTACAGCGTGGTATAAGTAAAGCTTTGCCATTGCTATTTGAGCAGATTGCGCATCTTCGCCAAAACGTTTTACATTTTTTTCGGTTCTTAAAATTGCTGATTCAGCCATATAGATTTCGATTAAGATATCCGCGGCAGCAATTAATAATTGTTGATGATCTTCTAATTTAGGGCCAAATTTTTGAACGGCTCCGCCAGCAACCATTAAGAAAGTTTTTTTCAACTTCTTGATCATTTCTTTTTCTTCTGAAAACAATTCAGAATAATCAGGTGTGTCGAACGACGGAATTCCCATTAATTCTTCTTGGACTGCTTGTGCAGGTCCTAACAAATCAACATGACCTTTCATTGCTTTCTTTACCAACATACCAACAGATAACATTCTGTTTATTTCGTTAGTACCTTCATAGATACGTGCAATACGAGCATCTCTCCATGCAGCTTCCATAGGTGTTTCTTCAGAGAATCCCATACCACCAAAAATCTGGATACCTTCATCAGCGCAGTTTTGAACATCTTCTGAAACAGCAACTTTTAAGATAGAACACTCAATAGCGTACTCTTCAACACCTTTAAGCTCTGCTTCCTGTTGTGTGTTTCCAGCAGCTTCGCGCATTGCAATACGATCTTCAATATTTTTAGCAGCTCTATACGTCGCAGATTCACCAGCATAAGCGCTAGCAGCCATTTCGGCTAATTTGGTTTTTATAGCACCAAAATCGGATATTCTAGTTTTAAATTGTTTACGCTCGTTCGCATATTTAACGGCTGTTGTAAGGATTCTTCTTTGTGAATCTAAACAGGCAGCTGCTAGTTTAATACGACCGACATTCAATGCGTTCATAGCAATTTTAAAGCCTTCTCCACGACCAGCTAACATGTTTTCGGCAGGAACAACAGTATCATTATAGAATACTTGGCGTGTAGAACTCGCACGAATACCTAGCTTGCGTTCTTCTTCACCTAGAGTAATTCCGTTAGGATTGTCTTTATCATATTCTACAATGAAACCCGTAATGTTTTTATCGTCTTCAATCCGTGCGAAAACAATCATCAAACTGCAAAAACCTGCATTTGAAATCCACATTTTTTGTCCGTTGATTTTATATGATTTACCATCGGCCGATAATTCTGCAGTCGTTTTACCAGAATTAGCATCCGAACCAGCTCCGGGTTCTGTTAAACAGTAAGCTCCAAACCATTCTCCTGTTGCTAATTTTGGAACATATTTTTGTTTTTGTTCTTCTGTACCATATAAGGTGATTGGCATGGTGCCAATACCTGTATGAGCACCAAACGCTGTACTGAAAGAACCAGTTCCACTAGAAATATAGTCGCAAGTCAGACATGTTGATACAAAGCCCATTCCTAATCCACTATATGCCTCTGGAACTGCAACACCTAAGAAACCTAATTTAGCGGCTTTGCCCATAACTTCTTCGGTCAAGGCATAATCTTTTGCCTCAAACCTATCTCTGTGTGCAACGATTTCACGGTCGTTAAATTCCATCACGGCATCTTTCATCATTTTTTGTTCTTCTGAAAAATCTTCAGGAGTGAAAACGTCTTCACATTTTGTTTCTTTTACCAAGAATTGACCTCCGCGTAGAATGTCTTTTTCTGTTGTTTCCATTTTATTTTTTAGATTAATAGATTCAAGAGTCAAGAATCAAGACTTATAAAATTAGTCCAGATTTAAAACTTGAAATCATTTTTTGTATTTGTTTTATTTTTTGTTCTAATTCTTTAAATTTTTCTTCTGAAATATAACTTTCATTAAAAGCTATATTCAGTTGAGTTTCCCATTCAAAAGCGGATCCTAAACTGTGCTCTAAATAGTTGTAAAAATGTTTATCTGAACTTTTACTGGTTCCTTCTGATATA
>CBESOB010000129.1:0-8490 GCA_965530995.1 uncultured Flavobacteriaceae bacterium
AAAATATATGGGTAATCATGACATGATGGAGCAAGAAGAGATTTTCTCCAAAGTATTAAGAGCAGGGAGAAGAACGTACTTCTTTGATGTTAGAGCTACAAAAGCTGAGGATTATTACTTGACTATCACAGAGAGTAAAAAATTCACTAACGATGATGGATCGTTTCATTATAAGAAACACAAGATCTATCTTTATAAAGAGGATTTTTCTGAATTCAGGGAAATACTCGCGGAAATGACCGATTATATCATTTCGGAAAAAGGTGATGAAGTCATTAGCGAACGCCATCAAAAGGATTTCAAGAAAGAATATGAGAATACTGATGCGGCTGAAGGAGGAACAACATCCAACGACGAGCCTTCACCTGAAAGTTTCACAGACGTAAGTTTTGATGACATATAATAATCAATCTTAAAAAAACTCTAACCGCTACTTAATCGTAGCGGTTTTTTTTATCTTTAGCCTAATCAATTAATCCAACCTCAACGATGAGAACATTATGTATCCTAATTTGCTTGATTTCTATAACTATTCAAGCTCAAAACCCTGTTGACCTTTCTTACTACCTGCCAGATCATAGTAATTATGATCAATCAATACCAACTCCTGAAAGTATTATTGGACACCAAGTTGGGAAATGGCACATTACCCATGATAAACTAGTGCAATACATGAAAGCGCTAGCGGCTTCTTCCGATAGGATAACCATTGAAGATAGAGGTAAGACTTTTGAGGATAGACCCCTATTATTATTGACAATAACGTCTCCTGAAAATCATCAGGACATTGATAACATACGCAACAATCATGTTGCCCTGACCGAAAACGGCGCTAGTTCTTTAAACACCTCTGGGATGCCTATTGTGGTTTATCAAGGATTTTCCATTCACGGCAATGAGCCTAGTGGAAGTAATGCATCCCTTCTAGCGGCCTATCACTTGGCGGCGTCACAAAGTCAAGACGTGAAGGACCTATTGGATAATACCGTCATTCTTTTCGACCCTTCATTCAATCCAGACGGATTACAACGTTTTGCTTATTGGGCCAATGTAAACAAGAGCAAAAATCTTAATGCGGACCCTAATGATAGGGAATACGACGAGGTTTGGCCTGGTGGCCGTACGAATCACTATTGGTTTGATATGAATCGTGATTGGTTACCAGTACAATTACCAGAATCTAGGGCTAGGATTAAATCATTTCATAAATGGATGCCCAATATATTGACTGATCACCATGAAATGGGAACGAATGCCTCTTTCTTTTTTCAACCAGGGATTCCATCGAGAACACATCCGTTAACGCCTAAAATGAATCAACAATTAACCAAAGAAATTGGGAACTATCATGCAAAAGCAATGGATAAGATAGGATCCTTGTATTACACGGAGGAAAGCTTTGATGACTTTTACTATGGAAAAGGTTCTACATTCCCAGATATTAATGGTGGTATTGGAATCCTGTTTGAACAAGCAAGTTCCCGTGGTCATATTCAAGAAAGTGCCAATGGGGTCTTGACATTCCCCTTTACGATACGCAATCAGTTAACAGCTGCACTATCAACACTTGAAGCCGCCAAGAGCTTGCGAGTAAAGATATTGGATTACCAACGCAGTTTCTTTAATGATGCTCGAAGTGAAGCATCTCGTCAAGGAAATAAGGCTGTAGTATTTGGAAGTGAGAAAGATGCGGCTAGAACATACCATTTAGCGGAGATACTGAAACGTCATAAGATAAAGTTTCATGAGGTAAATGAAGATTTTACCTCTAATGGCAAACGCTTCAAGAAAGGCTATAGTTACATAGTTCCAAAAAATCAAAAAAACACAAGATTACTGGATGCCATGTTCGATGTGCGAACTACATTTACTGATAGTTTGTTTTATGATGTTTCGGCTTGGACATTCTCACATGCCTTCAATGTAGATTACTCAGATATTGCGTCAACCGCCAATGCTGGAGATGTCGTAACCGAATTAAAACATAAAACGGGAGGAGCAGACAAAAGTAATTATGCCTATTTGATGGAATGGCATGAATACTATACTCCTAGTACATTATATCATATCCTCAAAAAAGGAATCCGTGCTAAAGTGGCCATGAAGCAATTTAGCCTTAACGGAAAACAATATGATTATGGAACCATTATGGTTCCTGCACAGAATCAAAAACTAAATAGCGATCAATTGCATTCATTCTTAAATGATTTAGCGAAAGAAACACATGTGCAGTTTGATGCCGTGGGCACAGGCTTGACCCCGCAAGGAATTGATTTAGGAAGTAGTAATTTCAGAGCACTGGTATTTCCTAAAATTGCGTTATTGGTAGGAGAAGGAATTTCTTCTTATGATGCTGGAGAAATATGGCACTTGTTCGATCAGCGATTCAATATCACCGTCACGAAGTTAAACGCCGATAATGTTGGAAGAGCTGATTTAAGTAAGTACACAACGATCATTGTTCCAAATTCATGGTCGGGACTAGGAGATAGTCAAACCAAGAAAGTTGAGGAATGGGTTCGTACTGGTGGCACCTTAATTGCTTACCGCGGCGCTGTGAATTGGTTAAAAAACAAAAAACTGCTGGACTTTGAAACCAAAAAATCTGAAGTGAAAGCCAAGGATGTGACTTTTGAGCAGAAAGGAGATTTCAATGGGGCACAAGTTATTGGAGGAGCTATATTTGAAGCCGAAATAGATAGAAGCCACCCCATAAATTTTGGATATACCAATGACAAAATTGCATTGTTTCGAAACAATACTATTTTCATAAAGCCAGATAAGGATAGTTACGATAACCCTATTAAGTATACCAAGAATCCGTTATTAAGTGGTTATATTTCAAAACCAAAGCTGGATAGTTTGGCTGGTACGGTGCCTTTTAAAGTGGGTCGTAAAGGCCGAGGACGTGTCATCGCATTTACAGACAATACTAATTTCAGGGCCTTCTGGTATGGCACTAATAAGTTGTTAATGAATGCCATATTCTTTAGTAAGCAATTCTAGGTTTTAATTGCCAATATTGCCACCAATAGTGTGCAAAGCAGGTATAACATCATTATTTTAATTCCTAGGAATAAGAACGTCATCACACATATTAGCACTATAAAAATAGGTACTAAGGTTATTGCGACTACAAATCTAAAAGTAGAAAGAAACTCTAACTCAGTTATTTTGGGTTGAATATAGAATTTCCATATAAGGAAGGGAAATAGCAGGCATAGTTTCAATAAAAATTTAAAGACCTTTTTATGAAGTTTGTTCCCTTTGGAACCTGAGTCTTGACAATCTATAAAACCACTATCAATAGAATTATTCACTGCAATTGGATCAAGAAAATCAGCATTTATGTCGTTAAGTTGATGTAGAATTGTATCGTAATTTTCTAATGGAATATTAGTGGTCAGCCTACTAATGGCATCTTGCATGGTATTCTTAAGGTTATTCGTTTCCCGTATTGTGTTCGATGTATCTGCAGGTGCGTAATTTTGGGCATCAATAGATTTTCCACAAAAAATGGCAACATTACTTCCTAGTTCTTCTGGTGTATCATAATTAAGACCAATTGGCTGTAATTTTAAATCTAGATCCTGGTGCTTTTCCAATGTATTGAAAACAATCCTGGTAAACCCTTTACTTAATGGTCTTACGCGTTTTGCGAGATCATGATTACCTTCCGGAAAAATGACCACAGTCTTATTCTCATTCAACTTGTCTGAAATCGTATTAAAGAGACTTTCATTTCTCCCAAGGTTAGAATATCCATCCCGAATACGGTAAATAGGTAACAGTTGTAGACTTTTTAAAATATCACTTACTATTGCTTTTTTGAAAACACTAGCTCTTGTCAAGAAGTAAGCCGTTCCTTTGATTTTACTTCCTATAAGCAAAGCATCCATTAAAGCATTTTGATGATTACTCAAAATCATCAATGGCTTCCCTTGTGGTACGTTTTCTAGATTATGGATTTTGATCGACTTGAAATAAAAAAACAGTCCAATGCTTATATAATTCTTTACAAAATGTAGCCAAAGAGTTTTCAAACCAACGTTGCTTTAGTTTTTTTCCTAGACCAGAACCATGCTAAGGATAAGCCTGATATAATATGCCAAATACCCCAAAAAGCAGCTATTAAAGCCATACCACCCAATCCATTGAAAAACGTGAAAATTAACATCAATCCCAAACCGGAGTTTTGAATGCCGGTCTCAATGGCTAATGTTTTTTTGTTTTGAGAAGATAGTCCAAAAATTATTGCTAACAATAATCCGGAGCCAATCGCCAATATGTTATGTGTAACCCCAATTAAAAATACTTGACCAATATATTCGAAAAAAACATCCAGATTTTGAGAAAAAGCCACGATTACTATGGTCATAAAAACGAGTATGGAAATTGGTTTCAAGATTTTAGAAAGTTTCAATGCCAACTGTTCATTTTTATATCTGAAAAGCATTCCTAAAATCAATGGAACACCTAAAATCAGGACAATGACTTTAAACAATTCCATTGGATTAATTTCTATTGTTTTCAATATGGAAGACGTTGGACCATAAAGACTCCCATAAAATTGAAAATTGAATGGCGTCATAAACAAGGCCAAAAAAGTAGCAAAAGCTGTCAAACTCACTGAAAATGCCACATTCCCGTTTGCAAGGTGTGTTAAGAAATTAGAAATATTACCTCCTGGACAAGACGCAACCATCATCATTCCTAAAGCTATACTCGGAGTTGGTTTTATTAATAAAATAAACAAATAAGTAATAAAGGGTAGTAAAAAAAACTGTGAAAAAACACCCAATAAAAGTAACTTCGGCTGACGAAATAAGGTCTTGAAATCATTCATGGATACGCCCAATGCTACACCAAACATAACTAAGGCAAGAGAAATATTCAATATCCACAGCCCCTTTGTGCCGAGTGTAATTACTACGTTATCTAGCTGATCTACCATTATTTAACAGTGGTCCCATTCTTGACTTTTTCTTCTGGTTTCAGCAGAATGACATTTTCGCCTTCTACAGCACCTAATACCAAACATTCACTCATCACGGTTGCTATTTGTTTTTTGGGGAAATTAATAACGGCTAATATTTGACGATTCAGTAAGTCTTTTTTATTATAAAGTGTTGTGATTTGTGCGGACGATTTCTTGATTCCTAAGTCTCCAAAATCAATCGTAAGAATATATGCTGGATTTTTCGCCTCTGGAAAGTCAGTCGCTTCAATAATGGTTCCAACGCGTATATCGACGCTCACGAAGTCTTCAAAAGTTATTGTATCATTCATTTTTTAAAAATACGAATTATCCCGATATTTGAGTAAAGAGAAGCAATATGGCACAAACACCTTCAAATATGTTGCCGTTAGGCACCAAGGCTCCTGAATTTTCATTAGTTGATACGATTACGGATCGAACCAAGGATCTTCATGAAATCAAAGGATCGAAAGGCACTGTAGTCATGTTCATATGCAATCATTGTCCGTTTGTAGTCCATGTAAATTCTCAATTGGTTCAATTAGCTAACGATTACGCTGAACAAGGTATCATTTTTGTCGCAATCTCAAGTAATGATGCCATTAACTATCCGCAAGATGGTCCAGATAAAATGAAGTCACACGCGCAACAAAACAAGTACCCGTTTCCGTATCTATATGACGAAACACAAGAGGTGGCTCAAGCCTTCAGCGCAGCTTGCACTCCAGATTTTTATTTATTCGATAGCGAACTAAAACTAGTATATCGAGGACAATTGGACGACTCGAGACCTGGAAATGGAATTCCTTTATCTGGAACCGATTTGCGAAATGCCATTGAAGCCGTCCTGCAGGACAAACAAGTCAATGCAAATCAAAAACCAAGTATTGGGTGCAATATCAAGTGGAAGGATTAATTATTCCAGCCTTCTCCTTTAATAAGATTTTCAATATGTGCGTAGTGATGGCTTCCATGCCATGCATAAATACCAATATTCTGCTTTAAAACGACCTCAACATTCCCTTCAGGATGGATGAAACTCCTGTTTAATTGTTCTTCTGTCAAACCTTTTAAAAGATATACCAATTTAAAATGCACGGCTTTCAAATGATCCAATGACATTTGTATCGGAGCTGTCTTTGTGTCAAATAACTTTGCCCATTCTTGTTCATAATATGGTTTGATCAAAGGTTTATCTTCAGTCAATGCCCATTTGAATCGAATATAACTATGATGATGGCTATCGGATATATGATGCACAACCTGCCTCAAGGTCCAACCTCCAGAACGATATGGTGTATCTAACTGAATATCATTCAAAGGAGAGACAAGATTGCTTAATTTGCCAGGCAAATGCTCTAAAATTGTTATCCATTCTATTAAGTGACCTTCAGTGATAATATCGGGACTAATGAATTTACCGATTGGGTAACGAAGGTATTCTAAGGCTTGTTCTGTCATGGTTTAAAGATACTTAAAATTGAGATTGCTAATCTTAAATCAGTATCTTTAAAAAAGAATCTCACTGAATAAAATATGTCTATAAAACACTTTCTTTCATTAATAGTTGTACTTATCATTTTAGGGTCATGCAAGGACAAAAAAGTTGAAGGATCAATAGATGTAGTGCAAGTTAATTCAACCCGACAATTAAAAGATACTATCGGGTTTACGCAATACAAATGGCAATTGGATAGCGTTATGGCGCGTATTGATCCTGAAGACAAACTCCCATCTAAAGACATTTATAAGGCTGTTATTTGTCCTCATGATGATTATGCTTATGCCGCTGGTCTTTACAATAAAACCTTAGCTGGTATTAAGGCAAAAACTATAATTATGATCGGTGTGGCCCATAGAGCTCGAAACTATAGTCTTGAAAACAAATTGATTTTCGGGACATTCAAACAATGGAAAAGTACTAATGGACAAATTCCTGTATCCAATTTGATGGGGAAAATCATGACCAAACTTCCAGAAACTTCGTATGTGGTTCATGATAGTATGATGCAATTGGAACACTCTCTTGAAGCGATAACACCTTTTCTTCAAAAAAATATTGAGCAGCTGGAGATCATACCAATTTTAATTCCATATATCACTTTTGACACTATGAATTTGATTTCTACCCAACTATCATCGGCAGTACATCAAGTAATGAAAGATGAACATCTAGACTATGGGAATGATATTGCAATCGTGATTTCAAATGATGCCATTCACTATGGAAGTGAAGGTTGGGGAAGCAGTAATTTAGCTCCATTTGGGGTGGATGATGCAGGAACAGAAAAAGCGCGTCAAAAAGATTTGGACATCATCAATGAATGCTTGATAGGCGATCTAGGCATGGAAAAGATAAAACTGTTCAATCGCTATACAGTTAAAGAAGACGACTTCAAGGAATATCAATGGACTTGGTGTGGGCGTTATTCTTTGCCGTTCGGACTTTTGTTATCCAATAAATTGAATATGTTGACAGTTAATAAGCCTCTATCAGGCTCACTGATCGATCATAGAAGTAGCTTTCATAATCCTCATATAGAAGTAACCGACTTACAAATGGGACATACGGCACCCGCCAATCAAGAACATTGGGTAGCTTATGTTGGTGTTTCTTATAACTGAATAAATATTGCACCTAACTAATTCCTTTTTCTAATAATTATATATTTGTCCTGACTTTATTGTCCAAGTCTAAAAAAGAACTTATTAAGTATGCTTTTTAACTCTATTGACTTTGCCATTTTCCTACCGCTTGTATTTGCTGTGTATTGGCTGCTTAAGAATCATGGACTCAAATGGCAAAATGCATTCTTACTGGTTTCTAGTTACATTTTTTACGGTTGGTGGGACTGGCGATTTTTATCACTAATAATATTTAGTTCATTTGTTGATTACTTTCTAGGTCTTTTAATTGCTAAAAGTGACAGACCGAAACGACGTAAGTTGTTCTTGATTTTAAGTTTGGTAGTTAATTTAGGGTTTTTAGGATTCTTTAAATACTATAACTTCTTTGCACAGAACTTTGCAGATGCTTTCACATTTTTCGGGCAATCCATTGAACCATCCAGATTGAACATTATCCTACCTGTAGGTATTAGCTTCTATACATTTCAGACATTAAGTTATACTATTGATGTTTACCGAAAAAAACTAGAACCCACCAAGGATGTCATTGCTTTTTTCGCATTTGTTAGTTTTTTCCCTCAGTTAGTTGCAGGTCCAATTGAAAGAGCAACTAACCTTTTACCACAATTTTACAAAAAACGCGAGTTTAATAATAATCTCGCAATTGATGGTCTTCAACAAATACTATGGGGGCTTTTCAAAAAAATTGTTATTGCAGATAATTGTGCTCAATATGTTAATGATATATTTAACAATCATGACATTTATTCAACTCCCACTCTTATTTTAGGAGCTGTATACTTTGCATTCCAGATCTATTGTGACTTTTCAGGTTACTCGGATATTGCTATAGGAACCTCCAAATTATTTGGTTTCAAATTGAT
>CBESOB010000130.1:0-8440 GCA_965530995.1 uncultured Flavobacteriaceae bacterium
ATTAACAACATTGCATGAATGTTGTGGTAATATACAAACTTTGTATAGTTAATTTCTGAATCTATCGATTAACTATACAAACACAATTTTAATATCATGTACTTATTTCTCCCAAAAACCTTCGATCTCCTCCAAGGTCTTGCCTTTTGTTTCTGGAATGAACTTGTAGGTCACAATCATAATCATGATAATGAACACTATGAATATGAAATACGGCAAGGAGCCATTCCATGTTGCACTATTATTGACTTCGCTTCCCATTACAACTGGAAACGACTGTGACACGACATAATTAGCTGCCCATTGCGCAGCGACAGCCACGGACATGGCAACACTTCGTACCCTGTTAGGAAACATTTCCGACAATAATACCCAAACCACAGGTCCCATTGATAAGGCAAAAGACCCTATGAATATGAGCACGCCTATCAATGACAAAATACCAACGGATTGTTGCTGTAACGTGATTCCCAAGAGCAAGAAACCTAGGATCATACCAATTGAACCAATATAAATTAAAGGCTTTCTTCCAAATTTATCCACCGTAAACATCGCTACAAAAGTAAATATGAGATTCACGAATGCCAGTAATATTTGCTGAGCTAGGACATCTTCCTTACCAAAACCAAGTGCCTTCTCAAAAATATCGGCACCGTAGTACAGCACGGCATTAATTCCAGTGAATTGCTGTAATATGGACAATACAGTACCAATTACTATGATCCCCAATATGAGCTTTGAGAAATAATTGACTTTCACGCCATCATCACTTGCTTTTAAAGAATTCTTTATCTCTACTATTTCCTGATTAGCCTGTTCCTCTCCATGAATTTTGGTAAGAATTTCCAAGGCCTCATCATCTTTACCTTTTAACGCCAACCATCTCGGGCTCTTAGGCACAAAAAACAATGAAATCAAGAATAAAAATGCAGGAATTAACTCCGACCAAAACATGCGTTTCCATCCAAATGCGAGGTTTTCTGCTTCAGTGAGATTATTACCAATAAAATATGTCGCTAAGAACACGATAAAGAACCCTATTACGATCGCTAGTTGGTAATAAGTGACCATCTTTCCTCGTATGTTGCTCGGCGATATTTCTGCAATGTACATTGGTGCATTCATTGATGCTATTCCGATACCTAAACCTCCTATGATCCTGAAGGAAACCAATAATGAGACCGACTCAGGAAATATGGATGGCAATCCTGATCCCCAAGCCGAAATTGAGAATAATATGGCCGAAATTATCAGTGAGTGTTTCCTACCGATCTTGATGCTCATAGGACCTGCAACAATAGCACCTACTAGACAACCCAATAAAGCACTACCAACAACCCAACCTTTCATGCCATCACTCAATTCAAAATATTGACTCAAATAGAATTGTGCGCCATTAATAACACCAGTATCGTATCCAAATAAAAGACCGCCTAAGGCGGTTACACATGTAATTAGTAATAAAAAAGCCTTGTTGCTCATAGTCTTGGTTCAATTGGTTAGTTATTTCGGAATCTAAGATACTATTTATACGAATAAACGCTGCTAAAAATATTAATGTAAAATTTTGGACAGCAATTCACGGCTACTCTTCCCAAAAGTCTGGGACTTCATTCGCACCAAGAACGGTACAATCACCACAAACTTCTATAACTAATACATAAGGCCTCACCGCAAGATATGATGGGTTTGTGTCATTCGTAAAATCATAGAATTGAAACCCTTGCCTAAGGCCATCAATTACTGGAGAGCCAATTATATTGTGTACAAAGTCTTCTTTCAATAGAATAGGTGTAATGAAATCATCACATTCTACAACATATGGAGGAAGTTGTTCTCCTGGAAACAAATCTGCATAATTGAAGAATACACGTTTTTCATCAACAGATGAAACTTCAAAAAATCCAACTACTTTTTCATCTTGATCCACCATTGAAAAAACATTTCCTTCTAGAAATCCAGGTTGATTTTCAGTAAATACACTTTCAGAATTCGAAAAATCCGATAATGTTCTGTAGTATGCATTTGCTTCTTGTGATTGAATAAATTGCCGTACTAAAATGCTGTATCGGTACGACAATATATAATTTTCGCGACCAATGAACCTTACCCTGAATTGATTAAGGTCATCATCAATTAATTCATCTGTATTGCCGAGAATGATTTCATTCGACTTTACGGTATTATAGCAGATTTGTTCCTGTTCTGGTCTTTGCTGCAACAGGAAAAAGAAATCCATGATCTCTTGTAACGTATTACCAACAAAAAAATCTTGAGTATAGTCAAAATCATCATTGAGTATCACAAGTTCTAGAGGAGAGTACAGTGGTGCTATAACCTTATAAGTTTCCTCATACTCAAAGCGATAATGAACCGACTCATTCGTCGATTCTGTAGCATTTACAAAGACTGAAACACCCTCTTCTTCGTTTTCGTTGAAATTTCGTTCCACATAAAGGTCATCAATGGGCACTACCGGCGTTAATTTCTGTGTATCAGAACTATAGTGTTTACCATCTGAAGTAGTGATCTCTAAATGATAATCTACATTTGCTTGTGCAGCAAAACTTGAATTGGAACGATATGTCCCCGCTTCATCGCCTATCTGAAAAATATACTGATTACCATCGCTTGCCATGACATTGACATCCGCACCGTTTTCGGGAGATGGCCCCTCTGATTCTAGACGATAGACTCTGGATAATTTTATTTCTTGAGGCTTGAATTCATTGGTAATTGTAGCTTCTATAACAAGGGCACTTTCAAATTCAGTTTCTGTTACTAATCCTATTTCTTCAACACATCCTACCAAAAAGCTCAAGACTATTAGCAAGGGTAATATGTTACGAATTATTGTTTTCATTAATCCACTTTGAAAGTTTGCTTGATAGAAATTAATTCACCAGTATTAGTGAATCCATTTAAGTCAATTTGATATAAGCCTGGATTGTCTGAAGTGAAAAATTGAATCTGATGTCTCTTTTCTTTAAGTTCAAACGCAGGCATCCATAACAACTGCATTCGTTGATCAGGAATTCTATTAAGATCCGTTTTGGTTTTATAATCTTGATTGAAATACCTAGTGGCAACTTGTGGGCTATCCAAATCCACTATTTTCAAATAGTCTCCTCTTAGGTTTTTATAATAATCATTATTGATTGTATTGATCATCAAAACACCTTGATAGACTTTATCTCCATAGTAGTACTCTTGTCGTAGTACACTCATGGATTCTACTTCCTTGGTTTCATAATACAATACACTTTCGTGATCCTGTATTGAAGCGCCATCAACCACCACCATCGGTAAAATATCGACATCATAGTAATGATCGGACTCTCGTTCCCTAACATTGATATATCTCGTCTTACCATTGCGTCTTTCATGGTACGCATGGTCAACTACCTCATCCAATGTCTCCGCCACATTCTTGAAACGCTTATAATCATCTAACTTATAAGTGGTCATAGGATTACCGAAGAATGGTTTTGGGTATTCTGGGGCCATTATTTTATCTTCCTTGACACTTATATAAGCGTTCTCAACTTGATTGTTAACACTGCGTTCTATTATGGCTTCTTTGAGGCCTGTGTCAAATTTTAAATCAGTGAACTTAAGCCTAGAATAGTCTATGGAATCAAGTGTATCCACTTCCAATATATAATCTGATCGAATAGCACCTACGACCTGAATCAATGCCTTGGGTATGCGGTAATTATTAGGTATCTGGAAATAAAAGATGCCTTTAACATTAGTCTTTGTTATATCCTGAATTGCCTCAGGGCTTAAAATTGATAAGGCTACCTCAACATTAGCAGCAGAAAGGCCTGTCGATTTATCCTTTACCATTCCTGTTATCATTTCACCTTTGAATTCCGGTAAATAAATAGTTTCACCTATTGCTTTTGGTTTACTCAATATAGATTTTGTTGTTGAATTTTGATATACAATTTCAGACAACCCTCCATTTTTATTGAAGATCTCATCATTTTTTCGAACCGAAATTGAGTAATTCCCAATAGTGTTAACATCCTTACTCTCAATTACTAAATTTACCAATTGGCGCTTGCCGTAGGTGTTTTTATTGGTAATTAATCTAATTTGTGGATTAGAATTAGGTTCAGTAATACTAATCACCGAATCAATTTCTTGACTCTCAATAAAATCAATCTTGGCGTAAGGATTGACAATCGAAATATCTGCTTGATAAAAATGGCCCTCTGCGCCATTAAGCATCCAACGTGTATAACCAATAAGTTTATAATTTCCTGTTTTGACTGACACTGGAATAAAAAAATCGCCTTGTCCAATACCATTTTCCAATCGTATCCTATGTCTGAATACCAGACCACCATTACCAATGAGTTCTATATAAGCGATTTTACTATTACTAGATAATGACTGGGTTTTAGCGTTTTTGCAATACACCTTATAGTACATGGATTCGCCAGCAAAAAGCAATGACGTATTGTAATTTACATGTATTTGTTCTTGAGGTATGTTAGAATACCAATTAACATCTTCGGTATTCTTCAGGACATACTGGCCATGGGTACCCATGAATCCGAATATTAATAATACAAATGTGATGATGCTGTTTTTCATAATTAATTCAATGTCATGTTATTCCTCCCAAAAAGCTGGAGGGTAATTGTTGCCCATAATCGTACAATTACCACATATAGGTGAAACCAAGTCGTAAGGTCCTTCCAGCTCCATAATATCTTCGTTAGGTTCAAAGTACTTGTTACCAGCATCTAATGCATCTGCTAATGGAAAACCTCCGAATGTAACTGGTTGTGGTGCAAAAACGTTACAACTTTGAAAATAAGGTGGAGGTAGTTCTCCCGGGAAAAGGTCCGAATAATTAAAATAAATTCGTCTTTCGTCTACGGATGCTACTTCAAAAAAACCGATTATATTTCTGTCTGGATCTGCTACTGAAAATATATTGCCGTTTATAAACCCGGGCTGGGTTTGAGAGAGTATATCTCCAGCATTGGACAATGATTTTAAGGTTTCGTAATACGCATGGGCCTCTAAAGATTGTACATATTGTCGTACTAACATGCTATATCTGTGCGTAATAATCGTATTGAACCTACTTAAGAACCTAAGTCTAAACCTTTCGAGGTTCTCTTCTTCTAGGATATTTGTGCTTCCTAGGATAACATCTTTAGAAGATACAGTATTATAGCAAGTTTGTTGCTGTTCAGGTTTATTTACTAAAAAATAATCGATTCCAGTAATCTCATTTGGGTTATCAGGATTATTGTATTGAAATTCATACTCCATATCTTGTGGACTGTATTTCGGTGCAATAATCTTATAGGTTTCTTCATAAGTGAATCTGTAAAACTGTGCTCTTGATGTCGGGTCAGAACCATCCAAATATATAGAAACACCTTCAAGATCATTCTCGTTAAAATCGCGATTTATATATAAGTCGTCAATTTGGGAGATTCCGGAAATCGAGCTGTTTTCAGATAAATACTCTTCTCCATTACTTCTAATAATGTTTAATTTATAATTAACCCCATCTTGAACGGCAAAAGTTGAAACTGACTCGTATCTACCCACTTCTGTTTCTTGAAAATTGAAGATATTTCCATCATCACCTATTACACTTACCTGAGCATTTGATTCAGGAAGTGGTTCGTTTTCTTCTAGCGGATATGTTTTTGATAATAGCACCCATTGGGTCGCTAAATTATCTGTAATAGTTGATTCTACAACTAAAACACTTTCAAAACCAGCTTCAGATTTTAAGTCTATTTCCTCGACACAACCAAAAAAACTGAGTGATAGTAATAGTGCGATATATGTTCTAAAATATGTCATTAGAATTTGAAATTAAAGGTAAGCGTTGGGATTGGCACCGAAAATATCGAACTTTGATACGCCTTTATCTGGCCATTTTCTGTTACAAAAAAGACCGAATACGGATTGTTTCTGCCTAACACATTATAAATCGACAGGTTCCAGAAACTTTGTGCCAGTTTCTTGATCTTATGATTGCCTTCATAATTGAAACCCACATCCAACCTGTAATAATCAGGAATCCTGAATTGATTACGATCACTATATAGTGTGTACTCTGCACCGCTGAACTGATAGGTACCTATCGGATATGTTATAGGTCTTCCAGTTTGATATGCGAAATTACTTGAGAAGCTGAAACGCTGAGTCAACTTGTAATTAAGTACCGCACTAAAATCGTGAGGCTTATCATAATTTGCCGGAAAGTATTCGCCATTATTGATTCGTTCTTCGGCAAATTCACTATCCATTTTCAATTCCGTTCTTGAGTACGTGTAACCGATCCAACCATTCCAAACACCCCTATTCTTCTTTATCAAGAATTCCAATCCATAGGACCGCCCTTCTCCTTGAAGCACCTCAGTTTCAAGAGATTCATTGAGCAATAACTGAGCACCGACTTTATAATCCAGAATATTATTATAGGTCTTCCCATACGCCTCAAGGCTTACCTCGTACATATTATCCTCGAAATTCTTATAAACCCCAAGCGCCAATTGTTGTGCCCGTTGTGGTTTAATATTTTTGTCGGACAGTTTCCAAGTGTCAGTAGGAGATACTGTTGTATTAGTAGATAGCGTATGGATATACTGAAACGTATTATTGTAACTAGCTTTAATAGAGAGGTCTTCTTGCAGGAAATAACGCACTGAGAGCCTTCCTTCAAGTCCTCCATATGTCTCAACGACCTCATTATTACCAAACTCCTCAGTTCCAAGAAATGTACTTTCATTTTTAGGTTGCCCTTCTTGATACCTGTTTTGAGTTGCCTCCCCCAAAAAAGCATATACAGAATACCTCAAACCAGCATCAAATGCCAATTTCTCATTCACTTCGTAGTTATTCGATACAAAGAGGGACGTCTCCAATGCTTTTTCTTTATCCAGATCCAATCGCTCAATATCGGAATCGCTAGTCAATGGTCTATAAGTCCCAGGGGATATATTATATAACTTAGTTGCTAACCCATAAGTGTACCCTGTTCTTTCATTAGGATCGTAATTGAATTTCAATTTTAATTCTGTTTCATTATTGCTATAATCCAATGCGAAATCAGTATTGAAATCTCCATCGTATTCAATATCGAACTGGTATTCGCTATTGGTAACTGTAAATTCGGCCTTGTTTTTATTGTTAAATTTATGATTCCACCCCAGAGACATCATTCTATTACTGTATCCATATATGGAATCGGAAGTAATACTAAACTTATCCTTGCTATAGTAAACACTTGCTTTAATATCATTGTTGTCGTTTAACTTATGATTATACTTGGCTATAATATCAAAAAAAGAGGCTTCACTGTTCTTAAGGGACTCCTCGTCCAAAGAACGTAGGATCCAATTGGAATAGGTGCTTCTTCCACCAAGCATGATTCCTGCTTCATCCTTGACTATGGGAACCTCCAAAACTAGATTACTGGTCACAGGTCCAATGGAAGCTTCACCCGAAAATTTCTTAGTATTGGCGTCTTTGGTCGTTATATCAAACACCGAGGATAAACGACCGCCATACTCTGCTGGGATATTGCCTTTATAAATGGTGACATTTCCAGTTGTAAACGGATTTAAAGCAGAGAAGATCCCAAAGAAATGAGATGGGTTATATATGACTGCATCATCCAACAAAATGAGGTTCTGGTCCGTCTTACCGCCTCGAACGTTATAGCCATTAGAGCCTTCACCAGTTGTAGATATCCCAGGAAGCGTGATTGCCACTTTCATGATGTCTCGCTCTCCAAGTACAAGAGGTATATTCTTGATGCCCTCAACTTCTATTTTTGTGACTCCTGTGATTACTTCTTTAACGTTTCTATCGGCATCCGCTTCAATGAGAATTTCACTTAGAGTTTCAAATTTTTCCTTTAATGAAAAATTTACTTCACCATTATTATAAACAACGATCTTCCTTTGGGCACTTCGTGTGCTCAATGAATTGGTAACTAAAGTGTAAGACCCAGGAAGTAATTCTAGCTTGTAATAACCATTTGAATCCGTAGAGGTGCCAACACCCACTCCTCGTGCAGAGACAGCGACATTGGCTAATGGTTTACCATTATCAACATCCTTGATCAAACCGCTTATTGTGAATCTTGTTTGTTTCGATTCAGCTTCTTCTTTTCCAATACTCTCTGGAATGGTTTCTTCCTTGACGTCTTCAATCGGGATTTTCTCAATAGCGATAAACACAGGCTTAGCTATTTCCTCAACGCCAAAAGCATCTAACACTATCTGATCACCATCAGGAATCTTATCATGGATTGCATGATTCTTTGTAAGTATAATTTCCTTATTCAACAGGTAAAAATTAAGGAGCTTTTTTAATGGAAATTTTTGAATTTATGAAAGGGAAAAAACAGGAACAGGTTGCTTTTTATACAGATAAATCTGTAAAACTAAGG
>CBESOB010000131.1:0-8283 GCA_965530995.1 uncultured Flavobacteriaceae bacterium
CTTCATGCCAAATCCATGGTCATTGATAATGAAATAACAGTTATTGGAACATTCAATCTCGACCCTAGAAGTGCAAATTTAAATACAGAATGTGTTGTTATAGTTCGCTCCGATCAAATTTCCAGCGGCGTCTTAAAAGGAATGGAAGAAGAGTTTCAACCTGAAAACTCCTGGGAAACGACCTTAGATTACAATCCGGATTCGGAAGTGAGTAACTTTAAGCGTTTAAAAACTTGGACGAGAAAAATAATCCCGAAAGAAATTTTATAACACAATATCTTATAATATGAACAGAGTTCCCCTCCATTTAATACTTCCCTTTCTTAGTGTTTCTCTTTTTATTACTAGTGTAAATGCCCAGACGACCATTAAAAAAATTGACAATGCTTGGACGCTTATGGTTGACCAAAAACCATTTGAAGTGAAAGGGGTGACTTTTGGATATGACAAGGATGTAGAAAATTACGAAAGCTATTTTAAAGACCTCAAATCACTTGGTGTAAATACGGTCAGGCTCTGGGCTACCAATGAAAATACCAATAAGTTACTTGACGTTGCACATAGCTATGAAATCAAAGTAATGGTCGGTATCTGGATGCGTCATGGTCGTCCGGGAATGGAAGATGACGATAGTTTTAATTATCTGGAGGATACCCAAGGCATGGAAGCCATGTTTACCAATGCTATCCAAACTGTCGAAAAATATAAGAATCATCCAGCGGTATTGACTTGGGGTATTGGTAATGAGGTTTATCTCAACATAGCAACGGATGTTGAAAAAGAGGCTTATTCGAAGTTATTAGAACGCATATGCAGTAGGATAAAAAAACTCGATGCCAATCATCCAATAACGTCTGTAGAAGCGTGGACCTTTGGATTGGATTGGTGGCAGAAATTAGTGCCATCCATAGATATCTATGGATTGAACTCTTATGGTCCTGGTGCCGGTTTATTAGCTTCTGAAGTGGCAAAAAGAGGAATTGACAAGCCTTATGTCATTACTGAATTTGGAGTGACCGGAGAATGGGATATAAAAGAGCTAAAGCACGGTATTAAAATGGAACCTTCTGATGCACAAAAATATGATGCCATAGTCACCGGTTATCGTGAATGGATCAAGAACAAACCGGCATGCCTAGGGGTATATATCTTTCATTACGCAAGTAGCAACGACTTTATATCGCCTTGGTTACTCACACATTACAATGGGATGTACCGCCCGCAATATTGGGCAATAAGAGAGGCATTTACAGGAAGCAAACCTATAAATAATGTTCCCGTAATTGAAACTTTAGAATTACCAGATTCCGAATTACAAAGTGGCACATGGGTTCCAGTAACTTTATTGGTTTCAGATGTAGAGAATGAAGATTTAGGCATCAGCTTCCATTACAATCAACGTACTGGAAGTCGCAAGCGACGAAACCAGATCAACGCGCTTATTTACCGAGGCAACTTGACCGATGGTTACGAAATTCAGTTGCCTAAAGAACATGGTGCCATTAAAGTTTATGTAACTATCAAGGATACTTACAATAATATTGGTATTGCTTCGACATCGACCATAGTTATTGATGAAGACGCGAAGAATAAAAAATATCTTGTGGCTAAAGTCACGCTCCCATTCTATGTTTATAAGGATGCTGATGACATGCCATATACGCCTTCCGCATACATGGGGAATCATGAAGCTATAGACGTAGATACAAATCATAAAGGAGATGTACATGCGGGCAAATCATCTATAAAGATAAGCTATAAGGCAGACCATAACTGGTATGGTGTTGGTTTTGTAGACCCTCCAAATGATTGGGGTGAAACCCTAGGTGGCTATGATATTTCAGGCGCTGAAAAATTTAGTTTTTGGGCTAAAGCAAGTAAAAACAAACTGACCGCAACTATTGGTTTCGGAATGATAGGTAAGAATAAACCATTTCCGGATACAGGAAAAAAATCAATTAAAATAAAACTCACCACCAAATGGAAAAAGTACACCATTAAAACCAAAAAACTAGACCTTAGTTGTATTCGCTCAGGCTTGGTTATTTTTTCCCAGAGTTATAGATCCTCCCAGGATATTTATTTGGATGATATTGTTTTTGAATAAGCGAATAAAAGCCTACAACTTCTAGATCTAAGATTCCGATTCAGGTAAATTAACCCCTTGCCTTAGCAGAACAACACCCATCATAACCAACCAGATCACCTTGACATGAAATATTGGTTTGTAGATCTCGAAGTTATCCGGAATACCTAGAATGACACCCATAGCGACCAGACCCAATAGCGCTGTAAACCATCCTAACCATGTACTTACTATGTTCCATTTAACAAACGCAAAACCTAATAATACCAAGCCCACGCCAGAAAATATGCGTCCGAAACGTATAAAACAGGTCACATATTGATTAGTGAATAATAAGTTATTCATGAATTCCTTCATTTCATCGGGCGACATACCAGCCGTTTGCCCAACTCCCCAGGCACCATGATTATAGAAATAGGCGGCAGCAATAGCCAATGTAAACGTTCCAATGATCAGCATACCCGCTCCAGGCAATATGACCACGCGATAGGGTTTTCTGCCAATTACCGATACCAATGCAAATAAAGCAATGCCCATTGTGACCCAACCAAAAATATGGATGCGATACATCCAGATCCAATACCACACGTTCTCACCAATTTTACTAAAGTCCGATTCAACAATATACTCACCAATATGATGCGGTGATAAGGCCCAGCCAAACCATAATAATACTGCTGCTGCAATAAATGACCAGCCCGTAAAATTGGTTTCAAAATCTTTTTTAATGAGTTTCATGAGTGTCTATTTTTGTGGTAATCCAACAATAATAGAGGTATCCTATATTTTTACCTGTAACATTTGTTACATATAGCTATTTTTGTTGTGCGATTACTTTACGAAATTATTATTTTTAGATGTGGTAAGCAGAATAAGCGTGAAAGACAAAGACAACGGATTAGTGATTGAGCGCTTAACGGCCTTGTGGGCACTTAACGAATGCGGATTAGGTGGTTTTATGCATGCCTTCAGTTCGCCATTTACGGGTATTTTAGTGGGTGGTATTTCCATTCTGCTAATAAGTCTGATTGCTTTACATGCCAAATCCATATGGCCAACGCTCATAAAAGCACTAAGTATTGTGTTATTAGTAAAACTTAGTGTGAGCCCACATTCCCCGATACCAGCATATTTTGCCGTTTCGTTCCAAGCTTTTTTAGGTATGGTGTTATATAGTTTGTTTTCTGTAAATCGGTTTACCGTGGTGCTATTAGGATTAATCACCTTTCTTGAATCCGCTCTACAAAAGCTACTGACGCTAACCATACTCTATGGGCAATCTTTATGGGATGCTGTTGAAGTCTATACAATTTGGGTAAGTGACAAAATGGCCTTTCTAGATCTTTCGGTTTCACCCAACACCTTGATATTATCATTCCTTGCATTTTATGGCGGTGCTGGTATTCTTGTTGGTTTTTTAATAGTGCGAATCATGAAATTGATGCAAACTGTTGAAGTATCCCAATTAAATCCGGTTCCGACAGCGCTGGAAATAACCTCATCGAATGGGAAACCTCGACGACGGACTAAAAAGATATTTTTGTTTTGGTTGATCACTCTTGTCATTATCATGATTCCGTTATTGTTTTTCAGTACTGAGTTTGGTGGATGGCGAACTGGTTTGTATCTGCTGGCGCGGAGCTTCTTGATCTTGGTTCTATGGTATGTCATTCTAGGTCCTTTATTGCTTAAAGGCCTCAATAAGCTATTAGCTAAACGTCAATCTGCCTATCAATCAGATATTCAAAGCACCTTGGATCTACTTCCGTATTTAAGGTCGATCATTAGTTATGCATGGCAGGACAGCAAGTCTATGAAAGGGTTGCATCGGATGCAGCACTTTCTGGCTAGAAGTATTGTATACAGTATTCATTTTAAATCTTCAAACGAGTGATATACGTATTGTCTGATGATATTGAGTCCGGAAAGAGCCATGCCCTAATGAAATGGTTAGAAGGTCGAACCGATGTTCATGGGGTTTTGAGTCCGAGAAATGATCAGATGGAACGCTACTTTCTAGATGTAAAAACGCGGGAGTCATTTGCCATGCAAGGCGACGCTGACCACGATGCCGTTATTTCGGTAGGACGCTATACATTTTTGAAAGCTGCTTTTGATAAAGCGAATTCGATTATAGAAAAAGCCACAAAAGACAATGACACAGGATTCGTTCTCATCGATGAATTAGGAAAACTGGAATTACGCTCAGAAGGCTTACATGAATCTGCTGTAATGGCTATTGACAAGGCGATGCATCATAAGGCGCTGCATGTTTTACTTGTTATAAGAACAACCTTGCTGAATGTGCTATTGCGAAAGTATACTATTGAAAATGCAGAGTTCTTAAGCATTGAACAACTTTCGGAATCGTACATTTAGGCTTTGTAACATTAGTTACGAAAAATATGAAACAGAAGCCTTAAATTGCAAGATTAGTAGTATGAACATTTAATTCAAACGGATTGAAAAGAAGAGATTTTGTAAAAAACGCCACATTAAGTTCGTTCGCATCACTTATCGGGGCAGAACTTGTTTTTGGGTCTAATATGCTGAATGGTTATACCCCTTTAGCCTTGCAGGATCCTGATCCCTTTAAAATGTTCAATAAGAATACCGAAATGGTAGTGCTTAATGATAAGCCATGGAATATTGAAGCACAAGCCCATTTGTTGGACGACAGGATCACCCCTAATTCATGTATGTTCCTTCGAAATAACGGATTGCTGCCAGAAAGCATCGACCCTAAGACTTGGACACTTACCATAGATGGTGAATCCGTAAAGAATCAAAAAACATATACACTCGATGAATTAAAATCGAAGTTCGAGCATCATTCCTATCAATTAACGCTGGAATGTGGCGGTAATGGCCGCAACGAATTCGATCCTCCAGCAAAAGGAAACCAATGGACTATTGGCGCTGTACATTGTGCCAAATGGACAGGCGTACGTTTACGTGATGTGCTTGAAGATGCTGGTATTAAAAGTAATGCAGTTTATATTGGCTATCACGCGGTAGATAGGCATTTGAGTATGGACCCTAAAAAGGAACCGATTTCCAGAGGCTGTCCTATGCCGAAAGCTTTACAAGACGAAACTCTATTAGCTTTTGAAATGAATGGTGAAGATATTCCCTTGGCTCATGGGCATCCCTTGCGCTTGGTAGCGGGTGGTTGGCCTGCGTCGGTTTCGGGCAAATGGATCAATAGGATCAGCATCCGTGATAAGGTACACGATGGTACAAAAATGATGGGAACGGCCTATAGAGTTCCTTGCAAACCAGTGGCGCCCGGAGAGAAGGTGAAAGATGAGGATATGTGCATTATAGAATCGATGCCCGTAAAATCGTTGATCACGTATCCTAAAACAGGCGCGATGATCAAGAAAGGAAAATCCTTGACGATAAGGGGTCATGCTTGGGCAGGTGAATTGGAAGTCGAAAAGATGGAATATTCCATTGATTTTGGATCCACTTGGAGCACGTGCACGGTTGAGCAACCTGAAAATCGCTTAGCATGGCAGCATTTCTCGGCGGAAGTAAGCTTCCCAAAAGAAGGGTATTACGAAGTGTGGGCAAGAGCGACAGACAGCAATGGCATAGCACAACCCATGTTATTACCGGGATGGAATCCGAAAGGATATTTGAATAATGCGAGTCACAGAATTGCTGTAAAGGTTAACTAAATGAATGAAGGCGACCTCTTTAGAGATAATGTAAAGAAACTCTATCGGTATTTATTGATGCTTTTTAGTGCATTTGTCATGGCTGCAGGGTTATTGGTGATGTATATGTATAATCCTAGTTTTCTTGATTTTAATGCGCCTGAGACTATAGCAGTAGCACCTGTTGAGGAGGACGAAGATCGCATTGAAAATGGCGTACATGTAAGAACAGGATTAGTGGATGCCGAAAACGTAATGCTCGTGGTTAATAATTGCACCAATTGTCATTCGGCAAAATTGGTAACACAAAATAGGATGACGGCAGAACGTTGGAACACCACGATCCAATGGATGCAAGAAACCCAAAATCTCTGGGACCTTGGGGGAAACCAAGAACTCATAGTAAATTATCTAGTGACCAATTATCCGCCGATAGCCAAAGGAAGACGCCAAGTTTTATCGGATATTGATTGGTATGAATTAGAATAATAATATAAAGACTATTTAAAATGGAAAAATATCTCGATGCATTTATAAATGCTTTTGTAGGCACCGTTGACTGGACATGGAAGTCCATAATCTTTGAAGTGCCTTGGTACAACAATTATTTTTGGGGTCTTATAGCCATCTCTTTTTTTGTATGGTTCCTGGAAATATTATTCCCTTGGCGTAAAGAACAATCCATCTTCAGGCGTGATTTTTGGCTAGATGCGTTTTATATGTTCTTTAATTTCTTCATATTCTCCATTGTAATAAGTGGTGTTTATGAAATCCTAGGCTTACTATTTGGTGAAATCAATATAACGGCTAAAAGCCTGGCCTTTTTTGACATTTCACATTGGGCTCTTTGGTTACAATTATTGGTCTTCTTTATCATACTTGACTTTGTACAATGGTTTACCCATGTGCTGTTACATAAGTATCCTTTTTTATGGAAGTTCCACAAAGTGCATCATAGTGTCAAGGAAATGGGCTTCGCTGCACATTTGCGGTACCATTGGATGGAGAATGTGTTTTATAAACCCCTCAAGACTTTTGGCGTGATGATCATTGGAGGATTTGAGCCAAATCAGGCTTATATCATCCATTTCATTACCATTGCCATCGGTCATTTGAATCATGCCAATATCAAGATCACTTGGGGGCCTTTAAAGTATATATTCAACAATCCGGTCATGCATTTATATCATCATGCCAGCGTATTGCCAAAAGGCAAAAACGGTGTTAATTACGGGATCAGTTTAAGTCTATGGGATTATATATTCAAGACCAATTATATCCCTGAAGACAGTGGCACCATAGAGATCGGTTTTAAAGGTGATGATAAATTCCCTAAAGATTTTATACATCAAAACCTATATGGCTTTAAGAAAGGCCAGCGATAGAATTTTTGAAATATTTAAAGCATAAATATAAAAACTCCCAATAGACTATTGGGAGTTTTTTGATTGCTAGATTGTTTTCACTTGGAATATCACACATTAGAAGCTGTAACTTACATTTAAGCAACGCCTCAAGACTCCCAAGCAACTATATGAATAATAATTGACAGCCATCTTCGTCTGCTCTACTGTAAAAATCACCTATGGTAAGAATACCATCCAATTCATCAATAAGATCTTCACGCTTTAAATGAAACATATCAACCGCCAGTTTGCAGCCCCAAAGCTTACATCCGGAATCTGAAAGGATTTCAATGAATTCGCCAATAGGTGGCATATCCAACTTCTCCATTTCTTTTTTCATCATTTTGGTTGCAAATGCTTCAACGCCAGGTAAACCCCCTAACATAGTAGGCATATGCATTGCTGGGTTACCCACGGTTGCGACATGCAAGTGTTCCAATTTTTTCTTTTGAATGACTTCCAACCCGAAGAAGGTGAAAAATATTTCAGACTCAATACCTTCCATTCGTGCGCCGTTTGCCATAACAAATGCGGCATACGCGTTTTCAATGGTTGCCTTTGAGAGTATAAAAAGCATTTTTTTGACTTTAGTGCTCATGATTTCTGTTTTTAGATTTTAGATACAACTTTTAGGTTTAGGCACACCTGCTATAAGTGTTGACTTTTTAAGTGGTCCTCCTGGGAAGAGGCTGTAAAATTCCTTGATGTTTATGACCCCACTTTTTTTAATACCTCTTATAGATAATGGCTCTTCCTTGTGATGCTTATCATGAATATATTCAATTACCTCCCAGTGTTTTTCAGTCATCACGATATCACACTCACCGGCGATACATTCGCTAATTTCTCTATCCCATTGTTTAAACTCCACGAGATATCCTTCTTCGTTAACGTCTATTTCTCGATTTGCGATTACTTTTTTCATTGTATTAAATATTAGTTATTATTAGTGTTATTGTACTTCTTCGTAGTGTTTCCCCTTTTCAGTCATGGTCGCTGATACAAAAGGAATATGTATGCCTTTAATAAGCATGTTCCAATAGATCCATCTAAAGGCCATTTTACCCATATGGTTGGTCCTACTTTCCTTGAGTAATTTCAAGGGTCCTACGTGCGGAAATGGGAAGCT
>CBESOB010000132.1:0-8252 GCA_965530995.1 uncultured Flavobacteriaceae bacterium
CATCAAGGTATGTATAAGGATAAACGCTATTATTTTGAATCCTTTGATTTTGATCCTGACTTTAATGGAATAGTAGCGATGGAGGAAAAGGTTGATATTGATGTGGAATTCGTTGATATAAAAGATCTCCTGAAGGACTAATCTTCGATTTGTTTGATTGCCAAAACTACCCCAGAATCGTTGATGATATTTTTTGAAATAATTGGTGCGGTTCTGTTGAAAAGCATCAAAGGAATCAGCGTCGATAACGCCCAGATGAAGTAATTTTTGTAATTGGAGTATTGCAGCCATTATGCGGATATTTTTAGTTCTTTCTGAATCATTTCATTAGTAAGATAATAAAAATCAAATAGTCACTTATCAATAATCTGCTTTAATATGCCTTTACTTTAAAGAGCACCATTACGGTTTTTAATTATGACCTTGGTGCTTTCTAAACAATAACATCAGGGTTACACACTTTTGTAGTTCAAAATCCAAAGAAATTGGTGTTTTGTTTTAATTAAAATATTCAAAACCTCATCAAATAAATTCGCCTTTTCCCCTATCTCCTCTACCTAAGACCTACGAAGCTCTGAATTTATGAAAAGTGAAGTAGGGCTTTTTATTGTTTTCTTTAAATTTGATAGGTGAACTTGTGTTTCTAATCATAGATATCACAGCACGCCCTAAATTTGATTAGGTATACTGACTTTTATTGGTTCGATCCTTTCAATTAAAAATAGAGGATTTAAACAGTCACTTTATTTTTAGCCGTTAGCTTTTCTTTTAAAGCACAAGCTGTTTTGGTCATTGCAAGTCCCCCTTTACCAGTGCATTTTACACACGTCGGCATTTGTTTGCTAACCGATGAAACGGTTTCAATGACTTCATTTAAAGGAATAAGTGCATTATATCCAGCACAAGCCATTGTTGCCGATGACAGTGCATTGACTGCCGCGCTCACATTCTTACCCAAACAAGGGGCTTCAACACGATCTGCTATCGGATCGCAAATCAATCCAATCATATTCTGGATTGCCATTGAAGCAGCATCAATAGCTTGTTTAGCAGTGCCTCCAAAAAGCTGTACTATGCCTGCAGCAGCCATTCCTGCAGAAGCACCACATTCTACTTGACATCCATGCTCTTCAGCAGAAAACCCAGGTCCCTGTGCAAAATAAACACCAATAATTCCGGTAGCGAAATACGCCTGGATCAATTCATCATGCGTTGCATTAATATCATCTGATACGGCTCTTAAAACGCCTCCTACAACACCACAAGACCCAGCTGTTGGATTTGCGACAACCACTTCCATAGCACTTTTTGATTCCATTATAGCGGATACATTGGCTATTATTTTATTGACAATAGAGTTTTCTAGAATCTTCTTTTTCCTCCTTGCATCTTCAATTAAATGCGATTGTTGAGGTAAAATTCGGTCGTCATACGTGGTTCCTTCTAACCCTGTTTTGATGCTATTCTCTATTATTCCAACAACACTTTTCATTCTATTTACAATAGCGGTGGTATCTAATCCACTTTGATGTTTCTCATATAATAATCCGAGAGCCGCCAAATCAAGATCTTCTTTTTCCGCATATTCCAATAGTGAAGCTACAGTCGTAAAAGGAAGCTCCGATTCATTACCAGCAACAATTGGCAGCACAGGATACGCTATTACAAAGTCTTCAAAATTGATTGTTTGTTTTACTTTGCTAATGGTTTCAGCAGAAATTTCTTTTGAAAACTTCATGTTTATCAATCGCTTATCTTCATGAAATGAATCAGCTATTGAGTTACTTTCTGGACATACTACTTTTAGATCTTCTAACAATACGTCCTTTGACGCGTTCATAAGAATTAGTTCGTAAGAACCCCCACTAATATGGACTTTAAAACCATTGACCTCTTGAATAACAAAAGATCCTCCTCCAATCGATATCGCTGTAATTTGCACTTTTTTTCCTCGAGTTCCTTCCAATGCCAATCTGAACGTATTGACATGATTCGTTGGAAAAGAATTTATTTCATAGGTAATTGAAATACCTCTTTCTGAAGCAATGGCGACTGTGTTTTTGATTCGGTCATCGCTCATATCCAGCTCTAACAATCCTCCTTCTATTCCTATCGTAGTGCCTTGCTCTCTATAATTCGGAGCCCATGCACCATCTTTATCAAAATCGATAATGGCATTTATAAGCGGTTCATTTAATATGTCCATGCACATTTTAGCCGCTCTCCAAGAAGCAGCCGTATGAGAACTTGATGGCCCACGCATGATCGGACCAATTACATCATTAAAAATTCCAGGTCTGTTTTCCATTTTTATAATTTTATTTAAGCCATTTATCTTCTCTTACCAATGCTAGATTGCAACAAGCTACCACAGCTGATTTGGCTGGAGCAGGAAAAGTTGTAAGATCATATTAATTTGAAAATTGAGTCACAGTAAATTCTTCACTTAACACTGTTTGACCAACTTTCACCTCAACCTTATACCGACCTGCCTCATGATATTGTGTGCCTCTAAAATAAGCAGAATTTACGGTTTTAGACACCTCCTTGATCATATCCCAGCTCACCGTATGGAATCCTTTACCAAACGAATCTGATAAAGACCAAACACTACTTCCGTTCTCATCGACTATATCTATTTCTATGCTTTCGCGTTCAGGAAGGTAAAATGTAAACTTCGCAGGTCTCATAGTTTCCGTATCCCAATCTCCTGAAGCATGTCTCATTCTTGGCAATCTTGCTGTTTTAACAGAAAATAAATAAGCGAACTGCTCCTTTTGTAATTCACTATACTTTCTAATTGGCCTAACATCCATCGCATACATACTACGACCATGTGTGGCAATAATAAGTTCATTTTCTTCTGGATGAACCAAAAGATCTTGTGTCGCTATTGGAGGTAGTGCAGTACTAAGAGACATCCAATCACCGCCTCGATTTAAAGAAACATATACTCCTAGATCTGTTCCTAAATAAAGAATATTCTCATCTTTAGGATCTTCTGCAATAATATGTGTCGCTTCGATAGGTAAATTACTAGTGATCAACTTCCAAGAATTACACATATCATTGGAAACATAGACATAGGCTTTTGCATCATCATGATTATAATCATTCAGTGTGATATACACTCTGTTTTTATCAAATTTTGAGGGTGTAATACTTGTTATTTTTAAATGTGCTAATAACTCTTTATTGGCATTTTTCCAATGTTTACCACTATCTTCAGTAATAAATATTTCTGCATTATTACCACCTGCAATAAGCACATCAGGTTGCAATGGAGATTCAGCCAGCACTGTTATAAGACCTTCTAAATTTTCCTGTGAGTACTCTGAGAACAGATCAGGACTCATTGTTTGCCACGTATCACCTTTATCTAATGATTTCAATATTTTATTGCCTGCAACGTAAAGTACATCTGAATTATTTACAGAGGGCATAAACGGTGTATGCCAATTAAATCGTAACGGTTTTTCTTTATACTTACTTTTTGGTTTGATCCAAGTGGATTCATTGGTCTTCCTATTCTTGCGTACCATTCCTCCATTTTGACTTTCAAAATAAATAATATCAGGGTCGTTTGGGTCACTAAACGTATCAAAGCCATCACCTCCTGACCACCTATCTAACCACACATAATTCCATGGGTCTTTTCGATTCGCATTAAGATCATTATCTAATGGCCCGTATAATGACGAGTTGTCTTGTGTACCTCCGTAAATAATTTTAGGATTCTTCGTGTCCATTGAAACTGTATAAAACTCAGCCAGTGGCAGGTTATTATGATGCACCCACTCTCTTCCTTTATCATAGGAAGAATAGATACCGCCGTCATTGCCCAATAACACTCTCTTGGGTTGTGCTGAATCGATCCATAAATCATGCATATCTAAATGCAATACCTTACTATCATTTTCAACCAAATGTGTGACACTCCCCCTAACTTCATTAAATGTTTTTCCTCCATCGATAGATTTTTGCAAGGTGACACCTAAAACGTAAATTTCATTTTCATTTTCCGGAGATATTTTAATATCACCAAAGGACCAGCCATGGTTTGCATAAATATATAGTGGCTGATCATGCGTTTTTACCCAAGTATCTCCGAAGTCTTTGGAAAGATAGACCTCACATCCTTTGACACCTGAATTTTCATCCTCCTCATTCTGAGGATCTCGATTGTCGACAACCGCATATACAAAATTCGGATTCGAGGGCGCAATGTCCAACCCAATAATTCCAGTTTGTGTACCGTTTAAAAACCCGGAAGTGATTTTTTTCCAAGATTCTCCTCCATTCATACTTCTATAAATCGCACTATAGGTGCCATCATCCATATTCCACATGGCAGCGAAAATGTGATCACTATTCGTTGGGTCAATTATGACATCGGAAGCTCCAGTTTGATCATTTATAAATAAAATCTTCTTCCATGTTTCTCCTCCATCGTTGGTTTTAAAAACACCTCTCTCAACACTAGGAGACTTACTATGCCCCATTGCGGCAACGTAAACGGTCTCTGCATCGTTAGAATCTATAGCGATTCTCATGATATGATGTGAATCTTTCAGACCCATATGTTCCCATGTATCTCCACCATTATTTGACTTAAATACGCCCACTCCAGGAAATGATGTCTTGGACAATAAAGATTCGCCAGTTCCTACCCAAATCAAATTAGGGTTGGAAGAATTAACTTCTATGTCTCCGATTGCGACTGTTGGCTGATCATCAAAAATAGGTTTCCACGTGGCCCCTCCATTTACCGTCTTCCAAACGCCTCCAGAACCAATTCCCACATAAATAATCGAAGGGTCTCCTGAAACACCTACTATACTCTCTACTCTTCCTCCTTGAGAAATGGGACCAATTGATCTCCAAGGCAAGTACTTGAAAATAGACCTGTTCTCCAGTTTTTGATGTTGATCCCACGATTTTGAAATATCCTCAGCAGGCGTTATAATTTGTGCTTGAGAAAATTGTATTTGTGAAAAAATTAGAAGCAATAGGATAATACTTGATTTTTTCATTTGATATCTATTATATAAAATCGTGATTGTAAAAGTAATCTAGGTCCATATAAATATATGGAAAAATACTGCATTGCAATATGACTCCTCTATGAACTGAATATCGTTCGAAAATAGAAGGACCAATAGAACCATTTCTATGTTGTATTATGTAAAATCCTTCATTTCCATTTCTGAAAAATTGGTATGACCTTTTTTTTAATTAAATTACTCCCTATAATGGAAAAAACAGTTTCAGAAGCCATAGCTTACAGACGTTCAACACGAGTGTATCAAGAGACAACCATAGATACTGAAAAAGTAAAACAATGCCTTTATAATGCGTCATTGGCACCCACAAGTAGTAATCTCCAACTTTGGGAATTCTATCATATCACGAATAAAGACACCCTAGGTAAACTATCTCATGCGTGTTTTAACCAAAGTGCTGCTAAAACATCACAGCAAATGGTGGTGGTTGTGACTCGCAAGGATCTTTGGCGTCAAAGAGCCGAGGCTAATATTGATTTCTTGAATGACATATACAATAAACCCGAGCTAGAGGAACGCTGGCTTAAACATAAAAAAATGGCCATTAATTATTATAAGAAATTGATTCCGACCATTTATGTAGATTTCTTGGGAATACTTGGAATGATCAAATTTATCATTTTTCAGATCATGGGTATTTTTAAACCCGTTTACAGACAAACACGATTAAGTGACATGCGAATCGTGGCTCATAAGAGTGCTGGATTGGCCGCTGAGAATTTTATGATAAGTATGGCTGCCATAGGCTACGATACCTGCCCTATGGAAGGTAGTGATACGCTAAGGGTCAAGAAAATATTGAATCTACCCAGAGGTGCCGAAATAAACATGATCATTGGCTGCGGGATTAGAAATGAGGAAAAAGGAATTTATGGTCCTCGTTTCAGAGTACCTTTTGACAAGGTGTACTTTGAAAAAAAATAAGAACCAAAAAACGGTTCTTACATTAAGTGATCTTTAATTTCCTCGTGTCTTCGAATTTTTCTTCTTGTCGCGTTTAGCTTCCATATACGCATAGAAATACATAGCGCCAAAAAATAATGACATAACCAACAATAGTATAACAGCATCTTTCATAATTCGAAATTTTTAGCTGTCACGGGGCAATGACAATATTATACTTCAAAATTAGTGAAACTATTGCCTATTATCGCTAAAATGGGCAGATCTGCCTATTTATTCGATAAGTATCTGGGGATCGTCAAAAATATCGACGATTGGATAGTCTTTAATTTATTAGGACTTGGTCAATACTTCGAGCCCGCTGTATTTCCATTTAGCAATACCACCACTCAAATCGTATATTTTTATAAAACCAGCATCCTTTAGTTTCTCGGCACATTCTGCGCTTCGTTTTCCACTGCGGCAATATACTAAAACAGGTCTTTCCTTGTCAAGTCTTGTGATTTCTTGATCAAAATCAGGTGATTGAACATCTATGTTCTGCGACTTGGCAATATGTTCCAGACTATATTCTTCTTTGGTCCTTACATCCACCAATTGAACATCGTCCATTTCGATTAGGGATTTCATTTCCTCTGGCGAAACGACTTTAATTTCGGTTTGTGATAACTCTTTGCAACTTACGAAGCCTAGGGCTAAAACAATTAAAAAAATACTGACTATTTGTTTCATGATCTTTATTTTATATGCTAGCTACTTCTCCACGCCATTCACTAAAGCCTCCAACGAGATTAAATGTATTTTCGAATCCTAATTGATTCATGACGGCACATGCTTGAGCACTTCTCCCGCCAACCCTACAATACACGTAGTAATTCTTTGTTTTATCAAGTTCTTCGACTTCGTAAATAAAGCCTTGACCTTTATAGATATTTATATGCTTTGCGTTTGGTATTATTCCTTCTGCTACCTCATCTTCTGTTCTAACGTCTAAAACATACGCATTATTATCATTCGCCAGTTGCGTTTTCCACTGGTCTTGTGTTAAATCTGCCATCGTACCTCTTTAGAAATGACAAAATTAACATTTCTTTATGATATAGACGTAAAAAAGGCCAGAGTGTTACACTCCAGCCTCAATTTAATTAAAAAACTAACACTTATATCTTAATTGAGCACCCTATGGCCCTTGTTTTTGTCTCTGGCACTTCATTTCCATTCAATAGTGCATCAACCGCGTCTTCTGCATATTTCGCCTCTACAGCGTCAACATCTTGATAGTTATCGTCTATCGCCCCGATATATTTCACTTGGTTACCGTTCTTGGTTTTTTGAAGCACATATACGTGAGGGGTCTTGGCAGCTCCATACTGTGGATAGATCTTTTGGCCTTCATCCATTAAATAAGGATACGTGAAACCTTTAACCTTGGCACGTTTTTGCATCTGCTCATAAGCATCACCTGGCTTAGAGTTTGGATTATTAGGCATAATGGCAATCACCGGATATCCTTTTTCTTTGTATTTTTTATCCAATGCTATAATTCGATCTTCATATGCAACGGCGTAAGGGCAGGTATTACAAGTGAAAATAACGATGTACCCTTTGGCGTTTTTATAATCTGCCAAGGACACCATTTTACCATCTATATTCTTGAGGTTAAAATCAGTGGCAATATCACCGATGTCGTATCCGCCGTCTGCTGACTTATCAGCACTAATGGTCAAGGCACTTACAACTATGACCAACAAAAGGCTGGATAATACTTTAACTGTTTTCATAATTCTTTATTTAAGAGGTTATAAATTTTTGCAATTCAGATTCGAGTTCTTCTAAATTAAAAGAGCGTTCGTAAAATTGGCTTTTGTCCTTGTTATAGATTATCGTAGCAGGAATAGCGCCCGACCAATCTTCGTCTACCTTTGGAATCCAATCATTCATCTTTGGATCATCAAGAGCAATGACCTTTGATTGTAAATTGCGTTCCTTGATAAATGGAATCAGCTTTTTTTCATACTGCTTGGGAAAATCTAAACTAACCAAGATAACCTCAACATTTTCGCTGTTATACTTTTCATTCAGTTCTTCAAAATATGGCAATTCTTTTATACAAGGGGCACACCATGTTGCCCAAAAGTTAATGACATAAATTTTTTCATCCTTTTTTGAAAGAAACCCTTCAAAACCATCATAATCATAAATATCTAATTTATAATCTGAGGCTGTTTCATTGGCAAGATTTGCATTTTCATCGGGCTCCTTTTTAGGTGATTTGTCTCCACATGA
>CBESOB010000133.1:0-8204 GCA_965530995.1 uncultured Flavobacteriaceae bacterium
CGCAGGAATGTTCGTAAGTCGGCAGTGACCAAGCAATGAATTATACACGGTGTTGGCATTTCGTTGTTTTTATTCAGGTTTCTAATTATCCGGCTTAATTCCGTTTTCAGATTTTTCAGCATTTGAGTGAATTCGGTCAGCGATTTATTCCACAAACTTTTTTAATTCCGACTGAGTGAGCAATTTCGCAACTTGCTAAATTCCGCATTCAGTTCGGTTTTTGTTTTTCAATTCAGTTCAGTTACTAAATCTAAAAAGAGAACTAACTGTTTTATTAGCTTATTTCTTATCTGACTTTTTCTTGCTATTAAATATTACAATAAAAAAGCCTAAAAAAAGAATAAATAAACCTCCAAAAGTTAGTCCAAAATTATCTTCTCCGCCATTTATTCTATTCCCAATACTAATTCCCATAATGAAAAGTCCAATAATGCTGATTATTATTCCAATAGTACTTTTTTTCATAATTACTTTCTATTATTTATTTTACATTTTAATTTCTTTCAGACCTACTCATCAATGAATGCCAACTAGTTATATAATTACAAAAGGTACTGTTATCCGGAACTATATACCCGTAAACAATACCTTTTGCTGAACTTTATAATAAATACTAATTCCCCTTATTGTTGATTGGCGGTGGGCCTTCGGGTACAATGGCTTCATATACTTCGTCACCTTTGCGCTCCTTGTATTCTGCTTTCACTTTAGTCACTAAGTCTGGATTTTCAAAGAGGTCTACCATGGTCATGGCCATCGCTTTGCTCGCATACGCCATACCTTTGTGTCCAATGCTCATGCCGCCACAAGCAACAACAGCCCATGAGTGCCAAGGTGTGTCTTTGGGTGCCGTCGTAACGCCTAGGTTTATATTTGCCACATTCCAACTCACATCTCCAACATCGGTAGAGCCTCCGCCAGGATGTTCCTTAGTGGCTTCCAATGGTTTGATCTTGCTGTCCATACCTACCTGTTTTTTACCCGTGGCTTCTTGTATCTTCTTACCGAAAGCTTCTTCATCTGCGGTGTACTCAATAGGACCTAATAACTCCAAGTTCTTTTGCATGATCTCACCACCAGAACGGTTGACAAGAACTTCATAGATCCCAGATATAAGAGAAACCTTATAATCCACGTTGGCCATTATAGCCGCACCTTCTGCCATTTTCATGGCCTGTTCGTATACTGGCATCATCCCTGAGCGTTTTGTATCGCGTACGCGCATCCAAAGTCTTGAGTAATCAGGAACAACGTTGACTACCTGTCCACCATCTTGTATATGGTAATGCATGCGTACCGTTGGTCTTACATGTTCCCTATAATAGTTAATACCTGTTGTATAGAGTTCTAAGGCATCCGAAGCACTGCGGCCATTCCATGGGTCGCCAGAAGCATGAGCCGCTTGTCCGAAGAATTCTATCTTGAAATCGACCAATGCTAACGAGCTTTGTACGTCGGCCTCAATAGACGCCGATGGATGCCAACTTATGTTTACGTCTACATCATCCCAAAGACCTGCGCGTACCATCCAGATCTTACCAAAATATTTTTCCTCAGAAGGTGTCCCGAAAAATTTAATAGTGCCTTTGATCTTACCGGAGGCTATTAATTCTTTAACGGCAATGGCAGCGCCCAAACTTCCTGCGCCAAACATGTTATGACCGCAACCATGACCAGCGGCGCCTTCGTTCAAAGGTTGCTTGGTTGGTTCTGCTTTCTGCGAGATTCCTGGTAGTGCATCAAATTCGCCTAATACACTGATCACTGGACTGCCAGAACCATATGTGGCAACAAATGCGGTGGGCATTCCTGCAACACCACGATCAACTTTGAAGCCTTGCTGTTCGGCGTAATCTGCGAGTAGTTTAGAAGATTTGTCTTCCTCAAAAGCGGTTTCGGCCAAAGCCCATATCTCATCGCTGAGTTTTATGAGGTTTGCTTTATGCTTTTCAACCGATTTTACAATGTCTTTTTTTGTTCCGTCTATGTCTTGAGCGGATGTACTGAAAATCATTCCTATAGAGAATAGGAATAGAATGCTTATTTTTTTCATGGATAGTGTTGATTAATTCAATCATAAATATACAAAAAAGAAGAATTAAAAAATCTTATTCATTATCGTGTCGGTCACCTACCAAAATGAACTTCACATTATTGAATAGTAGCACTGCCATAAAGTGAATGATGAATGTGGGGAGCCAAGACTGAAAGGTATCTAACAAACCGTCGTATAACTTGATCTTGTAATTTGAAATAAGAAAAGGCATGCGGTCCTTTTGAAGATAGATGTGTTTTACAGATTCGTCCAGACCTTTATTAAAATGGAGTTCTGGATCGGGTAGGAATGAGATATACTCAACCGCTTCATCGTTTTGAACCATATTGAATAACTCTATGGCGGATAGCTTAATATTGCTGTCTGGATTGATGAAGTATATGCACTTGCTTATATCTACAATTACCCATTTTTGGTATTCTTCTGAATAGTATTCGTTAAAGGCATGCCCAAACCTCGCGCCATATAACTTATCGATTATACCCCATTCGCGAATCTTGATATCGTTCAGTATGCAAAAATTATTATATGCCTGGGTAATGTCGCTGCAAGTGCCACCTTCTCCTGCAATCATGATCTCTAAGGCCTTCCCGCTAGATAATCCTAATCCACGACCACCAGGAATCTGTAATCGGAGTTCCTTAGCTAATTTAATGGCATCGCTAAGACCATCATCCGGATCCAAAGAAATGGAGGCGTTGACTTCATGGAATATCCGAGGAATATCCAATTTAGGGTTATAAGAGTTATACGATTCATGCTCTATCAAGGATTCATTGTATTTCCTTTTATAGATGTAAAATCGAATATAATACAAAGCAGGGTGTCTGTATAGAAGCCACCTCAGTTTGCCTTTAAGTTTTTGCATTAACTATATATTCTTAATCGAAAAATACAAAAATTATTTTAATCAGTTTGTAATGAGTTTTTTGAATAAAAAAAGACATCCAAATACTTGGATGTCTTTTTAATTGAATCTATTGAGTTTTTACATTGAATAGAAAAATTGCTCTTCGGCAATCTTCCCATCTTCTACATGGAATGTTGCAATTTCTTCCATTTGCTGTCTCCCTCTGTCCTTGAAAGTGACATCAAAGGCCATTCTACAGGTAAAATAATCTCCAGCAACAATGGGGTCAGAAACTTCACTACCGTGAAAATCTTGCACATTGGCCATCCATTCATCATTCTTTTGGGCAACGGCCTTGATACCCTCGGTTACGACTTGTCCTGGGAAATTAGGCATTTCCTTGCTAACGATATTGTCGGCATATAACTCTTCGAGGATTTGCTGACCTTGGCCTTGTCGCATCCATTCGGTGTACTTATTGGCCACTTCTTGTGTATTCATGTTATTATGGATTAAGTTGTTTTCTTAAAGATAACTAAAAATTGAATACCTGCCTGTTAATAATTGGCTAAGTCCTTAGCTTACAGCTTCCTTGTAAGCCCTGAGGCAACGTTCTCTTGCAAACTTATGATCGACTACGGGCTGAGGGTAAGTGAGTTCTTGAAAGTCAGGTACCCATTTAGTAATATAATCTAATTGCTTATCGAATTTATCGATCTGCGTAGTAGGATTGAATATCCTGAAATACGGTGCGGCATCGACACCTGATCCAGCCACCCATTGCCAATTGCCTAAGTTACTAGCCATTTCATAATCATGGAGCTTCTCTGCAAAATATGCTTCACCCCAACGCCAATCTATTAGTAAATGTTTGCAAAGGAAACTACCGACCAGCATGCGTACACGATTATGCATGAATCCCGTCTCATTAAGTTGATGCATACCTGCATCTACCAAAGGATAGCCTGTCTTTCCTTCACACCACATTTTGAACTCAGCTTCATTGTTGCGCCATTCAATGCGGTCGTATTTAGGTTTGAAACTCTTGGTCATGGTATGGGGAAAGTGCCATAATATTTGCATGAAGAATTCCCTCCAGATAAGTTCTTGCCAGAATATCTCATTCTTTTCGTTAATGGCTTTCTGCATCATTTTACGAATGCTCACGGTACCGAATCGTAGATGAGGTCCCAGACGAGAGGTGCTATCCTGCCCTGGAAAATTGCGGGTAGCCTCGTATTCTTGAATCAATGTTGAGGTGACTATATATGGAGCGATTTTTTGAGAAGACCTTTTAAAGCCTATATTCGATAGTGTCAGATTGGGCAAATTCGTCTCTGCAATTAGGTTATTGAAATAAGGTCGTGTCTCAAGGATTTCGAGTTTGGTGTCTCGGAATACCGCCTTCCATAGCTTCATATACGGTGTATAAACCACATAGGGGCTTCCATCACTTTTAACGACCTCATTTTTTTCAAAGATCACCTGATCCTTGAATGTGTTGAAATTTATGTGATGCGAATCGAGAAGTGATGTTAGTGCCTTGTCACGCTCACAGGCATAGGGTTCATAATCGTGATTGGTAAAAACACTTTTTATTTGGTAAGCCTTAAGGAGTTCTTTAAATATGTCCTCTGGATTTCCATAGTACAATGCAAGGCTACTTCCATGTGTGTCTTGCAATTCTTGCCTCAAGTTTTGAAGGGTATCATGAATAAAACTTACTCTTGCGTCATCCTCAGGGAGTTTATCAAGGATGTTCTTGTCAAAAATAAAGATCGGTAATACCTTATTATTGGATTTAAGTGCTTCAAGTAGACCAGCATTGTCGTCAAGACGCAAATCCCTTCTAAACCAAAAAACACTTATTCCTTTCACACTCATTGATCATTTTTTAAGAACATCAATTTTTTTCATCACTTCTTCAGCTTCAGCGTGTTTTTTGTCACTATCCTTTCGATTGACTTTAGACAACTCGAAAGCTTCCTTCATCAACTTAGCATAGCTATTTTGAAGTATTTCTATTTCTGATTTTTTTTTGAATAGTCCGAACATAGTTATGATTTTAAATATTTAGTGATTTTTGAACTCGTTGGTTTCGTGATAGAGTAAAAGACGTCTATCAGTTCTCCTTGTGGGCTTATTAGGTATTTTTGAAAATTCCATTTAACAGAACTCGCGATCTTGCCATTGTGCTTCTTTTTGGTTAGCCATTGATACAATGGATGCTGACCAGAGCCTTTTACCTCAATTTTTTCAGTGATCAAGAATGTCACGCCATAATTTTTTTTGCAGAATGATTGAATCTGTTCTGCATTGCCTGATTCTTGACCGCCAAATTGATTACAAGGAACACCAACGACCATTAACTGGTCTTTATAAGTGTCATATAATTTTTGCAAGTCTTTGTATTGTCCTGTAAATCCGCATTTAGAAGCCACATTTACAAAGAGCAAATACTTGCCTTTGTATATATTCAAATCTATGGGTTTGCCTTCTAAAATTTGTATTTCAATATCGTGAATAGATTGCGAGACGCTTATGTCTTCAGCTTGATTTGCTGAATTTAATTTTGAAGACATTTTTTCTAAGAATTTCATAACTTTATAATTTAAATGAAACAATACCACAATCCATCTCGAATATTTGTCCCGAAATCGACGTAGACTTATCCGAAATTAAATAGTCGGCCATTGACGCCACTTCTTTCGGATCTAGGTACTTTTTAAGAGGATGACGTTCAGTTATATTTTCTTTGGATCGATCATTGCGCAATAATTTCTCGGCCAAGGTAGTGTCCGTCACTGTAGGAGCAATCGCATTGACACGAATATTGGGTGCCAATTCTGCTCCTAACGATTTAGTCAAGCCTTCTATGCCCCCTTTGGCGGTGGCTATACTTGCATGAAATGGCATACCGAGTTTAACGGCAACAGTACTGAACATGAGAATGGAAGGGTTATTCCCGTTTCTCAGATTAGGTAAATATTTCTGAATGGCCTTTACAGCCCCTATGACATTGATATTGAAATCTTCCTTAAAATCCTCAATACTCAAACGCGAGATGGGTTTTAGGTTAATGCTGCCAGGGCAGTAAATAAGACTGTCTACGTTTTCGATTTCTGGTAATTCATCCTGTAGGACATCCACATTGTAATGGGTAAGATTTTCGTTATTGTTCCCAGGCTCGGTTCTACTGATATTGTAGACCTTATTACCAGAATTTATTTGTTCTTGGAGAATGGCATTGCCAATGCCTTTACTACCTCCTATAATTACGATGTTTTTCACGTTCTAATTTTTGAATTCACCAAACACCTCTATGAGTTTTTGGTTTCTGTAGTTAAATATTTCGTCTAATTTTGGCTTTACCAGAAGCGGATGTACCATTTGACCCAAAATTCCAAATGGGACTTTATAATCTATGATATCTTCCATTTCTACACCACCGTCAATTTCCTTGATAAAATGTTTGTGATGCCAAAGCGCATAGGGCCCGAAACGTTGCTCATCGACAAAGTATTTTTTATCGACAACATGTGTTATTTCTGTAACCCATTTCGTCTTTATTCCCAAAACAGGGGTGACAATGTATTGAATGATCTGTCCAGAATACATCGGTCTGTCAGCACCTGAAAGTATGTTAAATCCCATATAATCTGGAGTAATGGTCTTCAAATTGTTAGGGTCTGACAAAAAATCCCATGCGTCTTGCAAGGAGATCGGGATGTTTTGTTTAGTGTGTTTTGTGTATATTTTCATTTATGTTTGATAGAAATCATATTGTAAATCATACTTTACCTTTTCATTGAGTAACTTATCGAAAAATGCCTTGTTTTCCTTAAAAGTCTTGGTGTTACTAAAACGAATGAACTTGCCCTGTGCATGTATACTGGAGCCATTGGTTTTATAAATAACCAGTTGATAATATGGTATGATCCATGTATAGTTTTTCAAGCCCTTATTAATATAGATTAATATACCTCCCGAGCGCAATTCGATATTGGCGTAATTGATATCTGATACTGCATTTAGATATGACTTAAGATTCGGACTCACATCGTCAATGATCATTCTTTTTGAACCTATCCCTTTTAGCTTTAAGGATTCCAAAAGACTATATGATTTGCCAACCAAATCGTTTATAATTTGCTTTTGCTCTTTATTAGTATGGGTGCTATCTAAGATCACAGTCTTTTTATTTGAGTCAAAAGTACAATTTGTTTAATTTTTTACAACATTGATTAAACAATAATTAACATTTGAATCTGCGAAAATCGTTTGTCGGCGTTAACAAATATGTAGACTAAATATTAATCTACCGCGACAAGTTTATTGATCATTCCTTTGAATATAAATCCATGAAATGGCAATACGCTATACCAATAAAGTCTTCCTGCCAGCCCTCGAGGTCTAAATGTGGCGGTTTGTTTGAGATAATTATCTTCTATTTTGAATTCTAGCCATGCTTCGCCGGGCAGTTTCATTTCGGCGTAGAGCAATAATTTTTTTTGTGATTTATCAGCGTAAATAACCCTCCAAAAGTCTAATGCATCTCCTGCGTCAATTTCTGTTGGACTTGTTCTACCACGACGTAACCCAATTCCACCGAAGAGTTTATCGATATAACCTCTAATTTTCCATAGAATAGTACCATAATACCAGCCGGTCTCACCACCAATAGACCATATTTTTTCAATTGTCTTATCGGAATCTATGACTTTACGTTCTTTGTAGTCTATGAAACATCCAAACTTAGGAACGTTAATATATTTGTGAAAACTGTTTGTTAAACGATCACTGCTGATAAGGGAATCTTTCCAACTGGAAATTATGCTATTTTGCTCAATTTTCTCGAAGGCTAGCTCAACGGCTTGCTTGTAAGACATTGGACTGACATGTAGTAAGGTATTAATATCACTGGATTTTCCTATTATTTGTACTCCCATGCTATCGACTAAGGTAGAGGCTAGTTTATACGATGTTGACGTTACAAAATATAGCCAGTAAGAGGAGAGTTTTGGCGTCATTACGGGAACAGTTAGAATATATCTTTTTAGTTTCCTTACTTCGGCAAACTGAAGCAACATTTGTTTATAGGTCAGGATTTCTGGTCCAAAAATGTCAAAAGACCTATTATAAAGTTCTTGTTTTCCTGCACTTTTGGATAAAAAGGATAACACATCCCGCACGGCTATTGGCTGTGTTTTTGTATTAAGCCATTTCGGCGCAATCATAACAGGTAGTTTTTCAACCAAATCCCTAATGATCTCGAAAGAAGAACTTTATAATAGGTCT
>CBESOB010000134.1:0-8094 GCA_965530995.1 uncultured Flavobacteriaceae bacterium
CTTAGCATGGGCAGTTTATTTTGCTCTTCTGGCTGTTGGTTCAGAAGGCATTAAATATTTCTTGATAACTGCCTTCTTTGGGTGGCTTGCCGTATGCCTTAGGATTGAAGGAATAATATTTATTCCTTTTTATTTTTTTTTCCTCGTTGGCATGAGCATCAGAAAGCATCAAGAAAGATCATATTTATTGAAAGGAATTATAATATGGATCGTATTTCCGCTATTTCTTTCCGCATTTTTCTTTATCATATTTGGTTCTGAAATATTGTCGTTTAACCGACTAGACCAAGTTATGCTTGAGATAAAAAAAATATTACATTTCAAATTCCTTAATAAATATCAGCAGATTTATCAACAACTCAAAGCATTGGAGAATTCATCTCCCTTTACTGGGACGGGGAGGGAGAATTTTGTTGCAATTGCCAGACACCACATGCCTATTATTTATTTACTTGGGTTTCTTCGTAGTTTTATCAAAATTATATTCCCCTTTTTTGTTATTCCTCTTTTTTGGGGCTTTAGACATTCGCGCGACAGATCACAAGTATTAGTGCTTACATTAGTGATCTTATACCTTCTTATGATCTACTATCACACTCTTAGTATAGATAATATAAGAGCAAGATTTTTATTTGCGCCTGCTTTTTTTCTATATCCTTGGATCGGTGAAGGATTAAAACAAATGTTTGCCAGCTTGAACGATGTTTCGAAGCCCAAATTTCTCATAGTTATTTTTGTTAGCATTTTTATTCTATCGCCTATAGGTAAAAGTGTCCATTCGTTTGGGAAACACGATAGTGTCATTATTAGGACCGGAGAATGGCTGGCTGCACAACCTGAATTAGCTGAGGCTAAAATCGCAACCAACGACGCTAGATTTCTCCTTTATGCGGGCAGAAAAAGTTATGCAGGTAATAAAAATGAATTTAGGCCATATGATAAATTGAGATATGACTATTCAGCCATAGAGCGTTTGGCTATTAAAAATCGGAAAGATATAATCATCATAAGGACTTCAGACAACAAAATGGACATGCTTTCTGGGATTAAACATTTTAAAAAAATAAAGGAATTTATTGGGAGAAAAAACGTTGCTATCATCTATTCTTCACCAGAATTTTTTAAAGCTCTGCGTTAGATGGATGAATTATTTTCGGGAAAATGGCTATGACGAATGGTTTCCGTAATTGGATAAAAGATAATATACCTTCAGGCATACGCATCTATGGTCCATTAAGAGATGAATACAATTCCGCAATTTTAACTCTGCTTAGCGGAGATTTGCCCAAAGGATGGGAATGGGTCAAGAGTTCCTCCAATAGTATTATCGCTAGATGCTTGAATCCACCTGCTGCTTACTATAAAGAGTATCTGAACAGATCGCCAATCGAAGCGTTAAAAAACGTATTTCGTGGGAGTCGATGTAAGAGGGCAAGAGTAAAAAGAGAAATTCTCATTCAAAAAAGTTTTAACAGCCCCGCTTTTTGCTGTTGGGGTAGAAAAGGACAGCGCCATTTTATGATTACAGAAGGGGTCGATGCACTTGGGTTGGGGAGATATATAAACCAAAACTGGCATCCCCCCCTTTCAAAAGAAAAAGTGTTTAAAAAAAAAATAATTATCGAAAAACTAGGACAAGAAATCGGTCGACTACACAAGCTCGGAATCTATCATGGTGACTTAAGATTAAATAATATTCTTATACAGCAAAAAGATAAAGATATAGAGTTTCACATAATCGATAATGAAAGTATACGCTTCTATAAAAAAATACCAAAACGACTGATCGAAAAAAATTTGGTTCAAGTAAATATGGTCTTTCCGTTGTATATTACGCATGATGATCGGATTCGGTTTTATGAAGTATATACTAGCGTATATCAACGTTTCACAGGCAATCAAAAGAATCGTCTATTCGAAAAAATACAAAAACGGACAGAAGAACGTCTTGCCAAGCGTCTTACCAAAACTAAACGACGATAAAGAAAAATATGAAGTATCCTTCTGCTTTATTTCATAAAGATAAGGAGGATACACAGAAATTTTTAACACTTTGTTTAGCAGAAATGTAAATATTTTCGGTGTTGGGATTTATAAACTGAATTAACTAGTGTTTATCCATAACTGAGCATCTTTATTCAAGGTCAAGGCATGCGAAAAAAATAACCATCACATTGCCATCTGCCAGCCTTGCCCCGATACTTTAACGGGGAATTAGGATTCAGGAGGGGCAGGCAGGCATATGTTTAATATTCCGAGAATTTATTCGCCACCGAACTTTGGCGAATTAATCTTTTGAGCATAATATAGAGACTGCGCAAAAGGGGGGCAAAGGTCTCTAATTCGAGATCGAGCATCATAAATAATAAGGTTATACAATTTGTGAAGAATCAAGCAATTGAGAAGGATAAAACATTTTGGGCGTTAATCATATTACAGATAATTCTTACCTCTCTGGCTCCGATAACAGTTTAAAAGTTCCATTTCGAGTACTTCTGAAATCCGATAACCAGCATGTGGAATTAATCTGTAGGCGAATCTTTCGGGTATTAGATGGCAAACGGCTGATATGTTTCGGTGGCTATAATGAAGAAGATGTAGTTGTAAAGTTTTTCTGTGATCCGAAGAGAGGAAAAGAACATTGTATCCGTGAAGAAAGAGGGTTTAGAGTTTTAAAGGAGGCAGGGATAAAAACACCGTCTTTATTGTTTAAAGGTTTAGTTAAACCGGGGTGTGAACCCGTTTTAGTCTTCCGAATGATTGATCAACCGATTGATTTTATAGAAGCATGGGAACAAGTTAAAAGTGATAATAGGCGCGCCGAACTCCTAAAGTCGATAGTTTCTATAATCGCACATCAGCATGAAGCCGGATTAATACATAATGATTTGAATTTGGGGACCTTCCTCTTATCTGGTAATGATATTTATACAATCGATGGTGATGCCAGGTATAAGGGGAACCCTCTCTCGAAAGCAAAAAGTCTGGAAAACTTAGGGTTGTTCTTTGCCCAGATCTATCCACGATTTGACCATCTGGTTGCTGATTCTTTTAATATGTATTTAGAGAAAAGAGCATGGTCAAAAAATATCGTAATACATAATCGGTTAATGAAAAAAATACGCCGTCAGCGAAAAAAGAGAGAAAAAAAATACCTTAAAAAAATTTATAGAGAATGCTCTACCTTTATTTGCAAAAAATCTTGGGATCGCTTTTTGATTTATGACCGGAACTACAATACGGAAAAAATGGTCCGTTTCCTGGCTGATCCGGATGCTTTGATTAATCACAGCAGATTGCTAAAAGACGGCAACACTACCACTGTGGCCCTGGTTGAAGTAGATAGTCAACGCTTGGTGGTTAAACGTTATAATATCAAAAATATCTGGCATGCCATTCGGCGATATGCGCGCCCCAGTCGAGCCTGGCGGGTATGGCGTAATGCCCACAGGTTGGTACTGCTGGGAATTCTTACGCCCAAACCGATCGCGCTTTTGGAAAAACGATGGGGGCCTTTTCGTTCCAAAGCTTATTTTATAACTGAGTATGTGGATGGCATCGACGTTTACCATTTACTCCACTCTGACAGAGGAAAAGAGGTTGATCAGAATTTCCTAACGAAACAGTTTGGGGAGTTGTTTCAATCCCTCATTGATGCATCCATTCGTCATGGGGATTTCAAGGCCACGAACTTTATAGTAGTGGATAACGACCTATTTATTATAGATCTGGATGCTATGCGTGAACATGAATATAGATACTGGTTCCGTCGGGCGTTTAACCGAGACCTTGAGCGATTTATGCAAAACTGGTCTGACCTGTCAGAAGTTGGCAATATATTTAGTGAGCAAATTAGAAATTTAGAACTATAGGTAAAAAATCCCAATATCTTGGCCCAAGCATATTCATACTTCCTGTGCATTTGCAACCATCCCACGACAAAGGGATTGATCCTTCAGCCGCTAAATGCTATTTACTTTAACCGGTTCTAAATTCAATGTTTAAGATTATGCCGAGAAACATATCGTTTGAATTTGCGCCAGTTTCTGAACTTGGACTCTAATGTTTTTAATAGGGGCTTTCTGTCAGGATACCGGCACTTATATTCAACCGGGTTTATATTATCTATAATGCTCACCCAGGCATCATCTTTCTCATAGCCGTATTCAATGAGGTCATTTATCATTCCTGGGTGCTTTGCCAACTCCGATTTAATCCGCGGAAGATGTTTTTCCCAACCGCGGACTCTATCCGCCATAATTCCCCGCAGACCACCCATTGCCGTAATCGATTCTCGGGAAGGGTTCGCAAAATTCTCATATTCTGAAAAGTCATGGATTTTCTCGAGAAAGGGGAACCTATCCATGATTTGTTTTTGGATTACACTACTCTTTTGTACCAGATCTTCGTAGCGAATTTGTAAGAATCGAGGGTGTCCAAGAAGCCGTCGACCAGCATCGTTATATTCCTTCCATGCTCTAAAATTACAAAAATATATGTCAATTTTGCTGCCGTGGATACTCGTAATTACTGACCTTGGATCACGAGCCATACAAACAACGAATAGATTTGGATTAATTCTAACTATCGGTTCAATACGTTTTATGTCCGATGGTTGCTTGCTAAAAAAAAGAGCAGGAGATCCTTCTGGTTCTTTGTAGATGCTCATCTCATGGTCACAGATTCCATCCCTCTGAAAGCATGTTGAGATTAACTCGAACATCAGGGTGGTGCCACTCCTTGGGCACCCGACAATATGTAACCTTTTCATGATATGCATGTCAGATATTCCCATTATAATAACTCAAATTTTTAAGCATAACTAGGCAAAAGGTTTTACCCATTAATTTTTTTCTGAATATCAATCTGTGGAATACGAATCCGCTACGCTTGCTACAGGATATCCATAAGAGCTGAGATCTATTTTTAGAAGTTTGCCCAGTTCTGTGTTACTCTTCGAATATTGTTCTTTAATGTGTTTTCTAATATATCTATCAAGAAATGAATGTTTACGGTCCAGATGCTTAATGCACCGGGTGTGATCTATTTTGCTATAAAAAAATTTGCATAACTTATAAAATAACGGAATATGAAAAATCACACGTCTGTTGATTGGATCAGATCCATAAAATCTGTTTGTGATTCTAGCGAGAAAAATACTAATGAAGGAAAGCCGCACATTCACCCGGCTTTTATTGATGGACAAAAAGTCTTCGATTGGAGTCATTTGAAGCGCCGAAAAAAATTTATTCAAAAACGCATCAATTTCATTTTGCATCTCTTCAAATATAAATATATGTACTTTGTCTTTCCCAAATCGAGACATATAGTATTTTATCAATTTGTCGTATTCAAGATGTTCAAATGAGAATTGAGGAAATCGATGGTTGTAACCACCATGATCAAACAGGTACTTCTTAATATGGAATGTTCCCCCCTTTTTAACGTACTGTCGGTAAATGGATTCGATCATGTCATACTGGTTTCGTATAAAAACGGCAATATGTGCCTCAGGTATGACCGAAAATAGACGATTAGCCACCTCTTTAGCAACATATCCCCCGTTACCACCGGTGTGTATGTTTCCGGACAATTCTTCATCAGAGATTACTATCCAGTCTTGTCCCGTTTTTGCTCGATTCATTTGTCTTGAGAACCATTCCGATGCCACCTCGGGTTTGAAAGAAAGTGAATCCACCCTTAAGAAAACCTTTTGCATATTCGAGCGATCAATCAATAGAACACTCGGGTGATTCTTAAATATGATCTTTTGAAGAAAAGTTGATCCTGTTTTGTGGTAACCAATGTGTACAAGTATTCGCACTTCTATTAATCCTTACAGAAGTTACTTTCAATGCCTAATTAGTGCCTGAACTAAGCCCCTATTTACTGTATAATAAGGAGGCATGAAGTATTTTTACAAGCTGATGAACAAACAATTTTCTGAAATCAGGAAGTAAACAATATATTCGATAAATTTCTCTGAATCCTCCTTTTTGGGGAAGAACAACTTGCTCCAAAATCGTTTGCAGTATCTCTCTGGTTCTGGAACTATAATAAACTGGTAATAAAACATATGAATATCAATACCATGTTTTGAAATAGATGGAGATGAGTTAGTGCTTTATAGGAACATTTATTAATTGTTCTTCTTAAATGCCAGGTTAAACACTAAAGCATAATCTTTCTTATTCTCCACGAAATAGCCGAGGATTTAGCAAAGGAGTTGTGTTATCAGCTAATGATTCGCTCACATAGAAGGCCTCGTGAACGAGACCCAGCCTTCGTCTCTCAACATAGGCTAGCGGTTTCACGGAGCAGATTCCGCGGCTGAACATCATATTTTCCTTTATCCACAAAATTTTTCCTTCTGGTTGACGAAAAGTGTTGCTTAAGCGATCCAGGAGGGTAACAAATCGATACGCCTTTACGTTCATTTGGTTTCCATTGGAGGCAATAATGCTTGTTGTCAAAACGATAGGCTTTAATGAGCCTTGTAACCTTTGATTGTGTTGAGATGAAACCTGCTTTTTATGTGCTTCCAAGACCGCAATTAGACGCTTGTGTTCCATCTCCCTGCGACGATAGATTTTCAGACCAGCACGCTTGCTTTTAGTGAAAAGAGTTACCTCCTTAAGACATTTGTTGGCTGACCGCTTCTGACGACGTGCACCTACTTTTTGGACGATTTTTTGAACTTTTTTAAGCGAACTTTTTAGATCCTTGCCAAAGGGAAAGTGTCCTCGGCCGTACGCTAGTAAAAATGACTCCTTAGCCTCATCGTCCAGCATGAAGTTAAGGACATAGAAGATTTGAGCGATATTCCATAACCTTTTCGCACGGGAAACCCTGCGTTGTTTTTTCGCATAATGAAAGTCTATAATATAAAGAGATGGAGGGTCCTCATCGATAACAAGGAAGTTTCCTCCATGAAAATCCCTGTGAAAAAGGCCAATATCATGAATTTTTCTTGTCATTTCTGCCAAAAGCTTCAGTATCTGATTTCTTTTTCCTTTTTGGTTTAATCTTTCCATTCGATTTTTGTAGAAGTCAATCAGAACTTCGCTTTCGTCGAGACCCTCAGCGATGAAAAAGCTCTCCTTGAGGATCCCATGTCTCCGTCTTTCGAGAATTCCTAAAGCAGTCGGTGTCAAAATCCCCTTTTGAGACAAGAATCGGGAGACCAGCCATTCCCTCATAGCTCCAGATGGACGGATCAGATATTTAAAACCTTGCAAACCGCCGAGAATCCGAAATTTCTTGATAAATATTGTCTTCCCTTCTTCAATAGGTAGTATGGCGGCCCATCGTAGTCGGGAATCTTTTAGGACACGTCCACCATGGACTGCAACGCGTCGATCCAAGTCATTAATAAACTGAGTTGTTAAGATGGACTTAAAAGCAATGTTTATGATACCACTGAGATCTCCTTCTTTTATTCGGATCCAGCTATACTCATTTTTTTTCATAATTTTTTCCTGTTGTGCGTGGATAGATATATAAAGGGCTCTACTATCATTTGTGGTTTTCAAAATCCTCGGCCTTAGCGATTATGCATATGCAACGGGGACATATCGAAAATCTTGGAATTGTCATTCCTACCTTTTCCAGGTGAGTGCATAGAAATAGACGCATAGTTCCCTTTTATCATAACATTTTAGATAAGGTAAAAAGAGATATCTCCCAAACTGAGCAGCTTGCTTTCCAGACAACTTTTATTATCGTTATATCTGTATATTCTATATATTCTATCAAATTTATTGTTTTTATTCTTTCTTTCTTTTATTAAACCGGCAATTAAACATATAATATCGATACTATGGTTATGATATAGATGCATATTATTTAAGGAGTTATACAAACACTATCTCTAAATTAGGAATTTATCATGTGCTTTCAAGCAAGTTATGCACCATGAAGTCTGTTGCCAAAATGTCAATTTAAGATATTACGAGATGGAATTGGCACTTCGGTCTGAGATTATATGACAATTATGAGAATGGATACACATCGTTTCGGTTTACCATATAATTTGACTGTTTTCCTTTCATCTCATCTATTTCCTAGGATCTTATCATAAAATAACAATATCTT
>CBESOB010000135.1:0-8062 GCA_965530995.1 uncultured Flavobacteriaceae bacterium
AGCCTAAAGAATCTCCACCAGGGCTTGTAACCCATGTGAGTTGCCTGTTAGTTTTTTCATTTACTTCTACATAACCACAGGTAACGAAGTTGGTAACACCAAGTGCAATAAGTTCTTTATACAACAGGACAACAACATCTTGGAGTTCTTCCCCTTTTTGCATGGCCATAGTTCGGCTCCTTACTTTTTCTAAAGCGGTTTCAATTTGTGCTTCTCTTGCTTGTTCTTCTGCTTTTTGAAGGTCAAGGAAACGGATATAGGCCTGTTCAAAGACCTTGGAAAAACGCTTTATGATATCTATCTCAGTTTCTGTTAAAGGAATACCCGAAAAATCGGCAATGCCAATACTTGATTTTTTTTGAATTGCAGGAGAAAAGGTGTAAAATTTTTTTTCTAAAACCCATTGTTCTTGCTCGGCAATACCTTCTATAATTCCAAAGTTCGATGTTTCGAAAAAGGTCTTGAAATAGCTGTTTTTTTCCTTTAAGGAATACGCTTTGGAATAGAAATCTAAACCTTCTTCTTTTGCAGTTTCAATATCATCTAATACAGGGTGTTTAAAATAGGGTGTTGAAATGTACATATTTGAAACGTCGGGAGAAGCTATATATTGATTATGATCTTTTGAGCTTTCATCAAATACGACAACAGTTGCCACTCGAGATTCCATGGAAATCTCTAGATCCTTAAATTTCTTATGCACTTCAAGAATGACTTCATTGAGTTCCTCACTTTTATGCATTGCCATGCTTCTGCTTCTTACTTTTTCTAAAGCCAACTCAATTTGTACTTCTCTTGACTGTTTTTCAGCCTTTTGAAGATCCAAAAATCGACGATGGGCAAGGTCAAAAGCGCCTGCAAATTGCACCAAAATGTCAAGATCTTCTTTTGGTGGGTTTTTAACCACGCCTGGTAAGCTATAGCCAATTTCTCCATGAGAGGTGCGTGCCATGATAAAGGTGAGTCCGCCTATATGGCGAATGTCGTCATGCGTTGGTGCCTGAGGATCTATATTCTGAAAATCACCAAGTGCGACCATTTTATCAACATAGTCTATGGTTGCTTCGACGTCCATAGTGTAAACAACGGTTGACTTCTTGCTTTTTTCCCATTTTGCCAATAGTGGGATGTCTCCATGTATATGTCTTGGTAACTCCATCACAAAACCAATGCGAGTTCCATCGCCTGAGGTCATTGCTTTTTCATATGTTGAAGGAAGCCACATCATGTGCCAGAAATAATGCGCTTCATGACCAAGTTTGATAAACTCGTTACGCATGGTTACTACAATATCAAGCAGGTCTGAAGATTCCTTCATGGCGACTGCTTGCGCACGAATTCGACCTAAAGCACCTTCAACTTCAAGTTCATAGTTTTTTTCTTCTAGCTCAATAGTTCGTTTTTTTACTGCTTTTTGAAGCTTTACGTTTTCGGCTTTAAGGGCATCAACAGCAAAAGCCTCTCCTTTTTGTGTCTTGGAATCCGGAAAAGATCCGTGCTGATGTAATACTTTCCAATCAGTTCCGAATTTTTTTATTAAAGACGATAGTCTAAATTTTCCATAAAATGACCATTCCTTGTCTACTTTAACATACATGTCTAATAGCTCATGTACCATGAAATAGGGATCGTAAGGAATGATTTGAATAGTTTTATTTCTCAATTGTACCTGATCAACCATCTGATCAATTACCTCATAAGTATAATCAAGCATCTCTTTTTTGCTGTCCCATATTTCTTCCTCTGTACCTCCAATATTACGGTAGTTATCCACCAAATACTTACTCCAGGGTTCAATTTTACCAGTCAGATACAGGTTCCAGTAATCCTCCATCAGATCTTTAATTTCCTTTTCGATTTTTTTGGTTAGTTTCATAGGGAGGCCTTTAAGCAAATCATTAGGTTTTGGTTGGCGTAGTTAATCTGTAAAGCAGTCAAAACACCAACAATCACAGGAATAATTTCACCTATTGCATACATAAAGTACTTACTGAGTTTAGTGTCAATAACAAATCGCCGGCGAAGGCGACCAAAGAATGTAATCATTTGCTTGAAGTTGAAAGCAAATTAGGTTGATGATAGTCTTGGGTTAGCTAACTATCTGTACGTAAACCGTATTAAATGTTACAAATAGTTGTGCTTTTGAAAGTTACACAATTTAACAAGAACTTGGAGATTCGGCATAAAAAAAACCACCCAACAATGCGCTGAGCGGTTATTTATTTAGAAATTAATGATTAATCTTTTATTTCTTTTTGGTCGATAATATCAGATGCATCCTTATTCTTTACATATTTCTCTAACCATTGATCTTGCTCCCACAATAAGTGGAGTACAGATTCTTTAGCACGATACCCATGACTTTCTTTTGGCAGCATGACCAATCTAGCAGTTGCACCTAATCCCTTTAAGGCGTTAAAATAACGCTCACTTTGTAGTGGATAGGTCCCTGAATTATTATCTGCTACACCATGTACCAAGAGTAAGGGCGTTTTCATCTTATCGGCATGCATAAATGGTGACATATTGTAGTATACCTCTGGCGCTTCCCAGTAACTGCGCTCCTCACTTTGGAAACCAAAAGGGGTGAGTGTTCTGTTATAAGCGCCACTGCGCGCAATCCCTGCAGCAAAAAGATTTGAGTGCGATAGTAAATTGGCCGTCATGAAGGCACCATAAGAGTGGCCCCCAACACCTACACGATTTCTATCGATATATCCTAATTCATCAACGGCATCAATAGCCGCTTTTCCATTGGCCACTAGTTGTGTCCTGAAACTGTCGTTAGGTTCTTCATCTCCTTCTCCTACGATTGGAAAGGAGGCATCATCCAATACTACATACCCACGTGTCACCCAATAGATCATGGATCCATAATAAGGATAGGTGAACTCGTTCGCATTTTTAGTCGATTGTGATGCACTATTTTTATCTTTAAACTCTTCTGGGTACGCCCATAACACCATTGGCATTTTCTCTTTCTTTACTTTGTCATAACCAATAGGCAAGTACAGCGTTCCTGAAAGCTCCAAGCCATCATCTCGCTTATATGTAATCACTTCTTTATGCACATCTTGAATGCTTGCAAAGGGGTTTTCAAATTCTGTAATCTGTGTTAATTTCTTCTTCTTAATATTACGTAGGTAATAATTAGGATACTCTGTTGGCGATTCAATACGTACTAAGATCTCGCCTTTTTTCATATCGATGGACTGCTGTAAGTTTTCTAACTTATCGGTATATGCAGACTCATATAAACGTTTCGTTTTACCCGATTTTATATTCATAGCATCAATAAACGGAAACTGCCCTTTCTTGCTATGCCCATCTCCCATGCGGAAGAGTTCGTTATTTTCAATGGTCAACACATTGCGGCCATAGTCGTTTTCGTGTGTAACAAAATCGCCTGGATCGCTATATACATCTTGGTAATTTCGATCAGTAATGATCTTGCCAGTATTATCTGCACTCGATGGGTCAAACAAATACACCTTCGTATTTCGAGTATTCCACCAGTAGTCGTAAGCCACTGCCGTTTTTGAATCTCCCCATTCTATACCACTAAAACGACCTACAGTTTTTAGAATTTTCTGAGGCGTTTCCATAAAAGGGGCCTCTTGCATGAAAACCTGATCGCGAAAGGCAACATCAACTTCTGGGTCGCCATTATCAAGCACTTCCGCCCATACTAATGTGGCTGGGACATCGGCACGCCATTGCATTCTGCGCTTTCCCGTTCGCGCAGACATAAATCCTTTGGGTAACTCCTCTATAAGCGGCACTTCATTTACCGTTTTCACTAACGAACCATTGGTGCTATAAACTACAGCTGTCTGCGGAAAACGACGGTAAGGCACGATATAGGAAAATGGCTTTTCTAAAGTTGTCACCATCCAGTAATTTCCATCTGGAGAAGACGAAATACCACTGTACATGGCGGCTTCTTTCCAAGGAGAAACAGTCCCATTTAAATCTAGTTTTATAAGACGTGATGTCGCTAGTTGTTCAAAATTAAATACATCATTTGGGTTCTGTAGTAAATCTTGATACGTTCTGTTTTGAGCTTTAGACCCATCGCTTGTTGAAATTGTAGGGCCCGTAGGAACAGCCTCTTCGGGATCAATCAAATCCTTTCTGGAATCTGGAATAACTTTTACGAGTAAACTATTTCCATTTTTGAACCAACGTAACGGATTACCCATATTGGCATTAAGTGCTGGAGTTGATAGTTTTGTCACACGTGCCGCAGCAATATCCAGGACCCATACCTCCACACCATTTTCTAAAGTGTTGGTAAGCGCCATTTTAGTTTCGTCAGGCGACCAACTAAAATTGCTCAATTTTGGGTTGTCTGGTAGTCCAGTAACCTGTCGTGATTCGGATTCGGTAACAGCTTTGATCTTGACATTATTGAAATATGTGGTTCGACTTCCAATATTGGTTTTCGGATTGATACGCAGTCCACCTAATCGCAGCTCTTTTTCAGAAAGCGTTGCAATGTCTTTATAACTATCGCGGTACAAAAGAAGCATCTCGTCTCCATCGGAATTCATAACCACGCTCGGAGCACGAGGAACATCGACAAGATCGAGAATTTCTTTAGGAGGTTTTTGGTAATCAAGGTTGATTTGAGCAAAACTACTAGAGATAAGCAGTAATGCACACAGTGTAAACATAAATTTTTTCATGGAAAATAGTTTTGCTTAAAGTTACTGAAAAAGTAGGTTTTAGGTTGTTAATTTAACAAGAGAATATAGGCCGCCAAAATTTACGACTAAAATGTATTTTGCTCGATCAACCTAAGTTATGATATGATTTAAAAAGGTCATTTTTCATAGATGCCAATATACAGTTCGCCTTTGTCATTCATTGTAGCACGATACATTCCGGCCGTATTGAATTCCATAGCCACATTTCCATTATTATCAACAGCGACGATACCTCCATCACCACCTAGACCTCCGACTTTTTCGTGTATAACTTCATATGCCGCTTCTTTTAAGCTCATGCCCTTATATTCCATCAATGCAGAAATATCGTGTGCCACCATCGCACGGATAAAGAACTCACCCCATCCCGTACTTGAGACTGCACAGGTAGCATTGTTGGCATAGGTGCCTGCGCCAATGATTGGTGCATCCCCTAAGCGACCCCAACGTTTATTGGTCATACCGCCTGTTGAGGTACCTGCTGCGAGATTACCGTTTTTATCTAAAGCAGCACAGCCAACGGTACCAAATTTATAGTCTTTAATAGTAGGGTCGTAAAATGCCGATTTATCATCATGATCCAATTCTATAGCTTCTCTTTCTTTGGCCCTTTTTAAACTATTAAACCGATTGTCTGTATGAAAGTAGTTGGGGTCAACGAGTTGCAACCCTTGTTCTTCAGCAAATTTTTCAGCACCGTTTCCGGCCATCATCACGTGTGGCGAATTGTCCATGATGGCACGTGCTAAGTCAATAGGGTTTCTTACATTGGTTGTTCCAGCCGAAGCTCCTGCATTAAGGGTCTTTCCATCCATAATGGAGGCGTCCAATTCATTGGTTTCGGCATTCGTGAACACCGCTCCTTTTCTCGCGTTAAACAATGGTGAATCTTCCATGACATTAATTGTTTTAGTCACGGCATCCAAACTGGTACCACCATTTTTCAAAATATCATAACCTACGCGAATGGCCTCCTCAAGTTTCGCTTTATAAGCGACCTCTTTCTCTGGAGTCATGTTTTTTTTTCAGAATTGTGCCAGCACCACCATGTATTATGATGGAGAACTCGGCTTTTTCGACGGTTTCACTTGATGCCTTATCTGACTCTGTGTCGTGGTGTTCACCAGCTTCTTTACAGTTTAATAAAATCACTAGAAAGGAGAATAAATAAATGATTTATTTCATGAGATCAACGGATTGAATAGTTGGAATAAAGTTAGTGTATTTTAGGAATGGCCATGGATCAAAAAGCAACTTTTTATCAGTATCTTTGCATTCAAATTCAATAATTCGTAAAAATTACATACATATGGAAGCAGTAGCTACCGATTTCGGAATGGATAAAGCCCTAAAAGAACTTGGAATAAAGGAAGTCAATGAAGGTACTTCAACAGGATCTCAATGGTTTAGTAATGGAGACATTATAGAATCATATTCTCCTGTGGACGGGCAACTTATAGGAAAGGTGAAAACCACTACTCAGGCAGATTATGATAAAGTTATGGATGCTACAACAGAGGCATTCAAGACATGGAGAACCATACCGGCACCTCAGCGTGGAGAAATAGTACGTCAGTTTGGTAATAGGCTTAGAGACTTAAAAGAACCATTAGGGAAATTAGTCTCTTACGAAATGGGTAAATCTTTACAAGAAGGCTATGGTGAAGTTCAAGAAATGATCGACATCTGTGACTTTGCTGTTGGATTATCAAGGCAATTAAACGGTCAAACAATTCCTTCTGAACGTCCAGGGCACGTCATGAGAGAGCAATGGCATCCAATTGGTGTTGTTGGTATTATTTCTGCTTTTAATTTCCCTGTAGCTGTTTGGGCATGGAATACAGCTTTAGCTTGGATTTGTGGTGATGTTTGTGTTTGGAAAGCTTCTGAAAAAGCACCTTTATGTTCTATTGCTTGTCAAAATATTATTACAGGAATTTTAAAAGATAATAATTTGCCAGAAGGTATTTCTTGTATCATCAATGGCGATTATAGAGTCGGTGAGTTTATGACAAAAGACTCTAGAATTTCTCTAGTTTCTGCAACAGGGTCAACGCGTATGGGACGTATTGTAGGCGCAACAGTTGCTCAGCGTTTTGGAAAGTCATTATTAGAATTAGGAGGAAATAATGCTATTATTATTACACCTACAGCGGATTTAAAGGTTGTAGTTCCTGGTGCTGTATTTGGAGCTGTTGGAACCGCAGGACAACGTTGTACATCTACGCGACGATTAATTATTCACGAATCTGTTTACGATAAAGTAAGAGATGCTATTGTTGGCGCTTATGGTCAATTAACTATTGGGAATCCATTAGATGAAAGAAATCATATTGGGCCTTTAATAGATAAAGATGCAGTAAACACGTATGTCGCTGCTATTGAAAAAGCAAAAGCCGAAGGTGGAAACGTATTGGTTGAAGGTGGTGTTTTAGAAGGTGAAGGTTTTGAAAGTGGTTGCTATGTAAAACCAACCATCATAGAAGCTGAAAATCATTTTGAAATCGTACAACACGAAACCTTTGCACCAGTTTTATACTTAATGAAATATTCAGGAGAGGTAGAAAATGCTATTGCAAAACAAAATGGTGTTGCTCAAGGCTTATCGTCTGCTATCATGACAAACGAAATGAAGGAAGCAGAGAAATTTTTATCTTATGCTGGTTCTGATTGTGGTATCGCAAACGTGAATATCGGAACCTCTGGCGCTGAAATTGGAGGTGCTTTTGGAGGTGAAAAAGAAACAGGTGGTGGACGTGAGTCTGGATCTGATGCTTGGAAAGTGTATATGCGTAGACAAACAAATACGGTCAATTATTCTGACGAATTACCTTTAGCACAAGGGATTAAATTCGACTTATAGAAATATAATATCTAGATTGTAAAAAGCCACATCTTTCGATGTGGCTTTTTTATTTATTCTACAATTCTGTTCTTACAATCTTGATGAATCCATTAATTGCTGAAATAATGTTAATTTAGGGGGTATAACCAACCATTAAAATTTCATAACGCATGGATTCGAATATGCTTTATCCAATCATTGCGACAATTATTGGATTGCTCATCGGCTATTTTTTAGGGAAGTCCTCCAAGAAAACCGATAGTGCTGATGTTAGTGAATTAAAACATAGAAACACAAGGCTTCAAGCTAGCCTTGATGAATGTAGAAGCAAGCAACCTGCAAGAGGACCTTCGGCAGCGACTACAAGATCGAGTATTAGCAATTCTTTTGCAACAAAAGAAAATCAGTCCAAGGAATCAAAAGGTCAAGGAAGTGACATGAATTTTGATGCCATTGCGGCAAAAGTTGTTTTTGGCAAGCGTATAAAAGAAAATGACTTAACCATTGT
>CBESOB010000136.1:0-7984 GCA_965530995.1 uncultured Flavobacteriaceae bacterium
AATTGCTCAGGTAAATATCCCTGTTGAAGCTCAGAAATTATTTTTCCCAATTACTTTTATAGGCTTTGCAGTTATAGGAGCCTTGTTTCCATTCCATACGTGGTCCCCGGATGGTCATGCGTCTGCACCAACGGCAGTTTCAATGCTACATGCGGGTGTTTTAATGAAATTAGGAGGTTATGGCGTTTTTAGAGTTGCCATGTACTTGTTGCCTCTAGGCGCCCTTCATTGGTCTTGGTTCTTTATTATTCTGGCGGCTATTGGGGTTATTTACGGCGCATTCGCGGCTCTTAGACAAACCGATTTAAAATATATCAATGCCTATTCATCAGTGAGCCATTTGGGTTTGGTGCTATTTGCACTATTGATGTTGAATAAAACGGCATGGAATGGAGCGATATTACAATCGCTTTCGCATGGTTTTATGACGGCATTATTCTTTGCTTTAATTGGAATGATCTACGAAAGAACACATACGAGAGATGTTACTAAACTAGGAGGCTTATTAAAAGTAATCCCTTTCATATCAGTAGTCTATGTAATTGCCGGACTAGCATCATTAGGCTTGCCAGGATTTAGCGGCTTTGTTGCCGAGATGAACATTTTTGTTGGGGCATTTCAACATGACAATATGTTTTATAGGGTAGCAACAATTATTTCGATTTCAGCCATTGTTGTCACTGCGGTCTATATTTTGCGTGTCGTTGCAATTATGCTCATGGGACCGGTAAAAAATGAAGCTTATTTAGTTTTGGATAAAGTGACTTGGTATGAAAAAACGGGGATATTATTGCTTCTAATTCCAATTATTGGCATTGGTGTCGCACCGCTTTGGTTAAGTAATATGATTATGGAAAGTATACAACCCTTTATTCAGGGTTTATTATAATATTAATGTAGAGACCTAAAATGGAGATTAGTAATTTTATAATAATGAGACAAGAAATTCTGCTTTTGGCAATTATGCTCTTACTGCTTGTTGTTGAAATTTTCATATCTCAAAGCAAGAAAAGCAACATAGTACATTTGGCTATAATGCTATTTGGTATTCATACAATAGTGGGCTTTTTTGCTATTGAAGATAGCAATTTATTCGGTGGTATGTTTCGTACCAACACATTGATCCACTTCTTTAAGAATGTGCTCAATGTCGGTGTGTTTATTTTATTATTACAATCGGCAGATTGGTTGCAAGAAAAAATTGTAAAGCATAATAAAGGGTCGGAATTCTTCATTTTATTATTCTCTTCTTTACTGGGAATGTATTTTATGATTTCAGCAGGCGATTTTCTTATGTTCTATTTAGGACTGGAATTATCAACACTTCCCGTAGCGGCATTAGCGGCTTATGAAACCACTAAACGAAAATCAAGTGAAGCAGGAATAAAATTAATATTATCGGCTGCTTTGGCTTCTGGAGTTGCCTTATTTGGAATTTCTTTGTTGTATGCAACTACGGGATCCATTTATTTTGAGGAGATAACCGAAGTAATATCCGCTTCAAACTTGACGATTTTAGGATTCATTTTCTTTTTTGCAGGACTTTCCTTCAAAATATCTTTGGTGCCATTCCATTTTTGGACGGCTGATGTGTATGAAGGAGCGCCCATTAGTATTGCCTCCTATTTATCAGTCATTTCAAAAGGCGCAGCGGTATTTATATTAATGATTTTATTATTTACGGTGCTAAAACCCTTAATGCATATCTGGGAAAATATGCTGTATGTGATTGCTGTAGCTACGATGTTTATAGGAAATCTTTTTGCTTTACGCCAACATAATATGAAGCGTTTTCTGGCATTCTCATCCATTGCCCAGGCCGGTTTTATTTTATTGGGGCTTATCGTAGGAAACCAATTAGGAACAGCAACGGTTGTATATTTCGTAGTGATTTATATCTTTTCAAATTTAGCCGCTTTTGGTGTGGTACAGGCGATTTCGTTAAAAACAGGTAAAGAAAACATGAGTGATTATGAAGGGTTGTATAGGACGAATCCTAAATTAAGTTTGGTACTCATGCTAGCATTATTTTCTTTGGCAGGAATCCCTCCTGTAGCAGGATTCTTTGGCAAGTTTTTCTTATTTACGGCGGCAGCCAGTGAGGGGTATTATCTGCTTGTATTTATAGCTGTTGTTAATGTCACTATTTCATTATACTATTATTTATTAGTTGTGAGAGCAATGTTCTTAAGAAAAAGCGACACAGCGATTCCATTTTTCAAGAATAAACTATATATGCGATTGGGTCTTCTTATTACGGTGCTCGGTATCTTAATACTTGGATTATATAGCCCTCTTTATGAATATATTTATGAACTAAGCAGCATTTTTAATTAGAACCTATGGCATTAGGAGGTAAACATACATTTGGAAGCATCGGGGAAACAAGAGTCACTTTTGTTGAAAAAAAAGTTGCCGAAAACCGCAAAAATTTCTTAAAGAAATTATTAGAGCATAATGGCTTTGAGGTAATCATTGAAGACATTGAAAGAAAAACAGAAGAGGAACCTCAATTATATACCGTTGGTGTAACCGACATGGTTTTTAACCCAACCATTTGGGTGTATCAGCGTAAGCTAATAACCTTTGATGGTCATAAAGTAACTCAAGATTATTGGGAGCAACGCACAGAAGATGCAAATCCTTCATACTGGAATAATGGAGAAGAAGAGAACGTATCGTAAATTTAGTTTCTTGTCATTCCGGTGAAAGTAGTAATGACAGGACTATTCCGTTATATAGTCTTTTAGCTTTTGCGGGCCTTCTAATAGCACCCTAACAATTTGTAATGTACCATCATCTCGAGTTGCGATTTGCCACTTAATAAGGGATATTTTGCCATTTTCAATTTCAATACCTGTAATGCTTCGAGGATGCACGCAGCTGCCGTCGTTAAAGAAGGCCAAATCCCCTGGTTCAGGGAATCGTGGTCTATGTGTATGACCCACAATGGTCATTCTGTTCTTGTTCTCGGCTATCCATTTCTTGATACGGCGCTCTACTTTTATGAGCTCTTTGTAATTCTTTGCTGGGCTCGTTGGATCGGCAATGCCCATCACATTCAAGGGTTTCCAAAGCACACGCACCATAAAACGACTCCATTTCCAGAACAGGTAATTCCACCAATCACCTTGATGCCCATGCGTCAGGAAGATCTCTTGGCCTGTATCGCAGTGTTTCAAGATGACACCTTCATGATAAACGATGCCAGGAAACAGTGGCATGTCTTCACCAGACTTAGGGTCAAAATAGGTATATAGATACTTCTCCACATAGCTTTGTTTGCGATACACCATGTCATGGTTTCCCCACATCATATGCAAGCGGTCCTGATTAAAGAACAGACGCAATAATTCATAAACATTCTTGTGCGCATTCAGGATAGATTCAAACGAGAGGTTTTCCCAAAGCTCATCACCATCACCAATTTCGCAATAACTAAAACCTTCAGTATAGTAATACTTCAATGCGTGAAAATAAATATTTCGGTTATTGGCAAAGTCGTCAGCAAAACTATTGTCACCACGATGACAATCACTAAAAAGAATGAATTTAGAAGTGTCATCGAAGTCGACAACCTTGGCGTTCTTGTAAGCGTGATCTAATCGTTTTTTGGCTGATAGCATGAATCAAATTTACTTTAAAAATAGTAACTATGCTTTCGCGAAATATTTACTGTAGTTTTTCTATTGCGATTGGAAGAATTAAGTCTACGAATCTTGTATACGCCAATTCCGATGGATGTAGTTGATCGTTGGCCACTAGATCTGGGTTCTCAAGACCTTCTCTCGATATTGGTGTGATATTGACAAAGGATATATCATTATCAAGGCAGTAATTCTTTGCAAAGGCATTGTATTGGTCTATTTCTGTAGAAATGGTTTGACGGTCGGTACCCTTATTTTGTCCAAAAGGGGTATACGCATAATCTGGAATCGATATGACTATTACTTTGGATTTGTCCCCTTTAGCTAAACGTATTGCTTTGTTTACTAATTCCGGAAATTCATCTTCATAGAGTGCAAAGGATTTACTTTGATATTGGTTGTTCACCCCAATCAAGAGTGTTACAAGGTCTTGGTCATTAGTCGGTTCAACTTGATCAATGCTCGAGAGTAAGTCTCTCGTAGTCCAACCAGTTCTTGCAATGATGTCTAAAGTAACAACATCGTTGATGCTTAGATTGTTTTTTACACGTTGCTTTAGTTGCTCTGGAAATCTACAGGTCTCACAAACACTTTCACCGATCGTATAGCTATCACCAAGGGACAATATCTTGATAGTTCTTGACGTATTGGAATTTTGTTCTTCAATACCGGTACTATCAATTTTACTGTCGTTAAACCCAATGATCAATAATGGTAGAACATAGATATAGAATAGGATTTTCATAAATGTAATTTTACAGAATATACTAGTAAATGTAATCAAAACTGCATAAAAAAAAGACCGCTTATAAAAAGCAGTCTTTATGTGATTATGTGTCGGAGTGAAATAATTAGATGTGGCTAACAGTTATACCGATTACGCCCGAGTTCGATAATCAAATGTCGCTTAGCGAGCTATTTGAAGGCGTTCAGGCCAGTGATATCGAAACCTGTGATCAGTAAGTGAATATCGTGTGTGCCTTCGTATGTGATTACGCTTTCTAGGTTCATCGAGTGGCGCATGATACTATATTCACCAGTAATACCCATACCACCGAGCATCTGTCGCGCGTCACGTGCGATGGTGATAGCCATGTCCACATTGTTGCGTTTGGCCATGGAAATCTGTGCGGAGGTTGCTGTGCCATTTTCTCTCATCACGCCCAATCGCCAAGCCAGTAATTGCGCTTTGGTGATTTCGGTGATCATCTCTGCCAGTTTCTTTTGTTGTAATTGGAACTGACCGATCGGCTTCCCGAATTGAATGCGTTCCTTACTATATCTTAAAGCGGTGTCATAGCAATCCATGGCTGCCCCGATGGCGCCCCAAGCAATACCAAAACGCGCAGAATCCAGACATCCTAGAGGAGCTCCTAATCCTGATTTGTTAGGTAACAGATTTTCTTTTGGTATTTTAACATTGTCAAATATGAGCTCACCTGTTGCACTGGCACGAAGTGACCATTTGCCATGTGTTTCAGGAGTTGAAAATCCTTCCATACCACGTTCGACGATCAATCCGTGAATGCGTCCACTTTCATCTTTCGCCCAAACAACAGCGATTTGACAGAAGGGTGCATTGGATATCCACATCTTGGCACCATTCAACAAATAGTGGTCTCCTTTGTCCTTGAAATTAGTGGTCATGCCACCAGGATTAGACCCATGATCCGGCTCTGTCAATCCGAAGGACCCTATCCATTCGCCAGACGCTAATTTCGGAAGGTATTTTTGACGTTGTTCTTCATTGCCGTACTTCCATATAGGATACATCACTAAAGATGATTGTACAGATGCGGTACTACGTACACCAGAATCGCCACGTTCTATTTCCTGCATGATCAATCCGTAGGAAATTTGGTCCAATCCAGCACCGCCATATTCTTCAGGAATATAAGGTCCGAAGGCACCTATTTCTGCAAGACCTTTTATGATCTGTTTAGGGAATTCCGCTTTTTGAGCGTATTCTTCAATGATAGGAGATACGTCGCGTTTTACCCATTCACGGGCGGCATCGCGGATTAATTTATGTTCATCTGACAGTAATTCGTCAAGATTGTAGTAATCGGGTGATTCGAAAAGATCTGGTTTCATAATAATATCTTTTATAGAATATAAATTCTATTCGTGTAATTATTCAGGAGATTTGTTAATAAATGCCCATTATGGGCAAATTTAGTCAATGCCAATTAATTCCTTAAAGGTTTAAGTAAAAATATTTGTACTGAAAAGACGATCTAGGCATTTAAGAATTCAGCGAGCAATCTATGGAAATGGTGCACGCCTTTTTCTCTAGTTGGAGAGAATCGTCCAGCCTTATAAAACGAAGAACGAACGCCTTTTTGAACACTTTCAACCACGAATTCATCTTCACGTTGGACTTTGTCAATGGCACTTCCAGCTCCTTTGTTCATTTTGGTTTCGTCATAGACATAACTCAAGAATGACACTTTGGTTGTATTCACATCGATTGGTCTTACTACATTGACGGAAAGGCCCCATGGATAAAAATTGAACATCATATTAGGGAAAACCCAATAGTAATATGCAGCCACATTCTTACCATGATCTATATGACCTTCAGGAAGATCAAAGATTTCTGTCGCATCATGTGCATAACCAATTTGAAGATTGCAATGATCATAGATCTCGGTAGTGTAATCACCATAATCGAGTACTTGATTAAGACCCTCATGAACAAATGGAATATGAAAACCTTCCAAATAATTATCACAATACAATGCCCAGTGAGCATGTACTAGATAGTCTTTGGATAGAGCCTCATTATAAGAAAACTCATGAAGTGGTAAGAACCCAACACGCTCTTTCATTTTGGCTATCACCTTACTGAAATCGAAAGAAGGATTTAGTCCTACAAACAATAACGGCCCCCATTTTTCCAATGGGAATTTATTGAGGTTATCACAAGGTCTTGGAAAATCTTTGGCTTCCTTGAATTCTGGCATATGCTCGAATTCACCATTGAGGTCAAATCTCCTTCCATGATACATACAGGTCAATTTCTTCGACTTGCCTGGATTAAGAGCGACTAGGTTACCTCTATGCGTGCACACATTTGTTAAACACGATATTTGATCTTCTGCATTTCTAGTGAGAACCATGGGTTCGGTAAGATAACTATCAAGTAACACAAATGGATGGACTGATTGCGGGAGTTTTACCAAACTCTCATCACCGATCCATTGCCAAGATCTTAAAAAAACACGTTCCTTAATGCCTTCAAAAATGTCTTTATCTCTATAAAAAGATGCTGGAAGTGTTTCTGCTTTGGTAATGTCGGGATGAATATGATATTTCTTCATATATATAATATAATTGTACATTCGTATTGCTCTCCCAATTTACACAATTAAATCAAACCTTGTTTATACGAACTAAATGAAATCAAAATCACAAAAAATTGGCTTAATAACTGCGACGTCATTAGTGATTGGCAATATGATTGGCGCTGGAATATTTCTTTTGCCATCCAAACTTGCTGGTTTCGGAAGTATAAGCCTTCTAGCTTGGATTTTTACAGCTACTGGAGCTCTGATCTTAGCAAAGATTTTTAGTAATATGAGTAAAATATTCGTTAATAAAAGCGGAGGACCTTATGCATATTCGAAAGCAGGATTTGGTGATTTTATAGGGTTCTTGGTTGCTTGGGGATATTGGATATCTATTTGGGTGAGTAATGCAGCGCTGTGCATAGCAATGATTGCTGCACTTAGTGTGTTTTTTCCTTTATTGGAAACCTCACCTATTCTTGCGGTTACCATTGGTTTATCTATAATCTGGTTATTAACTTGGATTAATAATCGTGGCGTTGAGTCATCTGGTAAAATTCAGGTAATTACAACCGTTTTTAAATTACTCCCTCTTGTATTTGTTATCCTAGTTGGTGTTTTCTTTTTTGATATTGATAATTTCCCAGCCTTTAATTTAACAGGAGACTCTAATTGGGTTGCACTTTCTTCGGCAGCGGCTTTTACCCTTTATGCCTTTCTTGGGATTGAAAGCGCATCCATTCCAGCAGGAAATATTGACAACCCAGAAAAGACAATTCCAAAAGCCACAATGCTTGGTACAATTATTACAACTTTTGTATACATTTTTGGTACTGTTGTGTTATTTGGAATACTTCCAACGGATGTTTTAATTGGCTCTCCTGCACCATTTGCTGAAGCAGGGCGAATTATTGGAGGTGATTATGCAGGCTATTTTGTGGCAGCAGGGGCTGCTATTTCGGCTATTGGATGTTTAAATGGTTGGATATTACTGTCGGGACAATTACCTATGGCAACAGCCCAAGATAATATGTTTCCTCGTATTTT
>CBESOB010000137.1:0-7970 GCA_965530995.1 uncultured Flavobacteriaceae bacterium
GGAGAGCCACTACGAGTTATTGTTAGTGGCTTTCCTGAACTGAAAGGAAATTCTGTTCTTGAATATAGAAGATATTGTAAAGAAAATTGTGACAATTTGAGAACCACACTAATGTTTGAACCTCGAGGACACGCAGATATGTACGGTTGCATTCTACTTCCACCAAACGACGAGGAGGGCGATTTCGGAATAATTTTCTTGCACAACGAAGGATACTCGACCATGTGTGGCCATGCTATTATCGCTATTTCCACCTTGGCTGTAGAAATGAACTGGATAGATGTAAAAGAGGGGGACAACACTATTAAGATCGATGCCCCATGTGGAAGAATCACTTCATTTGTAAATGTCCAGAATGAAGTCATTATCGGTGTTCGTTTCCATTGTGTTCCAAGTTTTGTAGTAGGATTGGACGAGACTGTTGAAGTTGAAGGGCTTGGTACTGTAACCTACGATTTGGCTTATGGCGGTGCATTTTATGCTTATGTAGATATCGCGAAGAATAATCTTGATTTCGATTTAAATCCTGAATCTTATAGAGCACTAATAACCGCGGGAATGGACATCAAACATGCCGTCATGACGACTGACAAAAATATTCTGCACCCTTTTGAGAATGAATTAAACTTCCTTTACGGAACTATTTTTATCGATAACAACAAGCAACCATCTGGGAACGGTAGTCGTAATGTCTGCATTTTCGCCGAAGGTGAAGTTGACCGTTGTCCAACAGGCTCAGGTGTTTCAGGCAGAATGGCCATTCATAGAGCAAGAAAGGAAATTGATTTTGGGGATGTCATGACGATTGAAAGTATTACCGGTTCTGTATTCAAAGGATCCATTATCTCAGAAGAAGATTTTGGCCCTTTTCAGGCTGTTATTCCTCAAGTGGAAGGATCGGCTTATATTACTGGAATGCAAACTTTTGTCATCGACCCCAATGACCCTATGAAAAACGGATTTATTTTAAGATGATATTATGAAAAAAATTGTACATATTCTTATTTTATTACTCGCTTTTTCAAGTTGCTCAAGCGATAAGAAAGTAGAACAGAAGCTTACACACAGCTATTTGGATAACAGTAAGAACATTCTAGATTATCGCGTCACACCTAAAGATTCAATCGACAGGTCTGGACTTATGTTTTCAGATCAAGGCGCTTGGTTTGGATATAGTTTACCAAAAACTGAAAAGAGCCTAGTTGGTTTTTCTGGCCCATTTTTAATGACACAACAAAATGGCGTTTGGAGCAGTCCTTCTTTATCGAAATTGTCCTTAACTACCGGTCCTCATAGTGAATCTTTAATTAGTTTCAAAAATGATCTGATTGAGCAAAATAGCTACTCAAGTCATTTGGAGCAATCATTTAAAAATGAAAAAATTGAATTAACGCAAGAGCTTGTTTATTTATCCGGCCATACCGCCTTACAAAGATTTACGATCACAAACATTACCAAGCAGTCAATATCGATTAATACAGATATTAAAGGGAGCATATACAATATTGGAATCAATCTTTCGCACGAAAATAATACGATCAAGCTCGTTTCTGATAGATCTCTGGCTATTGGATACATACAAACCAAAAACGAAGTTCAAAGAATCGATGTTTCGGATGAAGACAGTGTGTATGCCATTCTATATAATGAATTCGATTTGGAATCAAACCAATCAAAAGAAATTAGTATCTCACAGACATTCATATTCTCGGAATATTCTTGGAAGGAAGAGCAAAAGCTGATAGCAAATTCAGATTTCGATTCTATTTTAAATGCTCGAAAAGTTGAAAAAGATAACGATCTTAAATCCATTATAACAAATAGAAAACCTCAATTCCAAGATGATACATATGCCGCTGTATTAGCGAAAGCACAACTAACGCTACAAAATAATTGGCGAATCGCAGCCGGAGAGATCAGGCATGAAGGTTTGTTTCCTAGCTACCATTACGAATGGTTTCATGGATTTTGGTCTTGGGATTCTTGGAAACACGCCGTGGGCCTATCGTACTATGACACGAATTTGGCTAAAAATCAGATGAGAGCCATGTTCGATTTTCAAAGTGAAGACGGGTTTATTGTAGATTGCGTTTATCGAGACACCACCATTGAAGCTCATAATTATCGAGATACTAAACCGCCGCTCTCTGCATGGGCTATTGCTAAAATTTATGAAAAAGATAAGGATATTGAGTTTGTCAAAGAGTTCTATCCGAAACTAAAAAAATATCATTCTTGGTGGTATAACAAACGAGATCACGATCAAGATGGTTTGTGCGAATACGGTTCTACCGATGGTACCGTATTAGCCGCTAAGTGGGAAAGCGGGATGGACAACGCTATTCGTTTCGACAATTCAAAAATATTGAAAAACAGTGAAGGGGCTTACTCCATAGACCAAGAGAGTATTGATTTAAATGCATACTTGTATGCCGAAAAAATATACTTAAGTGATTTGGCAACAGCCCTTGGACATGATAAAGAGAGTAAACAGTTGGAATCTGAAGCATCATTATTAAAGGAAAAGATCCAAACACAGTTTTACGATCCAGAAGACGGCTGGTTTTATGATACTAACCTAGAAGGCACTGTCTTTATTAAAGGAGAAGGTAGTGAAGGTTGGACAGCGCTATGGGCAAATGCAGCGACTCAAGAACAGGCCACTTCCGTAAAGAACAGAATGATGGATCCGGAAAAATTCTATACGAAAGTCCCATTTCAAACCATGAGTGCAGATCATCCAAAGTTCGATCCATTAAACGGCTATTGGAGAGGTCCTAATTGGCTGGATCAATCTTACTTTGGTGTAGTAGGCCTACGCAACTATGGTTTTAATGATGAGGCTGATCGTGCTACAATTCAAATTCTAGAAGGCGCTGATGGGCTTTTAGGCAAAGGCAAATCAATTAGAGAAAATTATCACCCATTAACGGGAGAAGGAGGCCATGCTAAAAACTTTAGTTGGAGTGCCGCACATATTATAATGCTTATAATGGAAGATTAAATGGATGATGGTACTTTAAAAATATCTACTGAACAAGCCGAAAAGATACTTTTCGAACAATATAATATTAAAGGAAAAGCTTATAAGCTACCTGGGTACGTTGATTATAATTTTAGAATTAAAATTGAAAATGGAGATGGGTATGTTCTTAAAATCTCTCGCCCAGACGCCGATGACAATTTCACTTTATTCCTGCAAGACATATTACTATATCTTGAAAAGAACGCTGATGAATTAAATGTGCCAAAAATAATTTGTGACACGTCTGAAAATTATACTTCTGAAATCTTTGATGACAATCATAATAAACAAAATGTTAGATTACTAAGTTGGGTTTCTGGTCGAATTTGGAGTCAAGTAAATCCGAGACTTGATAATCTTCATTTTAATTTAGGTCAAACATGCGGCAAAACAACCAAAGCTTTACAAAATTTTGATCATCCTCAAGCACATGGTGAATTTGAATGGGACACTGCTCAATCACTTTGGACAAAGAAGCATCTTCATCTTTTTAATGATGAAGAAAAAGAGATCATAAGCTATTTTCAAACCCAGTTTGAAGATAATTTGAAATCCTATAATCAATTACGAAAATCAGTCGTACATAATGATGTCAACGATAATAACATTATAGTTTCAGAAAATCTTGTAAATCCAACAGTAAAGTCCATAATAGATTATGGAGACGCCATTCACACGCAAATAATAAACGATGTTGCTGTTAGTTGCTCGTATGCTATTATGGATCATTTAGACCCATTAAAAGCCGCTTTACCAATTGTTTCTGGTTATCATTCTATATTCCCTCTGCAAGAAGAAGAGCTCAAGCATTTATATAGTGCTATTGCTATGCGATTGATTATTTCTTATACGTCATCGATTATCAATCAAAAAAAAGAACCAGACAACACGTATCTTCAGGTTAGTTCAAAACCAGCTTGGGAATTGCTTAAAGAATGGAAGTTAGTGAGTTTGGATTTTGCTCATTTTAGTTTTAGAGAGGTTTGCGGATTTAAGCCACATCCAAATCAAGAGAATTTTAACAAGTGGGTAGATAGCAATAATTTTGAAGTTTCAAAATTGTTCCCTACGATCAATAGAAATCAAATACACAAGCTCGATTTAAGTGTTTCAAGTAAATGGATTGGCCATCAAAACGATTTCAATGACCTGGACTTCTTTCAATTCAAGATCAATCAACTTCAAAAAACAGTCTCAGGTAAAATTCTCGCGGGTGGTTATTGTGAACCACGACCAATTTACACCTCATCGTCCTACGATAAAATAGGAAATCAAGGTCGTGAAAGTAGGAGTATTCATATTGGAGTAGATTTTTGGTTACCCGCAAATACTCCTGTACATGCTTTGTTTGATGGCGAAGTCGTTACTGCTGTTAATGACGCTGGGGATAAAGAATATGGTGGATTAGTTATTCTGAAGCACACTAATGAAGGCTTTGAATTCTATACTCTTTATGGACATAATACAGTTGAAAGTGCTACTAAACATACTGTCGGAGATATCATAAAAAAAGGTGTTCAAATTGCAGAATTGGGCAACTATCCTGAAAATGGGAATTGGGCGCCACATCTTCATTTCCAAGTCATGTTATCCATGATGGATTACCATGACGATTTTCCAGGTGTGGTGTATCCTGATCAACTCGATGTATGGAAAAGTATTTGTCCAAACCCTAATCTTCTGTTCAAATCTGAAGCACTTAAAAATGAGAATACAAATTCCAGTGAAGAATTAATAAGTTATCGCAAACAGCATTTAGGCAAGAGTTTAAGTCTTCAATATAAAGAGCCCATTAAAATAGTTCGCGGAGCAGGGCAATATTTAATCGACCAAAATGGTCGGAAATACTTGGATACGGTGAATAACGTCGCCCATGTTGGTCATGAACATTATAATATTGTAAAGGCAGGCCAGGAACAAATGGCATTATTAAATACCAATACGCGTTATCTTCATGACAATATCAATACCCTGACCAAAGAACTCTTGGACACATTACCTCCTGAATTAAGTGTCTTACACTTTGTGAATTCGGGCAGTGAAGCCAATGAGTTAGCTATACGAATGGCAAAAGCCAATACTGGCGAGCGGGATATTATCGCCAGTGAAGTCGGTTACCACGGCAATTCCAACATGTGTATTGATATTAGCTCCTATAAATTTGATGGCAAAGGTGGTTCTGGCGCTCCAGAACATACACAAATCTTTCCTCTACCTGATGCTTATCGCGGTAAATACAGGGGCAATAATACAGCAGATGAGTATGCTAATGAAGTAAAACAATGCATTACCAACATTCAAGATAAAGGAAGAGGTGTTAGTGCATTCATTATAGAACCAATTATTAGTTGTGGTGGACAAATAGAATTGCCTGAAGGCTTTCTTGCAAAAGCTTATAAACATGTTAGAGAAGCTGGCGGATTATGCATATCAGATGAAGTACAAACGGGTTGCGGGCGTATGGGCAAAACATTTTGGGGCTTTCAGTTACACGACGCGATTCCAGATATTGTAACCATCGGGAAGCCATTGGGCAATGGCCATCCAGTTGCAGCAGTTGCCTGTACCCGAGAAGTTGCTGAAAAATTTGCAAATGGCATGGAGTATTTCAACACTTTTGGAGGAAACCCAGTGTCTTGTATAATAGGAACTGAAGTTTTAAGAACCGTAAAACAGGAGAACCTTCAAAAGAATGCCCTCGAAGTAGGTAACTATTTAAAAGAGAAATTGAAATTGCTTTCAAAAGAATTTTCCATTATTGGCGATGTTCGAGGTCAAGGCTTATTTTTAGGTATTGAATTGGTTGATGATCAACTTGATCCCTTACCAGCAAAAACAAGTTATCTGGCCAATAGAATGAAAGACCATGGTATTTTAATGAGCACCGATGGCCCTGATCACAATGTCTTGAAGATAAAACCACCGATGGTATTCAATAAAGACGACGCAGATGAATTAATCTTCTATTTACGCAAAATTTTTACGGAAGATCTTATGACCTCCATTACGTAAAATATAAACAATGAAATTTAGATATATCCTATTTAGTTTAATCATCGTTACTAGTTGTAAGCAAGAACCTTTAGAGTCTGTTGCCGAACAAATTTTTCATTACAACCATGAAATTTTTGAAGAGAACAAGTTAGCACCTCGTGCTACCTTTTTTGCATCGGAGAATGAAAACATTGCTGAAAAAGAAGACTCTAAACGCTTTCTGAACTTAAATGGCGATTGGAAATTTCATTGGGTCAAAGATCCTAAGCAACGGCCAACAACGTTTCAAAATGTGAATTTTGATGATTCTGATTGGACAACAATTCCTGTTCCGGCCAATTGGGAAGTAGAAGGTTTTGGACATCCAATCTATCTAGACGAACGCTATCCATTTACTACAAAATGGCCAAATGCGCCAACCGATTATAATCCAGTAGGTACTTATAGAAAAGAAATAAACCTAACAAAAGAGTTTCTATCCCAAGACATTATTCTTCACTTTGCTGGCGCAAAATCTGCTATGTATGTATATATAAATGGTAATTATGTTGGGTATTCGCAGGGAAGCAAGACTCCTGCCGAATTTAACATAACCGAATATTTAGTTGAAGGAAAGAACGTAATTGCTTTGCAAATGTTTCGTTGGAGTGATGCAAGTTATCTCGAAAGTCAAGATATGCTAAGAATGAGCGGTATCGAACGAGATGTATATTTATATACGCAACCCAAAGTTTCTGTTTCAGATTACTATGCTTATACTAACCTTGATGACAGTTATACAAATGGCATTTTTAAAAATAAAATTACATTAAATAATAACAGCAGCTCGATTGAAAAACGTCAGGTGTTATTAGAAATTTTAGATGGTGACACCTCACTCTTTATGGATTCCGAAACTTTAGAGATTCCTGCTAATTGGACGGTCGAGTTTTCCTCTGAAACATTAATTAAAAATATAAAACAATGGTCTGCTGAAGCACCAAACTTGTATACGTTTAAAATAACTTTAAAAAATGAAACCGATTCTAGTCAAGACCAATATATAGAACGTCCATTAGGTTTTAAACGTGTAGAAATTAAAAACAGTCAGGTTTTGGTTAACGGAAAAGCCATTTACATTCGTGGTGTTGATCGCCATGAAACTGATCCGTTTACTGGACATGTAGTATCTAGAATATCCATGGAGAAAGATATCAAGTTAATGAAACAGCACAATATAAATGCCGTACGATCTTCGCACTATCCAAATGATCCGTATTGGCTAGATTTATGTGATAAATATGGCTTATACGTAATTGACGAGGCAAATATTGAAAGTCATCCTTTAGCGATTGACGAAAACACTCAAATAGGCAATGAAATGAGTTGGTTACCTGCACACATGATGCGCACACAGCGCATGTACTTTCGTGATAGAAACCATGCGTCTATATACTCATGGTCACTTGGGAATGAAGCTGGCGAAGGTGAGGTATTTAGAAACACCTATAAATGGTTAAAGGAACAAGATGACAATCGTATTGTACAATATGAGCCTGCAGGAAAAGAAGATTATACGGATATTTATTGTCCAATGTATCCAAAACCTGAGTATTTAATAACCCACGGGAAATCCGATTCCGACAAGCCATCTATTATGATTGAATATGCCCATGCTATGGGGAATTCAGTTGGGAATCTTCAAGATTATTGGGACATTATTGAAACTTACCCAAACTTACAGGGTGGTTATATTTGGGATTGGGTAGACCAATCATTAGAATATAAAGACGACAACGGGAAGGCTTATTTAGCTTACGGTCACGATTACCATCCAGATTTACCCACAGATGGTAACTTTTTAAATAATGGATTAGTTGACCCATACCGCAATCCACATCCACATTTATCTGAAGTTAAAAAGGTGTACGAGCCTGTTCAGTTTAATTATTTAGGAAATGGCACCATTGAA
>CBESOB010000138.1:0-7953 GCA_965530995.1 uncultured Flavobacteriaceae bacterium
TACCTTTTTCCTTTCGAAGCGTCGAAAATTCAGCGTGGTAGAGAAATCATCCCTGAAGACTTGCAATTTACTTAAATAAAATGGCTAGATAAAATGTTAATCTGGAATTTTTGACGCCAGAGACGAAACCTGAAGTTCAAGCCTCTTTATTTCTCGTATTATAGCATTTTTATCCATTTGCATCCAAGCAAATATCTTTAGCATACTCATGCCTATCAAGAACATTAATGATCCAGCTCCCCATTTAATGAGCTCGTTGGTTTCCTGCGTTTCAAAGAACATTATGATGCAATACACAAACAATCCGAAGAAAATAAGTGTCGAAATATTCATTACTACTATGATCCAAGCATTTTTACCTGTAAACAGACCGCCTAACATTCCAAAAACGCTTTGCTCGTCCAACTCATCATAGAACTTTGCTTCTTCTTGGGTCAGTGTTTCTTTAATTAATTTGTCGATGTCTTCGATGTTATTTTTCATGATTTTTGTTTTTTAATGATTTCTTTAAATTTTCTCTCGCATGAAACAGTCTTGATTTCGCCGTTCCTGTGCTAATGTTCAATAATTCACTTATTTCTTTTAACGAATACTCTTCTACATAAAATAACTTTATGACTTCTTGCTGATGCACTGATAATCCGTTTATGCATTTTAGTAACGTGATTTTCAAGTTATATCTATCAACCTCAGATTCAACAACAGTCTCTCTATCATAATCCTTTGCATATTCTTCTTGATTCTTTCTTTTTCTGCTGCCTTTACGCAATTCATCCAAAGATTTAGAATACACGATCCTTAAAGCCCAACTCCCAAAACTGTTAATATCCTTCAGCGTATGCATTCTACTAATTATTGTAGTCCAACAATCTTGAGCAATGTCTTTGGCTAGGTCAGCATCATTAAGGATCCAATAGGCTTTATTACAAAATGGTTTATGCCAACGTCTCACTAGTTTTGCTAATGCTATCTGATTCCCAGATTTATATTCTGAAACTAACTGAGCGTCAATCTTCTTATCCATTTTGAAGCGTTGTCGCTTTTACACGCGTTTTATTGATCGTGATAAATATCCATCGCCATAATTTCACCCAAGCACTCCATTTTGACACCTTTTTCTCATCTGAAAAATAATTCTCAATATTGTCTAAAGCATCTTCAATTAAGGCATCATGAAGCCATCTAATAAAAACTAGCCATTGAATAGTAGCGATGCCATGTGTTTTCATATTGATAGTATGACGTACTTCTGTCTTATTTGAATCTATTGCTGAAATTCTAAATTTATGAAAACCATGAAACCCTTTTGGGCTTGTAAACTGGAATTCAATGCCATTCTCTGAGTTATAATCGACAATAGTATACCTAATGATTCCATGTCCACCTTTGGAGCCTAATTTAAGTCCATCTTTAAATTTCATTGCTGACCATTTATCAATAGGCCAAATAATGTCATCCTTGGATGCTAGTTTTTCAATGAGTTTCGAAATCTCCTTCTTAGGTTGATCAATATTGCGTTTATGGTGGTTGCTAACATTCATATACTTTAAAGACGTCAAAAAATGAAAAAGGTTCATTTTAATTAAAGATAATTGAATTAAGATGAAAATTGTTTTGAGCGATTCTTATTTTTGCGCCATGTCCAGAAGAAAAACTAAACAGGTCTTTACAAATATTGAAGTCATTGACGCGGGTGCCAAAGGAAAATGCGTTGCGAAAGCTCCAGATGGTCGTGTCATATTCTTGAACAATGCTGTTCCAGGTGATGTCGTGGACGTGCAGACTTTCAAGAAGCGTAAAGCCTATTATGAAGGTAAGGCGATTGTGTTTCATACCTTGTCTGAAAAGCGAACGGATCCTGCCTGCGAGCATTTCGGGACCTGTGGTGGGTGTAAATGGCAGCATATGGGCTATAAGGATCAACTGTTTTATAAACAGAAGGAGATAGTTAACAACCTAACAAGAATAGGGCATTTAGAGCTACCAGAAGTCTCTACGATTCTTGGTGCATCAGAACAGTATTTTTATCGAAATAAAATGGAGTTTTCATTTAGTGATAGCCGATGGTTAACCTTAGAGGAAATTCAATCTGACCGAGATCTAGGAAACAGAAATGCGTTAGGATTCCATATCCCGGGTATGTGGGACAAGATTCTGGATGTGAAAAAATGTCATTTACAAGCGGACCCTTCAAATGCCATTCGGAATTTCATAAAAGAATTTGCGATTAATAATGAACTAGAATTCTTTAATACCAGAAACCAACTTGGTTTATTAAGAACCCTAATGATTCGTAATACGAGCATTGGAGAGGTTATGGTATTGATTCAATTTTTTACAGAAGACATGGCGCAACGTGAGTTGTTACTCAATGCCATTTCCCAACAATTCCCAGAAATCACTTCACTTCAATATGTCATTAATGGCAAAGCCAATGATACGATCTATGATCAAGAGGTAATTTGCTATAACGGTCGAGATCATATTTTTGAGGAAATGGAAGGGTTGCGATTCAAGATCAATGCGAAGTCCTTTTATCAGACCAATTCCCTACAGGCTTATGAACTGTACAAAGTTACGCGCAACTTTGCCGGACTTAAAGGTGATGAATTGGTGTATGACTTATATACAGGAACAGGCACTATTGCGCAATTCGTGGCTAAGAACGCCAAGAACGTTATCGGTGTTGAATCGGTTCCTGAAGCTATTGAAGCCGCCAAAGAAAACGCACAATTAAATGGGATTGACAACGTTGACTTTTACGTGGGTGACATGAAAAACGTATTCAATGATGATTTCATTGCGACACATGGAAAACCAGACGTCATAATTACGGATCCTCCACGAGATGGTATGCATAAGGATGTGGTACAACAAATATTGAAAATTGCTCCTAAAACCATAGTTTATGTAAGCTGTAATAGCGCTACACAAGCTAGAGACCTCTCGTTAATGAAAGACGAATACGAGATCATGAAAGTACAGCCTGTAGATATGTTTCCACAGACATTTCATTGTGAAAATGTCGTACTTTTGAAGAAAATATAAATTGAGAAAATAACAAACATGTTAAATGCGTTACGCAATTACCATATAAACAATTAAACGCATCCACATTTTTATTGCATGAGAAAATTTCAAATATCAAACTCATTAATTTTAATTGTTTCAAGCTTGCTCTTATTGAACGCTTGCGAACGTGATGATATTTGTGCTGAAAGCACTCCCACAACTCCGAATGCAATCATTACGTTTTACGATGTAGCCAATAATGAGACCTTAAAATCTGTTACTGGATTAAGGATAATCGGCGATGGACAAGAAGATGCGTTACCAACAGTGAATGTTGTTACTACAGATTCGATTGCCATTCCTCTGAGAACCAATATGAATTCAACTATATATACCTTCCATAAGAATTACACTATTGATGACAATGGTACTCCAGACGACCCGACTGATGATGTGATCGGTGGCAATCCGGATATCGTGACGATCACTTATGCCCCAGAAGAAATTTATGTTTCCAGGGCATGTGGATTCAAAACTATTTTCAGGAATTTTACGATTGAGGTAGAAGATGATGGAGATAACTGGATCCAGACAATTTTAAGAGTAGTAGATAACATAACTATAGAGAATGAAAACCAAGCTCATATCAACATTAGGCATTAGCATACTGCTCTTGCTGATGTCCTTATCAGCTATGGCCCAGGATCAAGATACCACTGACCAAGTAATTAGCGATAGTTTAAAAATCACCAATCGATATGGCGTTCGTTTAGGTGGGGATCTAAGTAAATTAATTCGTACGGTGTTGGATGATGACTATAAAGGCTTTGAAGTCATGGGAGATTATAGACTAACTAAACGCATTTATATTGCTGGCGAAATAGGTTTAGAAGAAAAAACCACCAATAGTGAATTCCTTAGTAGTACGGCAAACGGAAGTTATTTTAAAGCGGGGATGGATTACAATAGTTTTGATAATTGGTTTGGGATGGAAAATGCCATCTACGGTGGCATAAGAGTTGGTGCTAGTACCTTTAAACAAACCATCAATAGTTTTACTGTTTATAACACGAACCAATATTGGGGAGAGCAATTCACATCAACAACACCGCAAGAATTTAGTGGACTTACAGCTTTGTGGTCTGAACTAATTATTGGTTTAAAAGCTGAAGTGATGCCTAATCTTTACCTCGGTCTCAATGCACAGCTTAAAGTGCTTATATCCGAAGATCAAACTTCTAATTTTGAGAATATATTCATCCCTGGATTTAACAAAACATTTGATAGTGGTAGATTTGGCGTTGGTTACGGCTATAACATTTCCTACCTGATCCCACTCTATAAAAAGGAGAAATAGCGATTTAAACCTGATTTATATCATAGTTTCTGCAGAGGAATATAAGGACCTTTACCCTAAATAATTTCATCATGAAAACACTAAGAATCGTTACGTTACTTTCGCTTTTTATACTTTTTAACTGCGCTGCACCGACCAATCTTTCTTCAGATTTTGATGAATCCATTGAGTTTGACTCCTACGCCACATTTGTGCTTTGTATAGATGATCTTTTTGTTGAGAATACTAGTTATCCTAATTACGACAATAAGGAAGTACGTCAACTTATCGGTAACGAAATTGAAGTCCAAATGGAACAAAGAGGTCATAAAACTAATGTAATGAAGCCTGAATTGCAAGCTGGGTTTAGGATTCTGTTAAGTCATGAAGAGGTCATATTCACGAATTGCGATGTGCAAACAGAGTATGAATATTGGAAAACCTGTACTATCAATAAAGAGATCTATACCAGAGAAACATTGGTCCTCTATATCTCTGACATAGACAAGAATCAAGTTATCTGGCAAGCCAAGATAGATTGTGATCTTAATCGCCCTAAAAAAGGATTACAGGAATATGTAAGTGAACTTGTTGCAGAAGTCTATAAGGAGTATCCTAGGTAATGCAAGATCAAAACTAACTCTCAATAAAAGTTTATTTTGTATCTTTTTTTTTCAAACTCAAAAAGTTACACGAAATGACTAAAGATGATATTGTTCTTTTACTAGAAGAAAAACATCAAACACTTCTCAATTGGTTGCAAAACCAAGACATTGACAAATGGGAAATTGGTCCAGAGGGCAAATGGACCACTGGACAGCATGCACTTCATCTATTACAAAGTTATACGATTCTTAACAATGCCATGAGTATGCCCAAATTCCTATTGAAGTATAAATTTGGGACGAATAATCGTGAGGTACGGGAATACAACACAGTGATGAGCCGATATGTCGAACGATTGGCAGATTTGCCTGCAGGTACTGAATTCCAGCCTTCAAAAAATATGAACGTACCCAGAATCAATGATAAATCATATATCTTGAATCGACTGCAAGTAGAAAGCAAGAAATTACAGCACAAGACCAATAAATGGAAAGACAAAGATCTCGATAATCTCATTATTCCACATCCACTCATGGGTAAGATGCCAGTTCGCGAAATCGTGATGTGGACAGCCTACCACGTCGAACATCATACGAAACAATTACAAGAAAAATATTAATTGAAGAAGTTCAAGAATTCACAAAAGAAATTTGTCGAAATAAAATTGGAATTGTAGCTACCTATTTCCATTTAAAGCATTGTATTTTATCAGTAGCACTTGCACAGTATCATCATTAAGTGGCTTTTTTACACTTTTAAAATTGGTGTGAAACGTCGGTAATAATGCCCATAAATATTTGGTTTTACTAGGAAAGTATTTCGCCATAACGTCATAATCATGATAATCGGATGAAATTCCCATTGTAGGCTGTTCCTTCAGTTCATCTTTTATCAATCGGATGGTTTTTCCTAATTCGTCTTCAGACATACTTGACAAACCATAAGGCAAATAATAACTGGTTTTAAAACCAGCAAGATTAAATTTTGATAAGGCTTTCGGTTGCGTGGTCTCAATGAGAATCTTGTTCAATGGGTACTTCTTCTTTTCAAGAATGAAAATCAATCTATTAAGAATACGCTGTGCATTATCAACATTTAAATTTTTTATATCCAACCACATAAATGGCTGTTTGTCTTGTTCTAGGACACTGAAATAACTCTCGAAATCCAATCCGATACTTAATGCTGGCGGATGGTTGACATCTAATACAGTTTTATCTTCCAAGTATACCAGATCAAGTTCGACACCTTCAAAGAAGTGTATTGCAGATTCTAGCTTTTCTATACTGTTAACGCGGTGTGCCCATATCTTATCGTAATGTCCAAGAAATTCAAATTTATATGGACTCCAACGATACATATATGCCAATATCACACCAACAAAGCAAAGTATGACAACACGTTTTATTAGCTTACCTCTTATCATAGTCTTCGCCTTTTTTAATAAATCGAGTTCTTACTATATATGAGCTATCCATAATGCTTCGACTTTTGTCAATTTCACTGAATTCAATACCTGACAAGGTAGAGAAACTATGAATAAAATCTTCGAGATTATATCGTCTTTTCGTTATATCTAATGAATTTATCAATTCAGGATGTGCTTTCTTATAGTCATTCGATAGCCAAATTATTAATGGGACCTCATACATTGGTCTCGTGGCATGATATTCATTATGCCCTCCTAGATCCATGGTGTCATAAACCTCATCTCCATGATCCGAAAAATAGGCTACATAACTTTTGGTTTCTAGAGCTTTAACGTATTCAATGACCTGCCTCATTATACTATCGTTATACCTTATAGCATTATCATAATGATTAACTGTTTCAATGGCCTTTTCATGTTTGATCTTGGTAATCGGGTTGATATCCTTAAAATAAGCGAATGACTTAGGATACCTCCGTTTATAAACACTATGCGCACCGATGAGATGTACAAAAATAAGTTTCTTCTTAGATTTTGACTTTAGAGCCTCTTGTAAGGCCGGCAATACATTCTCATCGTAAATATCGTATGTGTAATCGTCAGTGGCCAAAAATCGTTTATGCTTTGCGGCACTGCCAATCAAGGTAGGAATGCTTTCATGCAAACCCACTGGTTTCTGGTTAGATATCCAAAAGGTATCGTAACCAGCCTGATTGGCCAGTTGAACCATGGAGCCATTCTTCTCTGGGTTCGGAGTATCATAATTGGAAAGGGTGAACATTTTTTCCAAAGCCAAAATAGTATGTACATGAGGTGTGATCACACTATCAAAAACCCATAATTCTTCCTTAATTTCGTTGAGACGTGGATTAGTTTCTCGATTGTAGCCATATAATTGCATGTGCCAATTTGAAGTGGCTTCACCTATAACAACAACATGTGTCTGTGATTCGTCAGAATATGAAACATTTTGAAATGCTGCACTTGTGGTCTCTGCAAGCTGATTTTTTAGTTTCTTTTTAGTCAGTTGATAATCTTTATATGATAAAAGGCTTGTCAGAATTATGTTTTCTCTATAGAATTTTTCATAAATGATATAGCCGGATGACAATATCAATACTGCACAAATTGAAATAAGTAGTTTTGATTTCAATGTTGCTCTATAAAGATGCTCACTATTCAGTAGCTTTTTGGAAAAAAACAATGGTAAAAAAAGCAATATGAATAAACTAATCACATAAACATCTAAATAACTCTCCATGAACTCAGTAGATTCGGAGGCATTGGTCTCAAAAATAACGAAGAGCGCAGATGAACTAAGCTTCACGCCATATAGATGATAAAACGACAATTTAATAAAGGCCAACAATGACAAGATGCTATAAAATATATAGAGTAACGCTTTCTTAATACGTATAGGTCTTATGATAATGATACTTATGAAACAAATAAAATAAAGTAACCCAAATGCTATGACCTCCTTAGCATAGCCCTTTAGGTATGGCATTAGTGACCCTCCCAAAATAGCGACCGCGATAAAAGGAAACCCTATTAGTCGGGCAACATAGCG
>CBESOB010000139.1:0-7777 GCA_965530995.1 uncultured Flavobacteriaceae bacterium
TATACAAATAGTCAAAAAGGGCAACACCTGCGGCCGCGAATAACGCTATAAGCATCCCTATACCTAGTGCCTTCCCTAAAGATACAGCACCACCATTTTCCTTATCTCGATAGTGTTTAATGCCAAAGTACACAAATAATAGAGAGAGAACCATGGCCGAGTAGCCTAGGACTTCTCCGTACTCAAAACCTACATCTATGCCAATCAGAAAAGGGGCTCCGAACAACACAAATCCTGCTACGAGCGAATACAATCCGTATTTAATTACCGTATTTTTCATATCAAATGATTTGAAGATCAGTTAGTCAAAAGTAGGTCGCAAGAGGAAAAGGAAGCTCATACTAAAGTACTAAATTGTTAATACTTTAGTCGTAATACCCATAAATTAAATAATATTCAAGCCCTTTGAGATTTGGATGGCCTGTGTGCGTCGCTTAGCATTCAGTTTCAATAAAACACTAGAAACGTGGCTCTTGATGGTGCTTTCCGATACAAATAATTTGTTGGCAATCTCCTGGTTAGACAGGCCTAAGGCAATCTCTTGAAGTACTTCATATTCTCGATTGCTCAACCCAAGTTCCTTGATCTTTTGATGGTCAATGGCCTTTGGTTGATCAGTTTCCTCATGGCTGGTTCTTTTGTTGATGAAAACGCCTATAATGAAAAACACGATCGCCACGATAGAAATAACAATCTCTGTTTGGAGATTTCCACGCATCAATGCATATGAACTCAGTCTGAAAAGTATTAACAATGCTAGAATCAAAAGCCCGAAAATGAGAATCGTTTTCTTCACATGATACTTTTAGAAAAACCGTGTTTTTATCTTATCGACTATGGTTTGGGCCAATTTCTCTTTGCTTTCGGTAGTCCACCCAGCGATATGAGGTGTGAGAATGACATTATCTGCTTGCATTAAATATTGAAAGGCTTCAGGTAGATGGGTTCTCTTGCGTTTTCTCATCCATTTCAGTTTAGAACTGTCGGATTTGAAAAAATTCTCAAATGAAGATTTCTCATACTCCAACACATCCAATCCTGCCCCTTTTATTTTACCATCCGCTAATGCCTTGACCAAATCTTTGGTGACAATACTTTTTCCTCTCGCAGTATTCAGCAAATAGAATGGTTTACTAAAATTACTGATGAATTCATTGTTTACCATATTTCTGGTAAGTTCGGTAAGTGGTGTATGTAAACTTAAGACATTGGCTCTTTGTTGCAATGTATTTAAAGACACCTGGGTCGCATTTTCATCTCCTACATTCTCTTTTATATCATAGCATAGCACCTCAACATCAAATCCTCTCAGTTTCTTTGAAAAGGCTTTCCCCATGTTACCATAACCAATGAGGCCAATGGTTTTATCGATAAGTTCTTCGCCTCGATTAGCTTCACGATTCCATTCACCATTCTTAACTTCTTCATTGGCTTTATACAAATTATTCATTAAAGATAATAGCATGCCTAGTGCATGTTCTGCGACTGCATTTCTATTTCCTTCTGGTGCCGAAATAAGATAAACACCTTTTGATTCGGCATAATCCACATCAATGCTTTCTAATCCAGCTCCAACACGTCCTATGAATTTTAGTTTCTTTGCTTTGTCCAAGAAGTGCTTATCAATATCGAAACGGCTTCGTATGACAACACCCTCATAATCATGAATTATTTCTTCAATTGATTCTTTAGAAGACGTGTAGTCTTCATCATTCATAAAACCTAATCCTGAAAGTTGCTGAATTAAGAGTGGATGGTTTGTATCTAGATGGAGGATTTTCAAAAGTTAGATTTTAGGATATTCTGTTTGCGTCTTTTCATGTTGCACCTTACCTGTATGGGCTGTAGAGATCTTCTCGAATAAGAGTAAATGCACTTCTTCATCATTCTTGGTCTTAGGGTTATGTTCTACCCCTTTTGGCACCACAATTATTTCGCCTTCATTAACTACTTCCGTTCTGTCCCGAAATTGCATGTATAATGTCCCCTTGATCACTTGGAATAATTCGTCTTCGTCATCATGGCTGTGCCACACAAATTCACCCTTTATCTTAGCGAGAAGGACCTGCATATTATCTACGGTAGCAATCTGATGTGGATGCCAAGTCTTATTGAATAATGATAGTTTTTCCTTAATGTTCATTGCTTTCATATCATAAAGTTACAAAAGCTTTTGATTAGATTCCTAGGATCAGCTTGGCAATTAGGAAATAGAGAAGAATACCAAAAATATCATTACTCGTAGTAATAAAAGGTCCAGTGGCTATGGCCGGGTCAATGCCTCGTTTGTTCAAGAACAAAGGCACAAAAGTCCCTATGAGTCCTGCGACTATTATCACTGCAACTAAAGAGACTGAAATCGCTAAAGCTTTATCAAGTTCATTTTCATAAACCCAGACAAAAAAGAACAAGAATATGGCTAGTATAAATCCATTCAACGCGGCTAGGAGCATTTCTTTTATCAAGCGATCATTAATACTTCCCTTCACATCATCATTGGCCAAACCTTGGACTATAATAGCACTCGATTGCACCCCAACGTTACCCGCCATGGCCGCAATCAATGGTGTAAAAAAGAAGAGTACGGCATTTTCCGCGAAAGATTCTTCAAACCCTCCCATGATCAAGAATGCCCCGATCCCTCCAAGCAACCCTAAGAACAACCAAGGTAGTCGTGCCCTAGTGAGTTCAAGAATGGTATCATCTGCTTCTACTTCTTGAGTGATACCTGCTGCTAATTGGTAGTCTTTATCTGCTTCTTCTTTAATAACATCAATAATATCGTCGATCGTGATTCTTCCTAAAAGGGTTTGGTTTTCGTCTACTACTGGAATAGCTTCCAAATCATATTTTGCCATGACCTTTGCTACTTCCTCTACATCCTCTTCAGCCTTGACATAATCGACATCAGACTTATAAATGTCTGAAATTTTCTGCTCACTTTTAGCAATTATTAGGTCTTTCAGGGATAGACGACCAATGAGTTTCTCTTCTTTATTGACGACATAAATAGAATGCACTCTAGTGACATTTTCTGCTTGTATCCTAATACGTCTTAAGCAACCCGCAACGGTCCAGGTTTCATATACTTTTACAAGCTCTTTTGCCATAAGGCCTCCTGCAGAATCTTCGTCATAGGCCAACAATTCTTGGATATCTGCTGCGAGTTCTTCGTCTTCTATCTGGGCAATAACCCTTTCTTGACGTTCTTCCGGAAGTTCCGCGATAATATCTGCGGCATCATCGGTATCCAGCTCTTCAATCTCTTCCGCGATTTCTTTTGCCGAAAGTGACGCCAAGATTTTTTCTCGATCGTCATCATCCAACTCCATCAAGATGTCAGCCGTTTTTTCGCTATCGAGCAACTTGATGATATACGTCGCTTGATCTATACTAAAATCATCAAATATTTCAGCGATATCGGCAGGATGAAATTCGGAAAGCAAGTCAAGGGTGCCCTTATCATCCTTGTTTTCAACAAGAAAGAGCACTTGTTCGATCAACTCATCCGTGATCTTGAATTGTATGTTTTCGTTATTTTCTGACATGAGATTTCTGGACAAGCTCGAAATGACAAAACTATTTATTTCTTGCTATCGCCTTCTATTAATAGTGTTAGCTCAATGAACCTCTTAACGCTCAATTGTTCTGGACGCTGGCCAAAGATAACATCTTCTCTTAAATTATCGCTTAGATCAAGAGTTTTTAGGCTATTGCGTAATGTTTTGCGCCGTTGCTGAAAAGCAGTCTTCACTACTCTAAAGAACAATTTCTCATCACAAGGCAATTCATAGTCATCTTTTCGGATTAATCTAAGAACACCTGATTCGACTTTTGGTGGTGGATTGAACACTTGAGGTGGTACTGAAAACAAATACTCGGCATTGTAGAATGCCTGCACTAATACTGAAAGTATGCCGTATACCTTGGATCCTTCCTTATGACAGATACGCTCAGCAACCTCTTTTTGGAACATCCCGGTAAATTCTGGAATTTGGCGGCGAAATTCTAAAGTCTTGAAAACTATTTGAGTTGAGATATTATAAGGGAAATTTCCAGTGATCGCGAATGATTGATTCTTGAAGATTTGATTTAAATCATACTTAAGGATATTTTCTTCAATGATCCGTGATGCTAGATTCAGGAAATTGGCTTTCAAGTATTCAACTGATTCCGGATCAATCTCTATAACATAAGTGGTGATATCTTTTTTAAGTAAGTACTTCGTGAGCATACCAGTTCCGGGTCCGATTTCCAAGATCATATCATAGCCATTCAATGTCAAGGTATCAGCAATTTTTTGAGCGATGTTTTCATCAATCAAGAAATGTTGCCCTAAGTGTTTTTTGGCTCTAACGCTCATATAAAATTGTAAATTTTCTAATTAAAGTTGACAGTATACTCATCCACGACCTGCAATTCTGTTCGGAATGCCAGCATTTTATCGGCAAACTTCTTCATACCATCCGTTCGTAATCGCTCAGCATCTTCCTTGTAATAGGCATCTAGGGCTTCCCGTGAGTAGGACCTGTATTGCACAGAATATGTGTGGCCGTCCATGTCTTCTTCTAACAAGACTTTCGTCAAGGTCGCTTTATCAAATTTCCCGGTAGCCAATACCTGAGGAATATGTTCTTTGATCCAAATGAGCCATTCGTCGTGCACAGATTCATCTATATTTATCGTGACGTTATATATTATCATTACTAGTTATTTTCAAGAATATAAAGTCGATTCACCTAATCTCAAAACTGATAAATCACTTCAAAAGGTTTTTGCAAATAACAACAGTTCTTCATCATCATCAAAAGGAATGACCATTTTTTCGAAAGACAACCCAAGTTTTTCCAATAATTTGATAGATGCTATATTGGTTGGTAGAGTTATGGCCAAAACTTTTTCTTGTTTGAAGTCCTTCTCGGCGAGTTTTAGGATTTCAATGGAAGATTCGTATCCGAATCCTTGATTTTCATATTCAGGAAGCATAGCGAAACCGATATCTGCATGGTCAAAATGGTCTCGCTTGTATAAACCACAAGAGCCAATGGTCTTTAAATTGGCATCTCTCAATTGTAGTTTGTAGGCACCAAAGCCATTCTCAATATAACTGGTTAAAATGGATTCCTCAATACGCTTCTTGGCATCTTCAATAGCGTGTATTTCTCTGTCACCAATATACTTGATCCAATTCGGGGTGTTGACTAGATCGAGATAAAAAGGAGCATCATTACTCGTGAACTCCGATATTACGAGGCGCTTAGTTTCAGCAACAATCATAGTGTTCAGTTAATTATATCTCCTCGAAGTGCCCGAAATGATTTACGAGCCTCGACAAAATATATACTGTCTTGATGATCGAAAATGATCTGTTCATAAAGTGGTTTCGCCTTTTCAGGCTGTTGTAAATGCCTGTTATATATTTCTGCAAGGTTAAATAGGGCGTCATCGGCTAGAATATCATCTCTATAATTTGCAATGATTCTTTGATAATTTGACGCTGCCGACTCATATTGCACCTTTGACTCATAAAGCTTGGCTTGCATAAATAAGGCTTGGTCTTCAATAGTCTCTCCTTTATGCTCCTGCAACACCTCTGAAAGTAAAGTAATCGCTTCATCTATTCTATTTTGAAAAGACAGTAAATCCGCTTTGGCATACTTACGCAAAGCAGTTTGCAAAGAATCTTCAAATTTATTATCCGAAATCAATAGTTTAAGATCCAAGGCATCATTTGCAATAAGTTGGGATGTGGACGATTTCAATATCTTTAATTGAGATTCTGCCCAATCAAAATCACCTTTATAATAGCTCGTTTTTGCAATCTTGAATCGAGCTTCTTGTGCCAAAGTACTATTCTTGATGTTTCGCTGAACTTGTGTGTAGTAAATTAGTGCCTCGTTGAATTTTTCTTGAAAAGCAAGAATATCGCCTAATTCTAATTTGATTTTACCCTCATCTAATTTAGATAGGCGCAGGTTCAAGCTTTGCTTCAATAAGGACGTCGCTCTCTGAGTATCATTCCTGTAAAATGCCAAGAAATGCGCATAGGCAATTTGAAGGTCTAGCGTCTGGTTAAACCTCCCAAACTTATCAAAAAGAACATTATATGCATCTTCGATCTTATTAAACTCCATAGGCTCTATGGTTTTGGTCTCTAAATCCAATAAATATTTATGCGCTTCTAAAACAACCTCTGTATTCTGTGAGTTTTCTATTATGTAATTAAGTATATTCTTCGAGGTTGCCACCTGATTTTCCTGTATGGTGATCAGTACGAGATCAACCATGCGTTGCAAACTTTCTTTCTCTCTTTTATATATGGCTTTTTCTTGACTAAACGCTTTCTTATAATCTCGTTGTTGTATGAATAGCCAACTTAATAATTCGTTCCAGAGAATATCTGGTTCACTTTGTATTTTCTTAAGCAGGGTCTTTCGCAATAAAATGTTGTTTTGATCTTGACCATCTTCACTTATAAAACCACTAATGGATCTCTTTGCATTATTAACATAACTTCTATTCTGTTGAATGAAATTTATATAACCTATGAACATCTTTTCAATATTACCTTGCTCACCATGTATTCTTGCGAGTTGTATATTGAAATTAAACTTTGGGTTAATCTCCATAGCCAGTTCGTAAACAGATATGGCTTTATCTAAAAGGGAGTGTTTTTCGAAACTCTGAGCAATACTATACGCATAATTTGCATTGCCTTTTAAGATCACAAACGACTGATCATAAGATTCTTCAGCTTTGATTGCATCTCCTTTTAAGGAATAATTATATCCCAACTCGACGAAAAGCACTGGTTGTCTTGTTCTTTCTATTCGTTCAAGTAAAAGTTCTTCTGCTTTATCAAATTCCTCAAGTTGCTGATGAATCTCAACAATTCGAGAAATTAAATTATGCTTCTTTGGATCTTTTTTTAGTAATTTCTGATAAGAGACGAGAGCCTTTTCAAATTCTCCGCGTATAAAATAGTCTTTAGCTATTTCTTCAGATTGTCCGAAAGAAAGCGTTGATAGAAATAAACATATAGCAATTATAAGACGCATAATGGTAAATATAACAAATGTGCTAACGACTTAATCTAAACAAAATGATAAAAAAAAATGCCTGAACAAATGTTCAGGCATACCAACCAAAATAAATGTGCTATTAATCAAATTTTATTTAAAAATGATTCAATTATCTTGTTATTGGCGCTTTTTATTGATTTATCGAATTGTACGTTCATCATTATACTACTTGATATTACCGTCCAAGAATAATCTTCTAAACTAAAAGACTTTACTTCGAAGGTTCCACCAACATTTGTTTTTCCATCAATATTGTGTTGTTTGGTTTGATTAATGAACACAATATGGTCAGCGCCATTATCGATGGCTATTTGATACATGGCATTAGGGAATTTTCCAGAAAGAATTGCATAATCAGCCTCTATTCCTTGAGTTGCTAATTCTTTTTTCAATGCACTTCCATAATGCTCCATGAATTTCTTAGTCGCAGATGCGCTTTTTACAACAACATAAACTTTAGAAACTTTGGTTTCAGTTGTAGAAGGGTTAGTTTTATCATTACCTGTATTGGCAAATGAAATTTGACTCACCATAACTATTAAAGTGGCAAGTAGTAGGATACGTTTTAGATTCTTCATGATGTCAGTCTTTAGATTTGGGACTGCTAACATCAGTAATATATTCTGTAAAACAATAAAAAGAATGAAATAATCGTTGAACGGCGTATTTTACTTACATTTTATCGGTAAAATATG
>CBESOB010000140.1:0-7748 GCA_965530995.1 uncultured Flavobacteriaceae bacterium
TTCTTTTTTTTTCATTTTTAGATATTTATAAAAAGTGAGTATTGGTAGTGATTCCCGACCGATTTCAATGGTCGATTTTTTTATGTATCTTATTGGATATTATCTAAATAACACTGACTTGATGTGGATTAAGTCATGTATTTCGTTTAACCAACCTGAAGCTATTGCGATGGGCTCCTTTTTTTATGTTATAAATTGAGATTTGGCACAAGAATTGCATATTTAATATTGAGTTCTTAGTACATGAAACATAAAGTAAACCATTAGTGTCCCTAAAAAGAAACATGTTAGTAACTCTTGATTTAACTACCTCATTACCTACATGGGGTAGTTTTTTAATTGGTGTCTTTTAGGCAAGAAATGATACAGCGCCCATAGCAATCGAGAAGGTCGTAACAAAAGGGTTATTGCTCAAATTGGCTGCGCCAAAACAATGGTAGCATAAATAGCAATAACAGCCACCAAAGTCCACAACCAAAGGCGTTTTTCACGTTTTGAAGTGACTATAGGCATGAGCCGGAATTTTATTGAAATTTGGTGATTTTTCTTAAGTTAGAGGCAGCTGTCTTCTATAGGTCTCTAATGTAAGCTGATAACTCGTGCCATTTTCCATCCATCAGAAGTGTCTTCCCATATGGTGATGAATTTAGACGGTTTTTGGGGTGTGTCGGGTTCCTCATTATTAAAGAATTTGTGATAACCTTCTGCGATTGCACCATAACCAGCAATTGGATATACTTCCATACTGCCTGCAATTAGTTCCCGAGTTACCTTACCACAAATATTATCTTTCAATGCTTGGATGAGTGCTTTTTTATCAGTCATTAAACCACCTTTGTCATGATAGAACTCTATGTCATCAGAATAAATATTAGCTTGTGTTTCTAAGTCGCAAGAGTTATAGGCATCAAAATATTTTTCATCCATGGCAAGAATGGTATCATGAAGAGCTTGATCGTCTGGTGTGTAATTAGGAATGACGTCTAGCGCTTCAGACTCTTCAATTGGAATTGAAGCTTCTGAATTTGAAGTTTGTTTACAAGTCAGAGGACTGAGGAGTAACAGGCTCATAAATATTGATGTGATACGTTGTTTCATGATCGTTGTTGAATTAGTTGATTGTAAGACGCAATTAACAGTGTATAGTTACAATTTGTTCATGCATTGAATACCAAGTCAGGATAAGATACTTCATCCGAAATGGATTCTGTGTTTCCAGCATATTCTTTTCCTCTCAATTTAGCGACGGTATGTGCCACGAGCTCTCCTTCTGCGGAACTATGAATGAGTTCTTGAATCGATTTTTGATCCAATTCATCTTCAATTGGTCGTAGCCAGCTATCTTCCAATTCTTCAGGAAGAATCAACGGCATTCGAGGGCCTTTGAGTTTTGGATTATTATGGATCTTTCCCATCATGGTATTACCTTCTGTGGTCACGATGGAAAAGGAATTCAGTGTGCCTCGAGTTTCTTCATTTCGCCATTCGCTCCATAATCCTGCAAGTGCCAGCGGTTCATTGTCTTTGTCATGAATGAAGAAAGGATAGGTCTTTCCATTATAATGATGATGCTCATAGAAGCCATCTACATGAATAATGCAGCGGTGATGTTTTGCGGATTCTCTGAATGAAGGTTTTTCAAAAATGGTCTCACCTCGTGCATTGAGTGTATTGTTCCATAATTTTTTAAGCTGTTCTTGGTCGTGCACCCAAAATGGAACTAAACCCCATGTGGCTACTTCTGGAAAGTTCGGTGATCTATCCGTGTAAATCAAAAGTTCAGGATGACTAAATCCCGATGCATGATGAATAGGTAAGTCGGTGAGTGGTACTAGTTTCTCCATGACCTCATCAATAGCTTGAAGGTCATTACGGCGTCTTGCACGCTTTAACTGAGCTTGGTAACTGGCTTTAATATCATAACACATTGTAAAAGAATATGGGTGTCTTATCTGAATAAGGTAAGGGTTTTGTCTGGAATACTGCTCAGTGTTTAATCAACTTTCTTGGATCTGAGAGTCCACAGATATTCATAGGTATCCTTCTTTAGGATTAAATATACCGCAATCGCAGATATAATAGGTGCTGGAAAACCCGACCCTATTCCTAAAGGGGTTATAAACAAAAGAAATAAGATGGCGCCTATGCAAGCTATTTGTAGATATAGTCCTTTGAGTAGCATGCCTAAAGCTATGACACCTTGGCCTATTGCTATAGTCGAAACAATAAGGGTAATACGTTCCGAAAACCAACCGATAATAAAGTCGCGATAAGGGCCAAAAGGTGTAAAGGAAGCATAATCGAGATAATCTTCGGGATTGTTGTGGGCTGTTTTGAAATTGATCCAACAAGCCCAACCAAACAACAAGACAAGCAGCCAACGTGCTATGTTCGGTTTCTTGTATGCTAGCCATAGCAAAATCAATGCCAGGGCATTGCTGGTTAACCAAGGAATCCAGTACTCTATTAGAAGTTCCATTAGATGGGTATTGGTATTCCATAAAATTACAAAACCCAAAATGAGAAGAAAATGATAACCGTCATAATTAGATATGAATAGTCAATAAGCACTATGCCTGAAATCATTATGAATAATGATTAATTTTCACACCACCAGTCGTAACCCTAGTTTCTTGACTATAGGTTTTACATAGGATCTTATATCAGGATCGGTTTCAAAATTTGCCTAAGGACCTACTATATGGTCTCCAGAATCAGCTCCTTTTATAGTCGTTGCCTTTTGAGCATGGTAATGAAATGACACTACCAAGCTATGCACTATTCTCATAAATCCTTTGAAATTAAAATATTAAGCATAAAAAACGGACATCAATTTTTCAACACGATCCTAAATCTAGCCTTTCCTTTTTCTAGATGTTCGATAGCTTCGTTAACCTTATCCATCGGGAATTCCTCCACGGTAGGATAAATATCATGTCGGACGCAAAAATCCAGCATGGTCTTGGTAAGAGCAGGACTGCCAAGAGGACTTCCTGCCACTGATTTTTCGCCACCAATCAAGCTGAAGGCTGGGATAGCCATTGGTTCTAATACAGCACCAACGGTATGTAAAGTTCCTTTTGGTGCCAAGGTGGTCAAATAAGAATTCCAATCAAGAGTAACGTTAGTGGTGTTGAGTATGAAATTCAGTTTACCAGTAATGCCTTCCAATTCTTCTGGGGAAGTGGAATCAATAACTTGATTCGCACCCATGTCCAGTATATTCTGTTTTTTGTTCGGGTTCGAGCTAAAAGCAATCACTTCACATCCCCAATGCTTCAAGAATTTTAGGGCCATATGTCCTAAACCACCGATGCCAATCACACCAACAGTGTCGGTAGGTTTCACCCCAGCTAAGATAATAGGGTTGAACACGGTAATGCCACCACAGAGTAGGGGTCCCGCTTTACTCAGATCAATAGCATCTGGTAGAGGAATGGCCCAAGACCAATGTCCACGAACATAGTCTGCAAAACCGCCATGACGACCTACAATTGTAGACTCATTATTAGCACAAAGGTGATGATCACCTTCCATGCATTCTTGGCAACTCATGCAAGAAGCTGAAAACCAACCTAACCCGACTTTATCACCGACTTTAACGTTCTTGGCGGCATTACCTGCCGCAATTACTTCGCCCACAATCTCATGACCTGGAACAATAGGATATTGAGTCATGCCCCATTCGTTATTGATCATGCTCAGGTCCGAATGGCAAATTCCACAATAGTGAACTTTTATATCCACTTGCTCAGATCCTAATTTGCCCAATTCATATGAAAAAGGTGTTAATGCTCCTGATGCCTCTATAGCTGCGTATGCGTTTACTTTCATAGTTGTTTTTTAGTTGATTTTCATTTCAATAAAGATATAGAATTAAGTCTCATAAAGTTGAACATTGAACTGTCTATTCTAAAATATTGTTTTAAACCATTATTGTAGTTTTATCAGCTTCAATAAATTGGCTTCGATTCGCTTGATTCCAATTTCCCATAAGGGTTTTCATTAATGTTGTGAAATGGCAATGATTTCAATTATCAGGTCGAAACCTTCTGTATCCAATGCATAGTCGTAGGTCATGTTGAAGGCATGTATGCTAGCAATCATTTTATCGTACCCTACTTCGTCGGTATGCAACAACCGGATAAATTCCACTTCAATGAGATCTTTAGCAATTTTGGTGTCATGTCGCGTATCTGTTTCTATGCATGTCCAATTGAGAATATTTTGCGGGTCAATCGATTGATTTCTTTAAGGAGGCCGAGTTTGTTGTGATAAGAGGATTGATTTGTCATTTTAGTCATTTAATGTGATCAGTGATCTTTTGAATCAGTTATGTTTGGTTGCCACATAAATTAACTAATTAATAATTTTAATACCTTTAGGGAAAGAACCTTTCATTATGAATAAAAGAGACTTCATTAAGAAAATGTCCTTCGCGACATTGGGATCACCGTTTTATGCTAGTGCCATATCTTCATGGGTAGAAGACGTAGCAAACATCCCTGTTAAAGACTTGGCCTCGAACAATGAATTTTGGTTAAAAATCAGAAGTGATTACAAGCTTAAGCCAGACTATATTAATCTAGAGAGTGGTTATTATAATATCATTCCTACACGGACGCTAAACGCTATGATAGATCATGCTAAAATGGTGAATTATGAAGGTTCTCATTATATGCGCACAGTACAATGGGACAACAAAAAACGCATGGCCCAAAAACTTGGTGAACTGATTGGGAGCAGTGCGAAAAATGTTATAATCACCAGAAATACCACCGAATCCTTGGATTTGGTGATTAAAGGATTTCCTTGGGGAAAAGGGGATGAAGCTGTCTACGCATTGCAGGATTATGGAGCCATGAAAGTAATGTTCGAGCAAGTTGCAAAACGTTATGGTGTGGTCAATAAAGTCGTATCTGTGCCGAATCATCCAAAATCAGACGAAGAGATCGTAAAACTATATGCAAATGCCATCACCTCTAAGACCAAGTTATTGATGGTCTGTCACATGGTCAATATAACAGGGCAAATTCTTCCGGTCAAGAAGATATGCCAAATGGCCCATAGCAAAGGAGTGCAAGTGATGGTTGACGGAGCTCATTGTGTTGGCCATTTTGAGTTTAATATCGAAGATCTAGAATGCGATTATTATGGTGCCAGCTTACATAAATGGTTGGCGGTGCCTTTGGGAACCGGGATGTTATATGTTAAAGATGGAAATATAGGGACTTTATGGCCCATATTTGCGGAACACGATCGCGAACCGAGTGATATTTCAAGATTGAATCATACTGGTACACATCCTGTGTATCATGACCTGAGTATAGAGAATGCCATCGATTATTATAATATGTTAGGTGGGGCACGCAAAGAAGCACGATTACGTTATTTGCAAGAATATTGGACAAGTAAAGTGCGCAATCATCAAAACATTATGATAAACACTCCTGTTGAATCACATAAAGCATGTGGGATAGCCAATGTGGGCATCACCACCTTGACTCCTGCAGACTTGGCTAAAAGACTGATGGATGATTACAATATCTTTACGGTTTCCATAGATTATGCCAATGTACAAGGCTGTAGGATTACTCCAAATGTATTTACTACCACCAAAGAATTAGATATTTTTGTGAAGGCACTTAAAGAAATGGCATCTTGACATAGCTACTGCACCATTATTTTTGATTCATCAGAAACAATACATATTTTGGTTAGTTTATCATTTGTGCCTTTTAATTAGAACATGAAGGTTAACGAATCAAAAAGAATAAGACAAGTTCTATTTCTTGCTGGCTGTCTCTGGAGTGATATTCGTACCCACACTAATCTTAAAGCTTTCATAAAGTTTCACGTAATCTGTTAAATTGGTCTTAAGGGCTGTAACAAGTTACAATACTATACGTCTATAAGCGTATAACAAGTAATTAAACAAAACTTAAAAACCATTATTATGTTACGTATATCAATCTCAATGTTATTTGTCCTGTTTGCCTTCAGTGCAAACGCAAATGTAGAACCAAAAGATACTCCAATGGATAGTTTTATCTCTGATCAAATTGAAGCATTGGAGCTAGAAATAGAATTATTTGGGACACCATTAAATGATGGTATCCTTAATGTGCAATCCATAAAAGTTTGCGAAGTGCTGGAAGAAGTCAACTTCGCTTATGATACTAGCGAATATTTACCATTGAATTTTGATGTGAATGATGGCAAGAATCTAGACTGGACCAACATCGAATTGTTGGAGGAAGAGGAAGATGTCGAATTCAATTTTAATGTTAAAGAACATTTACCAAGTGATTTCAATGCTTATTTTGGAATGACACCTTTAAAGTCACAAGGTATTTGCCTTAAATAATTAATTTGCATGTTAATGTTAAAGCCAGCACGATCTAGTGCTGGCTTTTTTATTTTTCATGAGGCGTCGATTTTTCCGTGCCTACTCATTTCTTGAAGGTGAGAATAAATAAGCCTATATCTCCGAAAGCCTTATCATTACTATACAAATTTGAATAATTCTAATTAATTAAAAACGAAAGGGTTAGTGCTGTTGTCGTTATGGATATTACAAAAAAAGATTCTTTCTGTTAAAATGTATTAAAGTATGTAACAAAGAGATCTAGTAGGCGTCTTTAAGCGTATAATAGTTAAACAAACAAAACTTAAAAAACCAATATCATGTTACGCAAATCAATCTTAATTTTATTTGTCCTGTTTGCTTTCAGTGCAAATGCAAATATAGAACCCATAGAAAATCCAATGGATATTATTATCTCAGTTCAGATAGAAACCTTGGAATTAGAATTAGAACTTTTTGGAACAACCACCAAAGAAGAAATTATAAGTATCTCATCAGTTGATGTGTATGAAGTAGTAGAAGATCTTAACTTCGACTTTGATACATCTGAATACTTACCACTTAATTTTAATGTCCAAGAAGGTATGAATCTTGACTGGAGTAGTTTAGAATTAATAGAGTTAGAGGAAGACGTTGAGTTCGAATTCGACGTTAAAGCATATTTGCCATGCGGTTTCAACCCATATCAAGGTATGACAGAAGTTGCCCCCCAAGACGTCTCCTTTTTTTAATTAAACTTAAATGTTAGTTTTGAAAAAGCCAGTATTAATTAATACTGGCTTTTTTATTTTTCATGAGGAGTCGATTTTTTCGTGTCTACTAATTTATTGAAGGTGAGATTAAATATACTTATTTCTTGGAAAGACCTATCCTTACTATGTAAACTTCATATTACTTCTAATTATTTGGAAGCTAAAGGGTTAGTGCGCTATCGTTATGGGTGTCACAAAAAAGATTCTTTCTGTTAAAATGTCTTAAAGTCTGTAACAAAGCGAAATAGTAGTCGTCTATTAGAGTATAAGCATAACAAATAATGCTTTCATCAATCAATCTTTAAAACCAATTATCATGTTACGTCAATCAATCTTAATGTTATTTGTTTTATTCGCCTTCAGTGCGAATGCAAATGTAGAACCGAAAGAAAATCCAATGGATAATTTTATCTCAGTTCAGATAGAAACCTTGGAATTAGAACTAGAACTTTTTGGCACAACCACGAAAGAAGAAATTATAAGTATCGCATCTGTTGATGTGTTTGAAATAGAAGAAGAACTTAACTTCAACTTTAACACTTTAGAGCACTTACCATTGAATTTTGATGCTAAGGAAGGTATGAATCTTGACTGGAATAATATAGAATTAATAGAAGTAGAGGAAGAGG
>CBESOB010000141.1:0-7628 GCA_965530995.1 uncultured Flavobacteriaceae bacterium
ACATAGTTTTTGTAAAAAATTTCAATTGTACTTTCAACAGAATTTATTTTAATAATCATGATTATAGACTCTTTTTTTCCAGATAAACTATTATATACTCTTAGGTTGTTAAGCATCGTGCAAAAATAATATCTTATTTTTTGAGAATGACGATCTGAATTAAAATTGTTAGGCTGTTATATCAATTGATAAAATACTGTCAACTAGCTGTATATCTTTGTTTATTAATTATTTAAGCCTATTTTTGCACTACACACTATTTTCATGTATAAATTACTAATTAGACCATTGTTTTTTCTATTTGATCCAGAAAAAATACACCATTTCACCTTTTCCTTGATTCGGTTTATGTGCAAGATACCACTAATGGCATCTATTTTTAGGGGCCTTTATCTCATTGAAGACAAACGACTGGAAAAAGAACTATTTGGGTTGAAATTCAAGAACCCAGTTGGTTTAGCTGCTGGGTTTGATAAAGACGCAAAACTTTTTAATGAACTTAACAATTTCGGATTTGGGTTCATTGAAATAGGCACTTTGACTCCAAAACCACAAGATGGAAACCCGAAGAAACGACTATTTAGGTTAAAAGAGGATTCGGCGATTATCAACCGAATGGGTTTTAATAATGGTGGTGTTCATGAGGCAGTTGAGAGACTTCGAAAGAATAATGATGTTCTTATTGGGGGGAACATAGGCAAGAACAAAGTCACACCAAATGAAGATGCTGTCGACGATTATAAAATATGTTTCAACGCCTTATTTGATCATGTAGATTATTTTGTTGTGAATGTAAGTTCGCCAAATACACCTAATCTGCGCGCTCTGCAAGATAAGGAACCCCTTACCAAACTTTTACAAGTATTAAAAGACGAAAACATTAAAAGATCAAAAGGCAAACCAATACTCTTAAAGATAGCGCCGGATCTTACCGATGAGCAATTGTTGGATATCATAGAAATTGTAAGCGTAACGAAAATTGATGGAGTTATCGCCACGAATACAACGATATCACGTGAGGGACTTCGTTCCGATAATAAGAATGAAATGGGTGGATTGAGTGGCAAACCTTTAGCAGTACGATCAACGGAAGTCATTAGGTTTTTGTCCCAGAAAAGCAATAAGGCCTTTGCTATAGTTGGTGTCGGTGGAATTCATTCAAAAGAAGATGCATTGGAAAAACTCGATGCTGGAGCAGATCTTGTACAGCTGTATACAGGATTCATATACGAAGGTCCTAAATTGATCAAGGATATCAATAAGGCCTTGCTTAGTCGATAATTATTTTTCGGTTCAAGGACTCACCTTTGGCGTTATATATCTTTAATATATAGATGCCGCCTTCGAAATTTTTCACATTCATGACCAAGTCACCATTCCCTAAAGCTTCAAAGCTATGTATTCTTTTCCCTAGTACATTATATAATTCAACATCTTCAATAGTATTTGCACTATTGGTAATGTGCAGAATATCGTTCACTGGGTTTGGATAGATTTTTACATTCATAAGTAATGCTGCATTTTCAACCCCTAGAGTTGATGACAAATAATCGAAGGTGATGGTCCCTATCTTGTTTCCATTTATTGGAGCACCTGTAATCATGAATATAGGTACTGGACCATTAGGACTGTTTGCAGATGTGTAATCCATGCCGTCATCAGTGCCAGAGTCATAGGCATAAACATCCATCACAAAATCATCTTTCCACCCATTTAACATTCCAGCATCACCACTTCTTAGGTTAAGGCTATTCACTGCAATGAACCAATCTGGACTAGGAGCGACCATCGAGACCAATGAGATTAATGGAAAATCTTCACTTATCGCGACATTTGTAAAACCCGATGTGCCTATCGGACCAAAAGGAGTGAACCCAAAAGTGTCTTCGAGCATTTGATCAGCATTTCCATCTATATTAATAGCATCATTTATTTCATCTCTAAACGCAGTATTGTTTCCTGATTCAGCAACGTTTTGGATACCTGATGTTGCTAAATTTCCCAAACTCATGAATCTATCAGGAGTGCTATGCGTGGCACCAATGAGGTCGGACCAATGAGCTCCAGTAGGGACAGAACTATGTTCGGACGAATTCCAAGTAGTGGTAACCGTTATATTATAAAATGCCTCAGATTGCGACCAAACTAAATGGACTGCTAGCAATGAGAAGGCTATAAGGAATAGATTGAGTTTTTTATGGGTAGTTTGCATTACATGTTTTTTCTTTTGCTTTGATTTAGGGTCGTTTAAGAATAATTAAACTTACATTAGATTTGTATTAAATTTAAGAATGCCCTTCAATATTGATGATTGAAACTCTAGTGTCCTTTGCGCTTGCAACGTCTGCTCTGGCCATATCTCCAGGACCTGATAATATTTATGTACTCATGCAAAGTATCGTCAATGGCAAGAAGTATGGTTTGGCAACAGTTGCCGGATTGATTTCTGGATGCTTGATACATACAACTTTGGTTGCTTTTGGAGTGTCTGCGATCATCAAGGAAAACGATTCACTTTTTTTTACCATCAAATTATTAGGAGCCTTCTATTTGTTTTTTCTAGCATACAAAGTCATAAGATCCAATAACAGCTTATCATTGACTGATGGATCTGTTCCTAAGAAAGGGTTATGGGAGCTTTTTAAGCAAGGATTCATTATGAATGTGCTTAACCCTAAGGTGTCTATATTCTTTTTAGCTTTTTTTCCTGGATTCTTGTTTAGTGATGATATCAATACCGTCGCTCAATTTTATATATTAGGCCTTCTATTCATGGCTGTGTCATTGTTCATTTTCTCAATGATCGCCATTCTGGCGGGATCTATTTCCGAGTATATCAAGTCTCATAAAAATGTGGGGCTTTACCTGAAATGGCTTCAAGTACTTGTATTTGTTGGAATAGCAGTATTTATTTTATTCTCTGATAATTAATAGTAAATTTAACTTTGAATATTACTTTCTAATTAATGTCGAACCAAGTAAAAGTGATTGAATGCCCAAGAGATGCCATGCAAGGCATTAAGGAATTTATTCCTACTACCGAAAAGGTTCAGTATATTCAATCCTTGCTTCGTATTGGTTTTGATACTATAGATTTTGGAAGTTTTGTATCGCCTAAGGCCATCCCACAAATGATGGATACGGCAAAAGTGTTGGCTCAATTGGACCTTTCAAAAACCACGAGTAAGTTGTTGGCCATTGTGGCCAATACCAGAGGAGCGACGGATGCCTCTCAGTATAATGAAATTGATTATTTAGGATATCCTTTCTCCATTTCAGAGAACTTCCAGATGCGTAATACTCATAAGACGATTGCACAATCTGTCGTGACTTTGGAAGAGATCATGAATATTGCGGTGAAGTCTAACAAAGAAGTGGTGGCTTATTTGTCCATGGGATTTGGGAATCCGTATGGTGATCCATGGGATGTTGAGATTGTCGGGGATTGGACAGAACGTTTGAGTAAAATGGGAGTGAAGATCCTCTCCTTAAGTGATACGATTGGTAGCTCTGACCCAGAAACAATTGAATACCTATTTTCCAATCTGATTCCTAAATATCCAGAAATAGAATTCGGGGCACACTTGCATACAACACCTGCCTCATGGTTCGAAAAGGTGCATGCGGCTTACACTTCTGGTTGTAGGCGTTTTGACGGTGCAATACAGGGCTTTGGCGGCTGCCCAATGGCGAAGGATGAATTGACCGGCAATATGCCAACTGAGAAACTACTATCTTATTTTACGTCAAATAAATCAGATCATGAATTAAACGCTTTGAGCTTTGAAAGCTCCTATAATGAGGCGTCAAAGATCTTCACCAAATACCATTAGAAAACATAAGGGATTAACCTAAATGTCCGGTTTTTGTAATGTCTATATTGCTCACCAAATTTTGATTCTAAAAAGTGCTCTTCACTGTAAATCTTGAGTAAAAGCGTAATTACTAAAATGACATAGGCAATCCAATGTTTAGGCAATGGATCCTGACTAATAACCGCACTAAAAAATAGCAAAAAACCAAGATACATAGGATTTCTAACTAATGAAAAAGGACCATTGGTTATCAATACATCAGATTTCACCTCCGGTTGCATATTAAATTTATCAAGACCGCCAGCAAGAACTCCCCAAACAGCAATTGCAATGCCCATGAATTGTATTCCGTTAATAAAGAGATTGTTGCTAATAGAAAACTTACTGATGAGATATCCCATCGATAAAAACTGAAGGCATAGTAGAATTATCGATTTTATGGACATCTATTTGATATTTAAAGGATTAAATATACTTGAATTCTTCCTTCTTAATCGCTGTTGAAAATTATTTAAAATAAATCTAAATAAGGTTTGCAGATGTCATTTTGGTTTCTATTTTTGTATTTGAATTAATAGTCTATTTGTAATTAGACTAAATAAAAATTATCCAAATATCTTTAATGAAAACGATTCAATTTGCCTTTGTTTTTTTAGTATCAATTACTACATATTCTCAAACACTACAAGATAGCTTGACCTTTGATCCACAGCGGCAGCAAAATGCGGCACAAAGACTGCTTTCTGGTAATTATGGCAAGGCCGTTACAGTGGGGGCTTATGGTGAAATCACCTATAATCAGCCAGAAGGAGACAACGGAGAGCTAGATGTACAGCGTTTAGTATTGTTGTTTGGATATAAATTCAACGATAAGACCCAATTTGTAACAGAACTTGAGATCGAACACGTAGAAGAGGTATTTGTAGAACAGGCCTTTGTTAACTATGCAGTTGGCGATAATATTAGTTTGCGTGGTGGTTTGATGCTAGTCCCAATGGGTATTATCAATGAGTATCACGAACCTACGACATTTAATGGTGTTGAAAGGCCAGCAGTCGATAACGCTATAGTGCCAACAACATGGAGAGAAATAGGGGTGGGTGTGACAGGAAGATTCTCTGAAGCTTCTATTGGCTATCAGGCTTATATTTTTAATGGATTCAAATCTACCCTAAATGAAGATGGAGAGGTTACAGGCTTTTTAAAAGGCAGTAACGGGCTGCGTGGTGGTCGTCAAAAAGGAATTAAATCAACCGTTGATAGCCCTACATTTTCGATGAAGATCGAGTATTATGGATTTCTGGGTCTGCGTCTCGGATTGTCGGGGTATTTTGGCAAAACCCAGGCAGCCGATGATGTTGAGGATATCGAAGGCGCGAATATCGGGATTTCGATGGTTGGGTTTGATGCACGCTATGCATTTCAACGTTTTACAGCAAGAGGGCAATTCATTTATGCGTCATTAAGTGATACCGAAGCCTATAATACACTTGTAGATAGTGATCTAGGTAGCGCAATGATGGGCTATTATGGCGAGATCGCCTATAATTTACTACCAATAAGCAAGCAACAACGCCTTTTCGCTTTCGTACGTTACGAGAACTATGACACACATGCCGATACTGATGGTTCGCTTATGAGAAATGATGCTTATAATAGAACAGATCTTACAACAGGATTGAGTTACCATATTGCACCAGGCGTAGTATTAAAAGGAGATTATCAATTTAGGGATAATAACCTGTCTAATGGAAATGTTGATAATCGCTTGAATTTTGGTATTGGAGTTTGGTTTTAAAATACATCACTTAATTACATACGTATCATGAATATGAAGACCTTTTCTATATTGATAATTGCCATATTATGTATTAGTGCTGAGGTACCTCAAAGAGTGATGAAGAAGGCAAATAAAGAGATCTCTAATTTTTATGAAATCGATGGTTTTAGAAAGGATTTCGTAATTATTTCTAAGGAGAACAATGAAGCTATCCCTTCTGAATTTGGAATAGACAATTTCTTTAAAATCATTCATAATAATGAATTTATGGGCCATGCTTATATTGGTAATGCACGAAGCAAGACCGCTACATTTGACTATCTGGTGTTATTTGATAGAGAATTCGTGGTCACAAAAACCAAGGTATTGATCTATCGTGAAGAGTATGGTGGCGAAATAGGAAGCAAACGCTGGTTAAAACAATTTATAGGAAAAAAGCAAGGAGATGAGTTAAAATACGGACAAGATATTGTCGCCATAGCCGGCGCAACAATTTCGACGAACTCTATGACCAGGGCTATGAACAGTTTATTGGAATCTCTCAAGATCCTTAATTTAAAAGGGGCCTTATAAATGCAACTAAACGGACTTATTTATACATTCCCAAAAGAACTAAAATTGCTTATAGCAGCTTTTATTGTTGTTTTGAGTGTTGGTTTTTACACGGGACTACTCTTTGTAGGTGAAACCTCTGGTGTTGAACCCAACGGTATCGAAGAACAATATTTGGGCAATGATGCGGATGAAGACGCTCAAGTGATGAAATTCAAGAAAAGTGAACGTGAGATGTTGACAATTATTCATACGCATATCCTGTCCATGTCCTTTATTTTTTTCCTTTTAGGAATGATACTTCTCACGACAAATCTCAATAAAAAACTGAAGACATTTCTTCTTATAGAACCATTTGCTTCCGTCATGCTTACTTTTGGAGGTCTCTATTTATTATGGATGGGATTAAGTTGGATGCGTTATATCGTTATTTTTTCTGGTATTTTGATGACTATGACATTTATCATATCTACTACTATTATTTTTCTGCAGCTTTACAAAAAAAGTTAGGAGTTTTAGTCTCTTAACTGTTATATTACTAGAGCTGCCAATGTGTGCTCAAGTAATTGTAAAGTTCTGTTAAAATCGAATATTTCAATACTTTATAAATGCTTTTGGTGTTAATAGGATAATTGAATAACCATCATTAAGCTTATGTCATTTATTAAAAAATATTTCGTTGTTGTCTTCATTTTTTCTTCACTCAGCACATTTTCACAAAACTGGTTGACTGATTTTGATAGTGCTAAGCAAGAAGCAACCCAAAAAGACCAAAAAATAGTGTTGGTGTTTTCGGGTTCCGATTGGTGCGCCCCTTGCATAAAATTAGATAAGGAAATTTGGACATCGAAAGAATTCAAGGAATATGCAACTTCCAATTTGGTAATGCTTAGGGCAGATTTCCCTAGGCGAAAAAAAAATGCGCTCACAAAGGAACAGCAAGCTCAAAATAATGGCCTCGCAGAACGATATAATCAAAATGGATTTTTCCCATTAGTGGTCATGTTGGATAAAGAGGGTAATGTTTTAGGAGAAACAGGTTACTTAAAGCGCTCACCAAAAGAATTCATTAAACTGATCACGTCATACTAGGATGAAGCATGTACTGCCAATCATACTATATTTAATTAGTCTGTCTTGTCTATCTCAAGAAATACATAAGCGTACCCTGAAACTTATGGGGAGTCGTTTTGATATCACCGTAATTGCAGAGAACAATGCTAAGGCGAACCTATATATAGACGAGGCAGTTGCTGAAATCTCGAGAATAGAAAAGCTCATTTCATCCTGGGATCCAAATTCGCAAACATCTTTAATAAATATCAATGCTGGGATTAATCCAGTACAAGTGGATAAAGAGCTTTTTGATTTGATAGAAAGATCTTTGCAGATATCGAGACTAACAGATGGTGCTTTTGATATAAGTTACGCATCTATGGACAGAATCTGGAAGTTTGATGGAAGCATGAAGACCATGCCTT
>CBESOB010000142.1:0-7536 GCA_965530995.1 uncultured Flavobacteriaceae bacterium
AATTAGCTCAGAATAATCATCCCCTTCCAACTCTACATTTATCGGATAACCCGCTGGAGGTCCAACCGCATCTTTTTCAACCGAAATAGCAACTCCAGGGTATATATCTTTTAATGCTTCCTGTACTTTTTTGAGCAATTCTTGACTATCCGCACCTTGACGGAATTTGTACTCACGCATTGTCGCTGTAATCTTTCCGCGATGTGGCATTTCTGCTGCAGAACCACCATCGGTTTGAGGATTTCCTGCACCTTCACCAACTTGTGATACAGCGCTCTCCGTCAAGAAATTAAAATCACCACTTTTATAGGCTTCTTCATTGATGATTTTATAAACGCGTTCTTCAATATCGTTGGTAATGGTATTGGTTTTTTTAATGTCTGTACCTTCAGGATACTCTATATAAACAATAATTTGGTTAGGTGTATTGTCTGGAAAGAATTCTACTTTAGTACGTTGACTTCCTACTGATGCACCAAAGCCCATAAAAGCAATAATCAATAAAGCGAAAGTTCCTATTGTAATCAAAATGGGTTTTCTTCCTCCCAGTGCGGCTCTTAATGTTCTCTCATATAATGCTTCCGATCGAGGTAAAATCTTGTTTTGAAACCAATTGGCCCATTTTCTCAAGAACAATCTATAGACCCAAACCATGATGGCAGAAAAGATCATCAATGACCCTAAACCTCTGTATGCACCTCCAAAAATTAGTATCAGCGCACCAATTACCCCAATTATTACAGAAATTTTAACGATTTGTTTTAGTGGCATATCTTTATCTTCTGTGGTCATGAACTGAGATACCAGAACCGAATTGAAGAAAATAGCAACAAACAATGAAGATCCTAAAACAACTGATAAAGTGATTGGGAAATAAATCATGAATTGCCCCATGACACCTGGCCATAAACCAAGAGGAACAAATGCTGCAACCGTAGTTAAAGTAGAAATAATGATGGGAAAAGCAATTTCACCGATTCCTTTTTTGGCGGCCTCCATTCGAGGCATGCCTTCAGCCATTAAACGATATACGTTTTCAACAACCACAATACCATTATCTACGAGCATTCCTAGTCCCATAATTAATCCGAAAAGAATCATGGTGTTCATGGTATACCCCATTAAATTCAATATCATAAGAGACATGAACATTGACATTGGAATAGCAAAACCTACAAATAGGGCATTCTTGAATCCTAAAAAGAACATCAAGACGGTTACTACTAGTATAATTCCAAAAATAATATTGTTCACCAAGTCATCTACTTGACCTATTGTTTTCGAAGATTGATCATTAGCAATACTAACTTTAAGGTCTTTAGGAAATGTGTTTTGTATAGCATCATCCACAATAACACGAATTTGATCAGCAGCTGCGACCATATTCATTCCTGAACGTTTTTTAACATCTAGCATTACTACAGGAGAACCAAACTCTCGAGCATATGTAGTCTTATCTTCATCTTTGAACGTGACAATTGCAATGTCTTTAAGATAAATAGGACTGTTATTTTCAGATTTGACCACGAAGTTTTCAAGTTCTTCAGGAGTATCTATTTCACCTATTATTCTAATAGTACGGCGTTGCCCACTTGAGATTAAATTACCAGCAGACATCGTCATATTCTCACGACTTATGGTGCCAATAATGTCATCAAAACTTACTTGGGCTGCCATCATTTTATAGATGTCTACGGCAACTTCCACTTCTTTATCCTGAGCGCCACGAATATCTACTTGTTTAATTTCCTGCAGTCCTTCGATTTCGTCTTCTAAATATTCGCCATATTCTTTCAATTTATCAACGGGATAATCCCCAGAAATATTGATATTTAGAATTGGAATTTCTTCAGACATACTAAGGTCAAACACATTTGGTTCTACCTTAGCATTATTAAAGGTTGGCCAGTCTTCACTCGAAGTTTCAGAATCTACCTCGTCTTTTACTTTTTGCTTTGCAGCGTCAACACTTATGTTTTCATCAAATTCAACAATGACGATCGAGTAATCTTCTTGTGAGGTCGATGTGATTTCAACCACGTTGCTAACAGTCTTTAGTTTATCTTCAATAGGATCTGTTATCAGCTTTTCAATATCTTCGGCAGTGTTGCCAGGATACACTGAGCTAATGTAGATTTTCGTTTCTTTTATTTCAGGGAAGCTTTCTCTAGGCATGCTGAAATATGCTGATGCTCCCAAGAAAAGTATCAATATAATTAAAACATACATGGTTGTTTTATTGTTGATAGCCCAAGACGATAATCCAAACTCCTTATCGACATTTTTTTGTTTTTTTACCATTTTTAAAGCTTTTGGTTGTTTGAATTATTCAACTTTATCTACATCAAGAATTTTCACTTCTTGTCCATCTTGAACACTACGAGCACCTTCATCCACGATTTCGCTACCGTTTTGCAAACCGGAGAGGATTTCAATAAAATCGCCTTGTGTTTTACCAGTTTTAATAATGACCCGCTTTGCAGTTCCTTTGTTAGTGCTTATATCAGTTATGATATAGACATATTGTTGGCCTTCTGCATTTTCCGAGATGATACTTTGTGGAATCAGTATGGCCGTGTCATTTGTGTAATCGTTGATCTTAAGTTTAGCCGTGAGATTAGGCTTAATGCTCTTGTCTTTATTTTGAACAGCCACTTCTATTTTGAAAGTTCTATTTGCAGGATTTATGAAACTTCCCGCCTGGCGAATTTTTGCATTCATTGATTTTCCAAGAATTGGAAACTCCACTTGTACATCCTTTCCGGGTGTTACATTGGTAATGTATCTTTCAGGAACGTTTGTTTCGATATACATTTGGCTGAGGTTTACAATTCTAAAAAGTTGCGATTGTCCTGGCGCTACGACACTACCTTGATCAGTTATAACATCATCTATAGTTCCTGTAAATGGAGCTCGTACAATGGTCTTTCCTATTTGTTGTTGCAACTGACTTACGGCTTGCTGCTGGGCTTCATAACTTGATTTGGCCTGTAAATACTGAATCTCACTACCGATTTTTTGTTTCCAAAGGCGTTCTTGACGCTCAAAAGTGGTTTTTGCTAAATCTGATTTAATTTGTAATTGAGCAACCTGCTGACTAAGACCGCCATCATCTATTTTGGCTAGTATTTGTCCTTTGCTAACACGTTGCCCTTCTTTTACATAGACGCGTGTTAAAACACCTGAATATTCAGGGTAGACTACTAAATTTTGTTTGGTGCTAACGTTGCCCTGAAGCTCTAGATAATGATTAAAAACACTTTCCTTTGCTACAAATGTTGTGATCAAGGGTATTTTAGCTTGTGGGTCCAACTCTTTGATCTTGGCTTCAAGTTGTTTTAATTTAGAAGCTATTTCTTGTTGTTCTGCATCTAATGTTGCTTTCTTCTCTCTGACTTTTACTAAGTCATTTGTCGCTAAGACGTCTTCTACAGTTTGATTTTTGCTTTCGCAAGAGACTAGTAAAAGGGCGATGAGTGTGACTGATAGTATATATTTCATTATTTAGTGTTTTTCGGTTGATTAATTTTTAGGCATTTCGTTCAATACAGTTTCTAATTCGGCTTTTTTATTAATGACATCAAGCATGGCTCGCAAGAATTCTTGTTGCGTTGTATACAATTGTGTTTGTGCTTGGCGTAATTCGAAACTCGAAGCGATTCCTTCAAAGTACTTGATCTGGTTCTTCTTTTCAATACGTTCTGCCAAGTTCAAGTTTTGTTTTTTATTGCCGTAGTCTTCAATGGCAAATCGATAATCGCTTTTGGCAGATGCTATATGGAATCTTAATTTCTGTTCAGTCTCTGTGAGGTCGTCTTCAGCTTTTTCTAGATTTATACGCGCCCGCTTAGTTGCGGCAATTCGCATACCTGAACTAAAAATAGGCACACTCATGTTGATCCCGATCAAGGAGGACCCGAACCACCTTTGATTGTTATTAGCAAACGTAAATTGGTCACTATAACCGTTATAAGCACCATTGAGAAATGCATTTAAAGTTGGAAGAGCTTTACTCCTCTCTAACTTTAATAAGAGTTCCTTTGATACTTTGTCGTTTTCTGCGATTTTATAATCAATGGTCTGCTCGATATTTTCTTCGGCATCGAGCAAACTTAGTACGGTATTTTGAGTTGCGAGTGAATTTAAATTTTCAGACAGAACGGTCTGATTACTGATGTCCAACCCAAGCGTAATATTGAACATTTGATAAGCCAGATCTTTTAAACGGTTTGCGTTATTGAGATTACTTTTAACCCCAGATAGGGTGATCTGTAATTGTTCTACGCTTTCTTCCTCGGCTAATCCATTCTCATAGATCTTTGTTGTGTCATCAAGGTTTTTTTCAAGGACCGCAATATTGCGGTCAAAGATCATGACACTTTCTTCGGCCAATAACACATTGCCATAGGCGTTGATAACAGCCTTGCGCACTTCTAGATCCGTCTTCTCTTTGGCGTTCTTTGATATTTCTAAAAAAACCTTGGCAGATTGCAACCCAACAAAATAGGAGCCATCAAATATTTTTTGACTTAAAGTGGCTGTTGCGGCCATCGATTTTTCGGTACCAAATACTACTTCGGCAAACTCACCAGGATTACCTCCAAAAACTTCAGCAGGAATCAGGGAAACTTGCTGTTTTAACCAATTTTGATATCCTATTTCGGCGTCAATTTGCGGTAAGCCGGATGCTATGGTTTCCCATTTTTGCTCTTTTGCTGCTTCAATATCGCGAGCTGCGTTTTTTGAAGCCCGGTTATTCTCAATCGCAAAATCTATTGCTTCTTGAAGAGTGAAACTTTGAGGTTGGTCTTGAGAATAGCCATTAATTGATAAAAATGCGCAGAATAGTAGCAGTAATATATGATTATGCTTCATTTTTTTTGTTGGTTGATGTTATAAATTTGTTTAATATTTTCAAGCCTTTATTAGTGACTATGGCTCTCAAATGATATTCTAGGTAACTTTCGATAAGATACTCCTTAGTAAAAAGGCCCTTAGGGAAAATTGAATCATCCTTGATCCCGGTCATACCATTGAAATACATGCGGGAAATAAAGTCCAAATCGATATTGTGCCTGAATAATTCACTTTCTATTCCTTTTTGAAGGCTTACTTTTACAGAGCCATACATTTTTTCAAATTGTTTACTATTTAGTGCCTCATAAATCCTTGGATAGTATTTTTTTAATTGATATTGTGGTGAGGTCCTTTCATTCTTTAAATGATTCATGACATACATCTTTATATCATACAATTCTTCAATTGGATTGGTTGAAGATTCGTAAATGCAATCAATGCCATCACAAATATTCTCGAAAAGAGAAAAAGTAACTGCCTCTACAAGCTTGGTCTTGTTCTCAAAATGGACGTAGATGGTTTTCTTCGAAATACCCATCTCATTGGCAATATCGTCCATCGTCACACTCTTGAATCCAAGGGTAAGGAATAATTCGCCAGATTTTTTTATGATCTTCTCTCTCATAATCAGGTGCTAAAATACACAAGGAAACTTTAAAAACAATAAAAGTTTCCAAAGTTTTATTGTTTTTTTAACATTATTTTAATCTGCCATGATTCATGTTGATGGTTTTCAATTATTTTTGTGACATGCATAGTATAAAATTCTACCAAGAGACCTTTGTAACATACCTTAATGAAAATGCTACAGACAAGGAACCTTCTACGTTATATAGCCCGATCAATTATATTCTTGGTTTAGGTGGTAAGCGTCTCAGACCTGTATTGACATTAATGGCTACCGAAATTTTTAATACCGATTATAAAAAAGGCTTGAATGCAGCACTAAGCATTGAGGTATTCCATAATTTTTCGTTGGTTCACGATGATATCATGGACGATGCGCCACTTAGAAGGGGTAAGCAAACGGTTCATGAAAAATGGGGCATAAATACAGGGATATTGTCTGGAGATGCGATGCTGATCATGGCCTATCAATTGTTTGAGAACTATGAGGCCAAGGTTTTTCAATCATTGGCAAAATTGTTTAGTAAAACAGCGTTGGAAGTTTGTGAGGGCCAGCAATATGATGTCGATTTTGAAACAAGATCTGATGTCACCATTCCCGAATACCTAAAAATGATAGAATACAAGACTGCTGTATTGGTAGGTGCTGCTTTGCAAATGGGAGCGATTGTGGCAGAAGCTTCCGAATCCTGCCAAAACAATATCTATGAATTTGGTCGTAATTTGGGCATTGCCTTCCAATTACAAGACGATTACCTCGATGCTTTTGGAAACCCAGAAACTTTTGGTAAACAGGTTGGAGGTGATATCATTGAAAACAAGAAAACGTATTTGTATTTAAAGGCATTAGAGTATTCTAATGAATCGGATAAACATATGCTAATTGAATTGTTCTCGAGTCATCCTGATACGATTTCAAATAAGATCGAAACGACAAAAAAGGTCTTTATTAATAGCGGCGCTGCGGCTGCTACTAAAAAAGCCATTGCAGATTACACTAGCAAAGCATTTTCTGTCCTAGAAAACCTTAGTATTTCGGAAGAAAAGAAATCGCTCTTAAAAGATTTTGGTGAGCAACTCATGAATCGAGAAGTGTAACATGAAAACTCCTGCTAATTTTGAATCTTTGATCGATTCTGCCGGACGTCTGGATCTTTACAAAAACCTCATACGGCAATTAAATAAGGATTTACGATTTGCCAATATCGATCTTGAGTTTAATGACGAGACCTTGCCTACCAGTTTGAAATTAATTCTTCAAGACACCGTGCACGAATTGATACATCGGCGCTTTGATGTTTATTTGAATTTTCTCTATATCGTTGATGTTCCTGAAAACGAAGTGAAGCAGATTGACGGTAATGATGCTCGAGTTCTCACGGATAAAGTGACATTCCTAATACTCAAAAGGGAATGGCAAAAAGTATGGTATAGGCACAAGCATTAAAAGAAAACGCGCACAAAAGGCACCCAAGAGTCGGCATATATACTTTTTCGCGCATCATATAGTACATCATAACGTATTCCGAAGGTTACATTGCCTGACCTATAACCGGCACCAAGAAAAAGTGCGGGATACCAATAATTTTCATCCTCATAAATTGAATTATCCTCAAATTTACGATTCACATTAAGCTGTTCGAATTCAGCAGATAGTTGCAGGCCACTAAATGGGTTGAAAAGTGCCAAGGTACTTATGCCAAGGATAGTTGAATTATAAAAGTTCTTTTGGGAATTATAGGTGCCATTCAAACCAACCCCCAAGGCAACCTCGTTTGAAACTTCATAAATAGCCGTTGGAGCAAGTGTTCCGCTAAAAAAGCCATCTCCAAAACTTAATCCTATACCACCACCAAATCGTACATGTTGCCAGAATTCACTTTTTTGATTTTTAGCATCAATTTGAGAAAAAGATGATGTGCAAATAATGAAGAGTAAAAAGAGTGAGATCCTGGATTTAATCGAAGATAAAATAAGTGAATTCATGATTTTTGATTGTATTAAAACTTAATGCTATAAATATAATAAATCCCAAACCTGTATTTATGTAAA
>CBESOB010000143.1:0-7536 GCA_965530995.1 uncultured Flavobacteriaceae bacterium
TGGTTGTTTTGGTAGTATTTTAAAAGGTCATGAAGAATGATCTTTTCAGAAACCATATTCCCTGAGAAAATCGGTGCTTTGAGACCTTTATTTAACACAAAGGAGCTACTAAAAACCCTAGCTTCATCCCATAAATTTTCATCGATGAAGGTTTGAAGAGTTTGCGCACCACCTTCAATAATTACAGATTGAAAGTGCTTCTCATACAAAGTCGTGCAAATTTGATCCGCTATAGGTTTGTTGAAATCTACGTTGTGTTCGGAAATCAATAGTGTTTCGGCCGATTTATTGAAAATAGTATGGTCTTTAGAAAGTTTATTCGACCTATCCATGACGACTCTAATCGGATTTTGACCAACCCAATCTCGAGCCGTCAATTTAGGATCGTCCTCGAGAATAGTATTTGTGCCAACAAGAATTGCATGTTCTTCAGTTCGCCATTTATGTACCAATTGTCGCGAATAATTATTTGTTAGCCAGACAGGCTTCTTTTTTTCTTTTGATTTTGGTGCTATGTATCCATCTTGAGATTCAGCCCATTTCAAGATAATATAAGGACGCTTCTTCCTATGGAATATTAAGAATCGCTTATGTTGCCTTTTACATTCGTCTTCCAAGATTCCTGAGTTGACATTACATCCTGTAGCTTTTAAGTGATCAATGCCCTTTCCAGACACCTTTTTATTTGAATCTACAGTTCCTATATAGACATTCGGAATTTTATGTTCAACGATCAAGTCAGAACATGGTGGTGTTTTTCCATGATGAGAACAGGGTTCTAAAGTGACATACAATGAGGCACTCTTCAAAAGAGATTTGTCTTTCACAGAATTGATGGCATTGACTTCAGCGTGTGGACCACCATAAGGACTTGTAAATCCTTCACCAATGATCACATCTTTGCATACGATCACGCACCCAACAGAAGGGTTAGGCCTTGTGGTGCCCAAACCTAAGCCTGCAAGAAACAGGCATCGTCTCATATAATTTTCATGCGTGGTCACTCCTAAATTTTAATTTTTATACTTTCGGTTTTATCTACCTTATAAGTATACGAAAACCCTAACACTTTGTATTTTATATCGCCCTTATATTGCACTTTAATACTTTGGCTGAACAAACTACCAATAAGGCCTCCAATACTCTTATTACTAAAAATACTATCTCTAGAAATATTGGCTTTCAGTGGAATTGAAAACTCTTCATTTGCTGGTACTTTGAAGCTTTCGGCAGATACATTGCCCATTTCGTTGTCGTTGATCAAAACCATTATGGCATCGGTTTTTAACTCGCCACCTATATCATTGGGATTCATGAACAAAGCATCTGCAGTCAATGTAATATAATCGGCTGTTGATTCCAGTACTTTGATGTTTTCTACCCGAACAAATTCTGGTTTCTCATTTACCTTACATGCTACGGCAGTAAGAATTATCAAGAAAATTAAAACGGTCTTCTTCATTTCACGAAAAATTTAATTAGCGTATCTTCACGACTACAAAAGTAGCACTTTAAATGAGTATGGAAACGACGAATATTCGCGAAATAAAACAGAGCGATAACCATGCAATCGAGACTATTATTAAAAACATTTTTCCTGAATTCGGTCTTCCTTTGGTTGGGACCGCTTACGAAGATCTAGAAACAACGCAAATGTTTGAGTCATACCAAGGGGAAAGGGAAGTGTACTATGTAGTTGAAGAAAATGGAATTGTTCTTGGCGGCGCGGGAATCAAAGGATTAAAAAACAGCGATGAGACCATATGTGAGCTACAGAAAATGTATTTCAAACCTACTGCAAGAGGCAAAGGCTATGGAAAGATCATGTTTGAGAAATGCCTTAATAGGGCAAAAGAGCTTGGTTATGACTCATGTTATCTCGAATCTGCAAGCGTCTTGGAAGCTGCCATTTATATTTACGAAAAAAACGGATTTAAACATTTAAATGAACCTTTGGGAGGAACCGGCCACTTTTCTTGTGGTGTATGGATGATCAAGGACTTATGATATTAAAGGACATTCAGAATACGTTCCATAAAGAACTTGATGCTATATATGGAATCAATGAGGTGGACAGTTTTTTTCATTTGCTTATTGATCATTATTTTAAATTACCGAAGTATATAACTGCATTGGAACCTGAACATATCATCTCCAAAGAAGGCGAAATCAATATGTTTGCCGCCTTATCAGAATTAATAAGTCAAAGACCAATACAGTACATTTTAGGTGAAACCGAATTTTGCGGATTGCCATTCAAAGTGAGCGAAGATGTGCTTATACCACGGCCTGAAACCGAAGAGTTGGTACAATGGATAGTAGATGCGCATAACAATGTCAACAGTTCTGTTCTTGATATTGGAACCGGCAGCGGATGCATCGCTATTTCCATCGCTAAGCAAATATTGAATTCGAAAGTATACGCCCTGGATGTATCGGAAGAAGCCTTGAATTTAGCACGACAGAATGCTGTCTTGAATAATGCCATTATTGAATTTATACATGCGGATATATTGAACCCTCAATTCATTGATTCTGGGTTAAAACAAACCAAGTTCGATATCATAGTGTCCAATCCGCCATATATAAGAGAGTTAGAAAAAGCACAAATGGCGCCTAATGTTCTTGATAATGAACCTCATTTGGCCTTGTTTGTTGAAGATGACACCCCTTTACTATTCTATGAAAAGATCATGATATTCGCTAAGGACAAGTTAAATAAGTCTGGAGTTCTTTATTTCGAGATCAATGAGAATTATGGTCAAGAAATTTGTAACTTGTTGAAAAGGGAAAATTTTGACAATGTAGAATTGAAAAAGGATATTTACGGAAAGGACAGAATGATAAAAGCAACATTGAAATGAAGGATATTAAGGCAATTACCGTTTTTTGTGGGAGTAGTGAAGGTAACGATTCGATGGTTCTTCAAGAGGCATCCGTGCTCGGTCGAACTTTGGCTGACAGGGATATCACTCTTGTTTATGGTGCTGCCAAGATCGGGATAATGGGCAAAGTTGCGCATGCGGCTTTAAACAATGGAGGCTACGTAATTGGGGTCATACCGGAATTCTTGAAATTAAAGGAAGTCGTGCATTTAGGGCTCAAAGAGCTGATTACAACTAAAAACATGCATGAACGAAAGATCAAAATGAATGATTTGGCTGATGCGTTCATAGCGCTGCCTGGTGGGTTTGGAACCCTCGAAGAATTATTTGAAATCATTACATGGGCTCAATTGGGTTTGCATCAAAAACCAATAGGACTCCTAAATGTAAACGGATTCTATGACGATCTCCTAAAATTATTGGAGAACATGGTGAGAAAGGGATTCTTGAAAATGAGTAATTATGAAATGCTTTTAGTAGGTACCTCGGTCGAGGGCTTATTGGAAAAACTTAGAACTTACAAACCAGAACCTGTACCTAAATGGTTAAAGCCGGAACGGACTTAATATCCATTTGATATACAAATTAAGTTCTGGATTTGGGCTAGATTGGAATGTTGTTCTGAATTTCCAATTGCAGAGCTATGTACTTCGTTAAATCCTGCTAAAGTAAATTGGATCACATTAGAGGAGCGAATGCCACCACCGACTAAAATAGTTACCTCTCCGTTCGCCTTTTTGTGAAGTTTCTTTAAAGTTTTTAAGCCTTGAATAGCTGTTGGTTTATGGCCAGATGTTAAGATGCGTTCAACACCTAACGTTATTAATATTTTTAATGTTTTAATAGGGTCTGGAGTCTCATCGAAAGCCCTATGAAACGTAAATAATTTTGGTTTTGAGGTCTCAATAAGCTGCCGCGTTCTTTCAATATCAATAGTGTTGTCAGGGTTTAGCACACCAGAAACAATACCATTACAACCTATAGATTTGGAGACTTCTATATCGGACAACATTTGATTGAATTCATCTTCAGTATAGACAAAATCGCCGCCTCGTGGGCGAATCAAAATATTTTTAGGGATAGATATTGCGTTTTTTACTTTCCTGATTAGTTCTCTATTGGGGGTAACACCACCAACAGATAAATTCTCACACAATTCGATACGATGCGCACCGCCCTTTTGCGCATTGATAGCCGATTGATATGTACTGGCGCAGATTTCTACTAACATGACATGTTATGAATAAAATACGCCCTGAGATTGAATCTTGTGATATGCATTTTAGTATCTTAGAAGCTTTAAATGTACTAATCATTTTTGAATGACAATTAAAGAGAAAGTAGATGCACTCCGAGTGGAGCTTAGAGAACATAATCACAATTATTATGTGCTCGATAATCCCACTATTTCAGATTATGATTTTGATATAAAACTTAAAGAATTACAGGATTTAGAAAAAACATATCCTCAATACTACGATGAGAATTCACCAACCTTGCGAGTTGGGGGCCAGATAACCAAGAATTTTGAGACTATCGCCCATGAACACCGAATGTATTCTTTAGATAATTCGTATAACGAAGAAGATCTTTTCGACTGGGAAACCCGGATTAAAAAACAAGTGGATGGTGATGTGCAATATACTTGCGAACTTAAATATGACGGTGCTTCTATGAGTCTCACCTATATACATGGTGTATTGGTAAAAGCGGTGACCAGAGGCGATGGTTATCAAGGAGATGATGTGACTGCCAATATAAAGACCATACGGTCAATTCCATTACAATTAAGGGGGGATTATCCTGAGGAATTCCATATTCGTGGTGAGATCGTCCTACCATTTGATGGTTTTAATAAAATGAACGAAGAACGTATTGAAATAGGTGAGGAACCCTATAGGAACCCTCGAAATACGGCTTCTGGCAGCTTGAAATTACAAGATAGTTCTGAAGTGGCTAAAAGACCTTTAGAATGCTTACTATACACTATAATCGGTAAAAATCTTGAAATTTCCACGCAATTCGAAGGATTGGCCAAAGCACGTTCTATGGGTTTTAAAGTACCAGCCGATGCCAAGCTTGTGAACTCTATAGATGAGGTGTTGCGATTCATTGAGCATTGGGATAAGGCACGCCATGATTTGCCCTATGAAACGGATGGTGTTGTCATAAAAGTGAATAGTCTGTTTCAACAAGATGAATTGGGATATACTGCCAAGTCACCGCGTTGGGCAATGGCCTATAAGTTCAAGGCAGAACAAGTCTCCACTAGATTAAATGAAATTACATATCAAGTTGGGCGCACTGGGGCCATAACGCCAGTTGCTAACTTAGAACCTGTTGAGTTAGCTGGAACTATCGTAAAGCGCGCATCCTTGCACAATGCAGACCAGATAGAAAAGTTAGATATAAGGGAAGGTGATGTGGTATATGTGGAAAAAGGAGGTGAGATCATCCCGAAGATCATTGCTGTTGACTTAACGAAACGTTCTGACAGCTCAAAACCTACAACATATATAACCCAATGTCCTGAATGTCAAACTGAATTAGTGAGAAACAAAGGTGAAGCACAGCATTATTGCCCTAATTATAATGGATGTATTCCACAGATCGTTGGCAGAATTCAGCATTATATTTCCCGAAAGGCAATGGATATAGATGGGTTGGGAGGTGAGACTGTTGCGTTATTGGTAAATGAAGGACTTATCAATAATTATTCGGACTTATATGAATTGACTGCAGGACAAGTAACCCCATTAGAACGCATGGCCGAGAAATCCGCAGAGAATTTAATACAGGGGGTTGCCTCTTCAAAGAACATACCGTTTGAACGTGTCTTATTTGCTTTAGGTATTCGTTATGTGGGCGAAACTGTAGCAAAAAAACTCGCCAAACATTTCAAGAATATAGATGCCATTGCCAATGCCTCATTGGCTGAGTTGATTTCTGTCGACGAAATCGGAGAACGTATTGCAGCTAGTGTCACTGACTTTTTTGCGTTAGAGAAAAATAGGATGATTGTGGATAGATTAAAATCATTTGGCGTGCAATTAGCACTAACGGATGAACAATTGGCTAATCAGACCAATGTCTTGGAGGGGAGCATTTTTGTGGTTTCTGGTGTTTTTCATTCTGTGTCAAGAGATGAACTTAAAAAACTTATCGAAAATAACGGTGGTAAAGTGTCGAGTTCAATATCTGCTAAAACTAGTTATGTAGTGGCTGGTGATAAAATGGGACCAAGTAAGCGAACAAAAGCAGAACAGCTCAATATTACCATTATTTCAGAGACTGATTTCCTTAATATGTTGTAATAGCATTCTGTTTTTGTCAAAAAATCCGATAAAAAGTAATTTTTTATCGTTTAATTGTATATTTTTTCTATATTAGCCCTCCCAAACTATTAATTTGAAGATAACCAAGGCACATATCTTGATTGCTATCGTTCTATTACTTACAATAACATTTATTGTAAGTCAGGTATTGGAATATGAAAGTTTATCAGATTTTGCTAGATCTTTGATTATTCCTTTAGCGACGGTCTTTTATTTTATAAAAATAAAAGATAGGAGTTTCTATTTTTCAGCATTCCTTTGTGCATTCAGCCTTTCAGAACTCATGGGATTAGGGGTCAATACAATACCTCCGGATTTTACATACTATGTAGGGAATGGTCTTTATATCCTTGCATATATTTTTCTTGTCCTCGAAGTTTTAAGATCTATAAAACGATCACCTGATTATAATGGGTTTTTTACTAAGTATGCCCTTCATATGGCGATCTTAGTCATGTTTGCTATCTATTTGGTAAAAGTATTGGCAGACATAGAAGGACCAATCATGAATAGAACTGAATATGCCTTGGAAATGGCTTATAATTCTATTATAATGTTGCTTTTGACTGCATCATTGCTAAATTTTATTTGCAATGACACGAAAAAATCCTTAATAATGTTTCTAGGTTCAATATGTATTGTTTTCTCAGAAATCGTACAAGTTGCTTATTTCTATTTGTTAAATACATATGTGTTAGGCATCATCTATTCAATTCTTTTATTACTTGCATTCTTTTTCTTTTACCGACATGGTTTTCTAAAACAAGAAGCGAATAAAAACTTGAATTTATTTAAACCTTAAGAGTATCTCCTATCAAAGGAATTTGCTTTCTATGTATAAAAAGTAGAAGAATTGCCAGTACAAAGGTAACAACTGCTGTAATAAATAGAGTGCCACCATCACCTCTTACTTCAATACCTAGATCTGTTAAATGCATGAAAATGGCTCCTCCAATAATTCCCATTGTTAGTAATGCTCCTAGCCATACTGTTCTTGGGATGAGGATCAAAATGCCGCTTATGAGCTCTGCAACCCCAATACCAATTCTGCCCACAGGTTCAAGACCTACTTGTTCAAATATGTAAACACTATCAGGATGGGCTGTGAATTTAAAGCGAAGGGTTTGTATTAATATTAGTGCGACAACAATTCTAAGTGCAAATACTAATTTTGATTTCATTTTATATAGGTTGATATGCCAAGGCTTAGACGATTTCTCAAATTCATCTTACTTAAGATGAATTATTTTAAGATAATTTTAACAAAATAATCGATTAAAAGCTATTTTTTAACGTTTAAATAACAAAATTTTTAT
>CBESOB010000144.1:0-7502 GCA_965530995.1 uncultured Flavobacteriaceae bacterium
TTGATAATACTTTATCCCATAATAATAAAATAGACAAACCAATAATGCCAATTAGAGCAGAGCCAGGTTGTATATAATTCACTGCTTTGAATATTTCGGAAAACGTATTTTCACCATCTACTTGAAAGAAAGCAAAATCACCTTCTGGATCAGCATCGTAGCCAAAGAAATGAGGAATTTGTTTTAAAATGATAATAATACCAATTCCTGTGAGCATACCTTTAATCACAGACGATGGAAAGTAATATCCAATGATGCCTGCTTTAAGTACTCCAAAAAGAAGTTGTATAACACCTCCTAAAACAACAGCTACTAAAAAGTTTTCGTAACCACCTAATGTTCCTATGGCTGTTAATACTATGGCCGCCAATCCAGCTGCTGGGCCACTTACACCAATTTTTGAGCCACTTAAGCCCCCTACAATAATTCCTCCAATAATTCCGGCAATAAGTCCTGAAAAAAGTGGTGCGCCACTGGCCAATGCAATACCTAGACATAATGGTAGTGCTACAAAGAATACGACAATACTCGCAGGCATGTCATTTTTAATAGTCTTGAACATATTATAATACAATTGTACTTTCAGAAAACTGAAAGCGGTTAGATAAATCTTAGTTGTGCTGTAAAACAGCTAACACGAATTATAATATGAAGTATTCGGGTGGAGGTGAGAGTAGTTCTGTGTATGTCGAAGAATACTTGTTCGAATAAAATTCTAAAATTGAAGTCTTTGATGAGGCAACCTCTGAAGATGATTTTTGAGATGTTTGCAACACTTTGACTTCAGTATCATTCAAGGATTCTTTTCCTTCTTTTTCTTCTTCTTCGTTAGAATCTATAAGAATTGAAACATCGTAATCTGCACCCATTACCACAACTATTGTTGGCGCTGCAATAAGCGTTACAAATAGCAATGAAAAGAATATGGCAATAGTGGCTTTAAACATATTTCTATACTGAATGGCAAAAATAGAATTCCTTTTGAAATATTTTGTTAAACAAATATTAAAAAATATTTAACAGTATTGAAAGTACTGCACATAATTATAGAGCCTTTATGTCGTCACTAGGTATCCAACCCGTCTTACCATCTACTAACTTGATCTTTTTCCAGTTATTCACGGTATCGAGAATTTGGACTTTAGTACCTTCATGGATTCTGAACGCTTCTGAACTTCTTAGGTTTGGCTCACTCTTGACTTCAGCCTCTTGTGAGAAAACAATGGCTGGTTTATCCTTTTGCATCAAATTATACTTTTGAAAGGCAAAAGCTAATGATAACAACATTAGAAATAACGACACATTACTAGTCATAAATGCCACTCGCTTTTTTCGAGTGGTGTATGAGAAATAATACAGCAGAAATAGCCCAACGAATAGCAGCATAAATAAGATACTTAACTTTGCCCAAATGTCAAAATCAAAGATATTTATGATCTTATTCAAAAATTTAGACATACCAACTTCTGGCACTTCTTCAATGGCATCTATGGTCATGTTCTGTGCAAATGCCAAATTATTTAGAATTTCGGTATCCTTTGGGTCTAAGCGTATGGCCTTTTCGTAATAATATACGCTAGGTGCAATTCTATTGAGTTTATAATTGGCATTCCCAAGATTGAAATATAATTCGGCAGAATGCTGACCACTTTTTATGATAGATTCATAGGTATCAATAGCGTCTTGATATTTCGCTTCATTGTATAATTTGTTCGCCTCGGCAAATACAGTTTCGTTTTGAGGAAAAGTACCAAGACTAAAGAGAAAAATGAATATGTATGATAATTTCTTCATTTGATCACTTCATTTGTTTATCAATTAATGAAATCGTTTTGGCGGCTTTGTCATAATCATGTTGCATTTCCACTTTTGACAGAGGCGTGTATCGCGCTAATTCTGCATTTTTAAGCAAACTCATGAAATCATCGATAGTATCAACATTGACCTGTTTTTCAGTTAACAAGCTTTGTATCTTTTCCTTGCTCAGATCACTTGTTTCAATATTCAATTTAGCTTTAAGATAGTTATGCAATGCGCGTTCCAATGCTTCATAGAATGCTGACTTATTCCCTAGTGACCGCTTAGCTTCCCCTAGGTATTTTCGCGCAAGTTTATCAGCTAAACGCACTCTATTTCCGGCTACATCAGATAATCGTTCTTCTCGTTTACGCTTAAATACAATAACTAATGGAATTAGCAATAATGGTGATAATAAAGAAGCCCAAAATATATTTGTCTTGAAAAAACTAGGAGATTCTATCATCGTTAAATTCGGATTGGCTTTCACAAATGCAAACTGTTCATTTGAAAGAACGACCCTTTGTTTGCCATTAACAGAACTTAAATTATTATCAGCTGTGGCATTATTAACAGGTCCGTCAAGAACATCGATCACTATTTCTTCTGAGGACACTCTTTTATATGTCTCTGCATCTGGATCAAAGTATGAAAATGAGATACTAGGAATTGGATACTTCCCTTGGTACTGAGGAACCACGGTATAGTTATCAGAAATTTTTCCACGCATACCTGATAAGTTTGTTCTAACGTTTTCGCTGTGTTCTGGTTCGTAAACCTCTAAAGAGCTTGGTAAATTGAGTTTAGGAAGTTCGAATAATTTTAAATTGCCTGTTCCCGTAACTTCTACTTTTGCTTGAAGTGATTCTGAAGCATCCAGTCGATTTTTTGATGTCGTTACCTTGAAATCAAATTTACCGACGGCTCCTGTAAAATCAATAGGTTTATCTTCAGGGAGCGGCTTTACATTAATAACTCTTCGACCCGCTGAAACCGGTACATGTATTTGCGACATCAATCTTCCTCCAAATATATCCCTCCTATTGGTAGGAACAGCGACAGTAACATCAAGAACTAATGGCTCGATTTCTAACTTACCCGTTTTTTGCGGATAGAGAACGGCTTTTCTAAGTATGACGTATCTGTAATCATTACCGTTATATTTGCCATTCATGATCTTAATGCCCTTGATATCGATATTCTGACTCCAAAAATCATTATATCGTGGCGTATCTGTTTCCCTCCAGTTCTCAACACCGGTATTAGGGCCTACATATAACTTATATACAACTGTAATAGGCTCGTTTAAATATGGGCTATTATTTGAAATCTCAGCAACTAAATGAATGTTTTCTGCAGCTTTGTAACTTGTATTATTACCATCTTTAGTCTTATCGACAGCCGATTTTACATTTATGGTAACGGCAAGTGTTTTATAGGTCTCACCGTCGATCTCCACCGAAGCTTGTTTGATGGTGAATTTACCTCTCTTCTTAGGCGCAAGAAAATAACTGTACATTTTTGAATAGGAACGTTTACCATTAACCCAAGAATTACTTATGGATTGGCTAGGGCCTCCAACAACCGTAAAATCTGAAAAATTAGGTGGCACGAAATTATCGCCGTCCTTATTCATTTCAAAATCAATGCGAAGTCTTTCATTAACGCCTAAGGATTTTTTACTGACCTTAGCCTCGAAAGTCACTTGCGCAGCAGAAACAACACTAATTAGCAGTAGTGAAAATAATAATATGTGTGTTTTTAGTTTCATTTATGCATGAGATGTTTCGACTGAGCTCAACATGACATTCAATTTTGTTTCTTGTTAAATACCTTTTTTCTTAAAACTTCGAGATTCAAACTACGCTACCAATCTTTATCAGTTTGCACTTTTACCCCTTTGGTTTTTTTAGCATTAATTTTTTCCTGAACCTTTTGTTCTTGGTTGTTCATAGCTTCAAGAAGGTTTTTTATTTGCTGTGGGGATAACTTACCAGGCTGTTGTTGGGGTTGTTGTTTTTGATCATCTGACTTCCCTTCCTTATCCTGTTCTTGTTTTTCGTCCTTAGGCTTTCCATTCTCATCCTTTTGATCCTCTCCTTCATCTTTGTTCTGCTGTTCATCATCTTTTTTCTCATCCTTCTCTTCCTGCTCTCCTTTATCCTTTTCATTTTCATTTTCGCCATCTTTCTCTTCCTTATCCTCATCTTTATCCTTCTTCTCATCATCCTTCTTCTTGTCTTCCTCTTCTTGCTGTTGCTTTTTGGCACATTCTTTGGCTAAGCCAAAATTATAACGAGTCTCATCATCAGTTGGGTTATTTCTCAGTGCATTCTTAAATGCTTCAACCGCTTCCTGGCATTTTTCAGCTTTCATTAAGGTGTTACCTATATTATGCCATGCCCTATGTTTTTGTTCTTTGCTTTCCGCTAATTCAACAGCTTCTGTATGACGAATTAGCGCTTCGTTGTATCGTTCATTCTTGTAATAAGCATTTCCTAGGTCGTAACTCGCCACGGCATTGCTAGGTTTTTTTGAAATAGCTTTACGGTATTCCATTTCAGCCGACACAAATTCATTTTCCGTAATGAGTTCATTGCCTTCATATACTAAATCATTGGATTCTTGCAATGCCATATCCTTATCTTGGGAAAATCCCAAAAAGGAACACAATAATGATATAGTAATAATACCTGTTTTCATCTTACTCTTGATTAAGCTTCACAATATATAAAACGTTGGTTTTTCCCTTAGTTAAAGAACTTATAAATTGTGGTTAAAGATTTTCATTGAATAAATTCAGCTTTTTTAACCAACCCGTTTTCCTTTCCAGTAAAAAAATATCTAATAACAGTAGGAAAATTGCCAATCCGAGGAACCATTGGAACTGATCTTTGAAATCTGCGAATTGCTTTGCTTCAAATTCTTTCTTGTCCATTTTAAGAAGAATGTCACTGATCTGTTCAACCACTTCATTAGTATTTTGACCGTTAATGTAAGTCCCGTTGGCTTCATCAGCAATGACCTTCATGGTTTCTTCGTCAAGTTTTGTAATGACGGTCTCGCCTTGTTTATCTTTTTTATAATTAAGGACAATGCCATTTCTCTTTATAGGTATTGGCCCGCCTTTGACAGTTCCAACACCAATGGTAAAAATCCTGATACCTTCTTCACTGGCTTCTTCCGCCACTCTTGCAGCTTCTTCGCTATGATCTTCACCATCTGATATTATTATTAAAATACGATTGGTCTGCTCTTCGTCATTATAATACGTTTTGGCCAATTCTATGGCTTCGTTAATTGCGGTCCCTTGTGAAGATAGCATCTCAGTATTCATGTTCTGCAAGAACATTTTCGCAGCGGAATAATCTGTGGTTATAGGTAATTGCGGGAAAGCCGTTCCTGCGTATGCAATAATTCCTATGCGATCACTTGTCAGGTTATTGACAATTTGCGTTACCAATTGTTTTGATTTTTCTAATCGGTTAGGTGCGATATCTTCGGCAAGCATACTTCGAGAAACATCAACTGCAAAAACGATATCCACTCCTTCTCGTTTAACGGTTTCTAGCGTGGTTCCTACTTTAGGGTTTACCAAAGCAATCACCAAAGAGGCAATCGCCATTGACCATACGATTACCTTTAAGACAGATTTAAACAAAGACCTGTCTGGGCTTAGTCGCTTTAATAATCTCTTATTGGCAAACTTTTTTTGCGCATGCTGTTTCCAGATTTGCAGCAACACAAAGAATACTACAACAATAGGTATGATCAGTAGTGCCCAAAACCATATTTTCTCTTCTAGTTGAAACATTAGATAAAACTCCTAAAAATTGTGAAACGCAATAACATTTCAATTAATAATAAAATACCCGCCAGCCATACTAGTGGTCGGAACATTTCTTCGTATTGTGTGAACTTGAATTCTTCGACATCTGTTTTTTCAAGTTTGTCAATTTCCTTATAGATCTCCTCCAGTTTCTTGTTATTTGTCGCCCTAAAATACCGACCACCGGTTGCATCTGCTATTTCTTGCAAAAGTTTTTCATCGATTTCCACTTGAACACGGCCATACTGGAAGGTGCCATTTGGTTTTATTGCTATAGGAGACAATGCCGTTCCATTAGTGCCAAGACCTATGGTATAAGTCTTAATGCCAAACTCCACAGCGAGGTCACTGGCAATTTTAGGATCTATCTGCCCAGAATTATTAACTCCATCCGTTAACAAAATAATAATCTTACTAACGGCCCGACTATCCTTTAATCTATTCACTGCCGTTGCCAATCCCATACCAATCGCCGTACCGCCTTCAATTATAGTATTGTATTTAATGTCGCTCAATGATCTTAAGACAATACTCTTATCACTTGTTATTGGTGTTTTTGTGAAACTTTCTCCAGCATATTCTACCAATCCAATACGGTCGTTAGGCCTTCCTATTATAAATTCAGCAGCTACACTTTTCAACGCTTCCAGCCGATTTGGCTGAAGATCCCTTGCCAACATACTAGCGGACACATCTATTGCCATTACGATATCGATACCACGAGTGGTTTTAGTCTTCGTAGAAACCTCAGCAGTTCTTGGCCTTGCTAATGCCGCAATGAGCAAGGCTAAAGCCAACAATCTCAAGAAAAACAAAAGTGGTTTTAATTTGGGTAACAATGCTGGGGTTGCCTTGAAGCCTTTCAAACTAGATATCTTAAGATCTGCCGTTTGCTTTTTTCTTTTGATTATGTACCATAGCAAAGCCAATGGAAGCACTATTAGCAACCAAAAGAAACCAGGATTTACAAATTCAAAATTATCGAACATTAGCTTTTTTCTTCTTGTTTCTTTTCTTCTTTTTTAAGCTCTATAGAATTCACTATTCTATCAACCATTTCCTTGGCATATGCGTCACCATCTCGCCATATAATGACTATTTGTTGCAGCACATTTTGTGCCGAAAAATTGAGTAAAATATAATTCCCAACACCAAATTTATCAGTCCCTGATATTGGTATTTCGCCACTACCGTAAGTCTTTAATCCTTCGGCGCCATTAGGTGTAACAAACTTATCTTTTTGAACTAAGAGATTCTGTACACCTTGAGACTCCATGAATTTCAAAACACCATCAATTTGTTTTTCAATATCAATTTCCGTGTCTTCTTTTGTGTAAACCGTGGAGCTCACCGATATATTAAATGATTCTAAGAGGCTACCATATTCAAATTTAGAACTCGTCAACTCATTCTTTAGATGCTCGGGTATTTCAGAAGGTACACGTGCAAGTACTTTTGGTGTCGTAATTGTCACACCAGGAGCCCCATATTCACTTCGTATCCATTCACCTTCTAACAACTCCTTGCTTGGATGCCCAAAAACATTATCCTTTAAGGTGTTAAATCCATAATATGCCGTCAATCCAATGATCGATCCAATAACCACAAATGCGACTATAACAGATGTTATAATGATCTTTCTTCGTTTTTTCTTCCGTTCTTGTGCTTCACGATATTGCTCATCCCGTAATTTCTCTTCTTCTGTAGGTTCTGGTAATGCCTCTTTTACTTGATCGATCTCGATATCAATCGTTTGCCTGTCTATCTCTGCCAAGGCAATATCCGGTTTCGATTTCGCGAACTTCACTAAATCCGCTCTCTTCAAGATGGTCTCAGTATTATTAATAACTTTTTTGTTTTTAAACTTTTTTTTTTT